>NZ_JACJEX010000001.1:0-188399 GCF_014164245.1 Pseudoalteromonas sp. SG43-8 | reverse complement strand
CCGTGAAAGGGCGGTGTCCTAGGCCTCTAGACGATGGGGACACATAAATGTGTCACTAGGACAACTGAATTTTTAGACTCGTTTCAGGCGAGCTTTCTTAATAACACTACACTTCCCTATTAAAAATAAGTAAGTGGCGTCCCCAAGGGGATTCGAACCCCTGTTACCGCCGTGAAAGGGCGGTGTCCTAGGCCTCTAGACGATGGGGACACATAAATGTGTCACTAGGACAGTTGATAAGTTTAACTCACATCATGAGCTTTAAGGTAATTGCGTTTAATACAAGTAAAGACTCGAGCTTTAATTGTGACGCTATTTTCTCGGTAAAACCGCCTTTAACTAATAAAAGTTAAGTGGCGTCCCCAAGGGGATTCGAACCCCTGTTACCGCCGTGAAAGGGCGGTGTCCTAGGCCTCTAGACGATGGGGACACAGAAAACTGCTACCCTAGGACAAAACACTAATTTTTGGTGGAGCCATGCGGGTTCGAACCGCAGACCTCTTCACTGCCAGCGAAGCGCTCTCCCAGCTGAGCTATGGCCCCAACTTAATCAATACCCGTCGTGACAAACACATCGTGTATCGCTTAGTGCGGGGCGCATTCTATGCACCACCCAAAATAAAGTCAACAGTTTTTTACCTAGCTTTATTTAAATGGTTTAATTTTCAACAAACTGGCTATCAAGCGTGCTAAAAAACACAATTTGAATAAGATTCTAGCCCTACTGCTTATAATAACATCACTATATTGCAGCGAATACTTAACAACACCCTACTCCCCTATTTAATGCAACAAAATTGCATCAAAGTAAAGGTATACATTTATATGCAAATTAAACTTATCTAAAAAACTACCAATTAAGGTCCCGCCAATCGCTTTAATCTTTTAAAAGTTACAATTGCTTATAATAATCAAAACTTAAATGTGGGTTTGAGAGTACCCGCAGCCTTTACTTGCTTAATAACCAGCGTAACTCGTACTAAAAAATTCGATTATTGTTTGAAGAGCATTTTTAAAAGAGCATTGTAGCTTCGTAATTCTATGTATAAAACTTCAAGGCGCGTTGACCTTTGGTAGGTGAAGCGGAAGCTTTGCTCGGCTTTTACTTGGCCCACTAGGTTACAAACCTCGCGCCGCGATTTAATCGCCCCTAGATTGAACAAATTTGAATCCACAAAGGTCAACACGCCCTAGTTATATGTGATCTATTTAGTCATAACCTGAAGGCTAGTAGCGAGGAATACGTATTTACGAGATGGCTAGGTTGGCTTATAAAAATAAAGTAAGTACAAAAATAGAGTTTAGAATGCTGAAAATAGTATTTGTTTTGGGAAGTTTAGATTAAATTCATTTTTAAATGACCGCTCTATTCGCTAAATAACTCGCCCTAATATTAATCCATCTTGCTCATAATCATAAAAACGACTCCAGTAAAAAAACAATGAGTATCGTAAAACTAATTTTAAGGTTAATAAAATACAATTCCCTACTCACTTTTAGGTGCTTAATTGAACTGCAATATCAAATTTGATGATAAAATAGACTTCAACCATATCCTATTGTTTATAAAACCTTCATTCAGCACATTTTTATCATTCAAGTGTTGACACATTTCCAACTCTATCTATAATAGCGCCCCACAACAACGCAGCAATGCAATGTTGTTTAGATGTGGGTGATTAGCTCAGTTGGGAGAGCATCGCCCTTACAAGGCGAGGGTCACTGGTTCAAGTCCAGTATCACCCACCACTTTTTAGTTAAAGTGTTCACATCTAAATTCTATATGGGTCATAAGCTCAGTTAGAAAATAGAGAGCATTACCGCTACTTACAAGTAACGGCAAAGTTCACTGGTTAAAGTCCAGTACTATTTATTTAATAGTAGCGTTTTAAATTATATGTGGGTGATTAGCTCAGTTGGGAGAGCATCGCCCTTACAAGGCGAGGGTCACTGGTTCAAGTCCAGTATCACCCACCACATATAAAACCTATTACTATATTAATAGTCGTGTTTTAAAATTGTAATATGGGTCGTTAGCTCAGTTGGGAGAGCATCGCCCTTACAAGGCGAGGGTCACTGGTTCAAGTCCAGTACGACCCACCATTCCTAGAATGGTGCATATTACAAAAAAATCTAAATGGGTCGTTAGCTCAGTTAGAAAAAGAGAGCATAACCGCTATTTACAAGTAACGGCGAGGTTCACTGGTTAAAGTCCAGTACTATTTATTTTAATAGTAGCGTTTTAATTTATATGTGGGTGATTAGCTCAGTTGGGAGAGCATCGCCCTTACAAGGCGAGGGTCACTGGTTCAAGTCCAGTATCACCCACCACATATAAACCTATTATTATATCAATAGTCGCGTTTTAAAATTTAATATGGGTCGTTAGCTCAGTTGGGAGAGCATCGCCCTTACAAGGCGAGGGTCACTGGTTCAAGTCCAGTACGACCCACCATTCCTAGAATGGTGCATATTAAAATGTAATTTGGGTGATTAGCTCAGTTGGGAGAGCATCGCCCTTACAAGGCGAGGGTCACTGGTTCAAGTCCAGTATCACCCACCAAATTACATCAAGCGGTTAATTGATAATAAAGAATTAAATAACAGGCATACCTATTATATGTGGGTGATTAGCTCAGTTGGGAGAGCATCGCCCTTACAAGGCGAGGGTCACTGGTTCAAGTCCAGTATCACCCACCACATATAAATACCATCAGATAACTTCTCTAGTAATAACTCTTTCTTTTCATATTAAATACATTTAAGAACTTTATAAAAACTCAATATATAAATCGTGTGTAATTAACTTAGCCGTAAGAAAAAGAGCATCACCACCCTTTACAAATAATGGCCAGGGTCACTGGTATCAAGCCAAGTAATCACCCACCACATATAAATACCATCAGACAACTTCTCTAGTAATAACTTTTCCCATATTAAATACGTTTAACTCCAATTTTTACCTTAAATACATTTCATATTTTTATTAAAATCTAAATTTCCATATCAAAGCACTCATCAAATATAGCGTTTCCATTTTACTTATTTGGTTTTTAATTATGTTATTCGGCTCAGTACTTTCGTAGTTAGATAAACGTATTAGGCAAAGTTAAGTACCTAATAAATACAGCTATCATTTAAATTCCCTTGTAAGGAGTTAAACTGTTGATTATAGTCTGTGTTAAATACAATTACGCTTAAGCCAATGCCAACTAAGATCTATTCAAAAGCCAAAATACTTATAGTAGAGGAGCAGCCACTTGCTCAAAGCTATATGAAACAATCGTTAGAAAGGCTTGGCTTTCGGCAGTTGCGCTTTGCTGATCATGCAAACTCTGCAAAAGAGCAGTGTTTAAGTGAAGAATTTGATCTAATAGTTTGCTCATTCAACTTAAACAAACACCAAGATGGCTACCAGCTTTATGAAGAGCTACGTGTAAAGCAGCTCATAAAAAGTTCGACTGGCTTTATTTTTATCTCAGCAGAAACAAG
Organism: Pseudoalteromonas sp. SG43-8; assembly: GCF_014164245.1. Taxonomy (NCBI): domain Bacteria; kingdom Pseudomonadati; phylum Pseudomonadota; class Gammaproteobacteria; order Alteromonadales; family Pseudoalteromonadaceae; genus Pseudoalteromonas; species Pseudoalteromonas sp. SG43-8. The sequence goes on along the minus strand of NZ_JACJEX010000001.1, from coordinate 184,907 downwards.
TGGCTCACTCGTTCATAGTGTTCTTGAGCTGCAGCCAGATGACTTTTTAGTTAAGCCTTTTACAGTACAAGAGCTTAAAACACGCATTGAACGAATCTTAAAGCGTAAACACGACTTACAAACAGTGTATTCATTAATTGATGATGGTAACGATTCAAAAGCTATTAAATTTATTGATACCGCTCTGGATAAAAAAAATAATAATTACAGTCCTATCCTACTTCGCTTAAAAGGCGATGCCCTACTTCGCTTAAAGCGTGCTCAAGATGCAAAAGACTTTTTTAAGTCTGTTCTCGATATTCAAAAATTTGCTTGGGCAAAAGTAGGTTTAGTAGAGGCACTTATAGCGAATAACGAACATATTTTGGCGCAGCGAATGCTCAAGACAATGTTAGAGCGCCAAGAAACTCGTTTAGTAGCCCTTGATTTGTTGGGCAGATTAGAAATAAAGCTAAATCAGTTTGAGCTAGCACAAAGCTTTTTAAGTCAAGCAGCAGACATTGCACCGCGAAACATCACACGCCAAAAATCGTTAAGTAATGTGTCGCTAATTAATCACGACTACGAAAAAAGCTATTTAACTCAAAAAGATATAGCCTCCTTTGCAAAGCACTCAATACACGACCACCCCGATGTATATTTGAATGCAGCACGTGCCGGTATCGACTTTGCGTTAACGACTGATCAAACTGATCAAATTCAACGAATTTCTAGACAAACAAATCAGTACATTAATGATTTAAAAAAACAGTTTCCTAATAATGCAAATCAAGCTCAGATTGATGTACTAAATGCACGACTTCATTACTTAAAAGACGAGCATCAAAAAGCGAAAAAGCTAATTGAGCAGCTTGATGACGACGATACTCATATCCGATCGGTTGATGGAGCACTTGATAAAGCAAAAGCATTTCATGAACTGGGGTTTCATCAGAAGGCGCAAACCTTATTCACACAAATAATTAGCCACTGTGAAAGACACCCTGCAGTTAGCGACACAACTTACTTGCGTTATATTCAGCAGCAACAAAGTGAGCGACGCGATATTAAAATGGGTCCAAAAGAGCTTAATAACCATGCCGTTAATCAATTTAATAAAGGGCAGTTAAATACTGCGCTGGAAGCTTTTACGCAAGCGTTTAGAGTCATGCCTCGTAATCAAAGTATCGCACTTAATTTATTACAGTGCCTATTTGATTCAACTAAGCAATCTGGCAGCTCATTTAATATGGATCTTGCTAGGAGATGCTACGCCCTTCTTGATAAAACTAAATTACAAGCAGATCAGACGCAGCGTTTAGATAAGATTTTACATATAGCAAAAGAAATGAATTTAGATATTCAAAGCGCTAGTAAATAAAATATTAGAGCTTTTTCATTGCTGCAGCATTAACGCAATAACGTAAACCTGTTGGTAATGGTCCATCTGGAAAAATATGGCCTAAGTGCGAATCGCACACATTACAAACCACCTCTATGCGCTCCATACCGTGACTTGTATCATTTACATAACCAATCGCTTCAATTGTCGCAGGTTGCGTAAATGACGGCCAACCAGTGCCACTATCAAACTTTTCATCGGCATCAAACAATAGGTTATCACAGCAAATACACACATACTTGCCAGGTTCAAGTAATGTACAACTACCCGAGCTATCTGGGCGCTCTGTTCCTTTCTTACGTGTTACGTAATATTCATCTTCTGATAGTTGCATCCGCCACTGCTCGTCAGTTTTGACTACTTTTTTACTTGGGGTAGGATTGCCGTTAGTGGCAAAGTTAATAACATCATTCCACTTCAACATAATAGCCTCATTGAATAGTTGATTAACCGTACTTAATAAATTTATAAGAAGTACGGTCAATTATTACGTTATTTAATACATTAAAGATCAGCTAAAGAGTGTTGACCGTTTAAAACTAAAACTCGTTCAATTTTAAAGGTAATCTCCTCAGCTAAAGGTAATATTTTGTTTTTCTGAGTCGGTAAGTATTCGTTTAATAAAACTATCTAGCTCTGCTTTTTTTACAGGTAAACTAACACTCATTTGGCGCTCGTTATTACTGTAAATTATTAGCTCATCATCCTTTGTCGTTATGCGTTCAATACTCTCAATAACTAACCAATCTGGACCATGCTTTTTATCAAAAAATCCCATCAAACTAAAAAGTAGTAAATGTTGGGCATCTCGCTGAATAAAATCCTCTAGCCTATTTCTTGATTTAAATAAGGGCGTTAGCCTATAAACGCTTGAGCAAAAAACAAATACCCACAACCCAAATAGCGCTTTAAACCACATAGACTCTAAAAGCCCAGTGCTAATCATTAAAATAATAAGCACTAACCCTATTAACGATATAGCTATCGCTATTTTTTTATTTACAGCGTCCACAACTAATCCCTTTTAAGTCGCTTTTTTTCTTCTGATGCTTTTTCTGTCGGCTCAGGCCAATCATTAAAAAAAACGGTTAAATAACGGCTTTTCACCAAATACCACAATACCCATAAAACAATCATCATTTGTACTGCTAAAAATGATGAAAATCGATAATGGCTATGCGCGGCTTGAATACTTAACCATGTTAAATCAACAACAGCACATACAATAAGGGGCCAGCGCATATGCCGCCATATTTTTGCTAACTTATCGCTCGCACTGTGTGAATCTCGTGGTCTGCGTAAACAAAATAAAATAGTTGGTATTATTGCGATACTTCCAATTGCTATTGCAATAAAAAAATCATTTTTATTTTTAAAAAATAACGACATTAAATCAAGTTCAGGCCTGCGACTTAAAGCCGCAATCACCCAAATAAAATAGCCACGTAATAGCACAAGCAAACTTAAATTAAATGCAATAGGAGTTCGGTAACTTCCGTACTTATCCCAGTATTCTGGACCGTATCGGCTCATTGTTGCGTCCTAACCATTATGCTTTTGAAGCAGCTCAATTAATTCATCTTCCGTGAGTATGTCGATATCTAAATCTTGGGCTTTAGTCAGTTTTGAACCCGCTTTTTCACCCGCGACTAACGCATCAGTTTTCGCTGATACGCTACCAGATACTTTAGCACCTAGTTGCTGTAAGCGTGCTTTTGCGTCATTACGATTAAGCGTATTTAGCGTACCAGTAAGTACATAAGTAAGCCCAGCAAGCGGTTGTTCTTCTTCAGAAGGTGCACTCAACGCTGGCCAGTTTACGCCTTGCTCTATAAGCGCATTAACAACTTCTAAATTATGCTCTTCATCAAAAAAGCCTCGAACATGTGTTGCAACTATTTCGCCTACATCACTTACCTGCGTTAAACTATCAATGCTGGCATTTATTATATTTTCAAGGGTAAGGAAGTGATTAGCTAAATTTTGTGCTGTTGCCTCACCTGCTTCGCGAATACCTAATGAATATAAAAACTTAGCAAGCGTAGTGCCTTTCGCCTCTTCAAGGGCTGTTACTAAATTTTTGGCTGACTTAGGTCCCATGCGTTCAAGTGATTCAAAATGTCCTTGTTTTAAAATAAACAAATCAGCGGGCGTTTTTATAAGCTCTCTGTCTACCAACTGATCAACAATTTTATCGCCAAGGCCGTCTATATCCAGCGCTTTGCGTGACGCAAAGTGTTTAATTGCTTGTTTGCGTTGTGCAGGACATACAAGCCCCCCCGTACAACGAGCGACAGCTTCGCCTTCAACCTTTTCAACATGAGAGTCACAAATAGGACAAGTTACTGGAAATTCGATATCTCTGGCATCATCAGGGCGGCGCTCAAGTACAACTTGCGTTATTTGTGGGATTACATCTCCAGCACGGCGAATAATAACTGTATCACCTACTTTTACGCCTAAACGTGCAACTTCATCACTGTTATGAAGCGTTGCATTTGATACGGTAACGCCACCCACAAAAACAGGCTTCAAACGTGCAACCGGTGTAATGGCGCCAGTACGACCGACTTGAAAATCAATATCAAGTAGTTGGGTTATTTCCTCTTGCGCCGGAAATTTATACGCAATAGCCCAGCGGGGAGCTCGTGCCACAAAGCCTAAACGCTCTTGTAAGGCCTTTTGGTTTATTTTTATTACTACGCCATCAATTTCATATTTAAGCTCGCCACGGCGCGTTAAAATATCGCTGTAGTACTCAAGCGCGGCTTTAGGACCTTCAACTAATTTTGTCTCTGGGCACAGTGGCAACCCCCAGTCAGTTAACTTTTCTAACTGCTGATAGTGATCCTCAGGAATACTGCCATCAGCTACAAGCCCGGTACTATAGGCATAAAACATGAGTGGGCGTTTAGCTGTAATTTTAGAGTCGAGTTGACGCAAACTCCCCGCGGCTGCATTACGCGGGTTAACAAATACTTTTTCACCGCGTTTTTGCGCTTCAGTATTTAATTTATCAAAGCCAGCGCTGTCCATAAATACTTCGCCGCGCACTTCAAGCTCTTTTGGGTAATCACCACGTAACTTAAGCGGTACATTACGAATGGTTTTAACATTTTGAGTAATGTTTTCACCGGTAAAACCATCACCTCGCGTAGCCGCTTGTACAAGCACACCATCACGATAAATAATTGATACGGCTAATCCATCAAGTTTTGGCTCACAACAAAAAGTAAGCTCATCAGTACTCATTAAGCGCTCTTTTATACGACGATTAAACGCAGTGAACTCTTCTTCACTAAAGGCGTTATCAAGTGAGAGCATGGGTACTTGGTGCGCTACTTGCTCAAATTTACTCAGTGCGGCACCGCCTACTTTTTGTGTCGGAGAGTCGGCGGTTAAAAATTCAGGGTGCTGCATCTCTAGTGCGCTTAATTCGCGTAATAACCTATCGTATTCAGAATCAGGAATACTGGGGGTGTCGAGCACATAATAGTTATAGTTGTGTTGCTCTAATGTAGTACGAAGATGATTAATTTGCTCACTAATGCTGCTAGACATTTAAACCTCAATAAACATAAAAAAAGCCACTTTGACGATTCACCGTCCAGTGGCTTATAAAAATATAATGTATGCGTTATTTACGCTGAAAAAGAACGAACCTGTTCAACATATTGCCTGATGCGCTCTACTGTCATTTCATTTCGCTCAGCATCTAAAATTTGTGCACCAAATTCATCCGCTAACTTTTTAGCTGCGCTGTGCAACATATTAAATGCCGCTAGACCATCGCCGTCGCACGGTAACGTCATAAATAAGCTTACCCCAGCGGTACTAAACTGTTCCATATTATCAATATCAAACGTACCTGGGTTATACATATTTACTAATCTAAATAAAACAGGGCCTTGGCCAGCCGGATCTAAGTGGCGATTAAAAAAACCTTCCTCAGAATATTTAAAACCTAAAGTATTAACTGCTGGTAATAATTTACTGCCCTGCATACTAAGCTCTTCTGGCATTTGAATATGCACAATAACAAAGTCAGACATTTGAGTAGGCGCTTCTTCAGCACTTTGATCTTTTGTTTCAAGATCATCAACTATCTCTAGGTCGTCTTCAATTGGTGTTTCTGGCACGCTTGTATCAATTTGCGGCTCATTTGCATCAAAGTTAAGCTCGCCAAATTGTGGCTCATCACGTTCGTCTTGCATTGGCTCTTTTGGCTCAGCCTCAGTACGAAACGGTTTAGATGAAGCTGGTGCGCTTTGTTGTAATGGCTCAACCCGTTCATTATCCGATACTTCTGGGCGGTCTTTTTTTCTAACTGACCACAATCCATGTATTAATAAACCACCAATGACAATTACACTGATAACGATTAAAACCCATCTTAATTGTTCGGCCATCCCCTCACCTTTTATTATTTGATATGCCTAAAACCTGTATATTAATGAAAAACTAATACACTTGTTATAAAAATTTATGCGTGTGCAAGTTGCACAGCTTGCTCTATATCTACAGCAACCATACGCGATACGCCAGGTTCTGCCATAGTAACACCTGTTAATCTACCTGCCATTTCCATCGCAATTTTATTATGACTAATATAAATAAACTGCACTGATTGTGACATTTCTTCAACCAAACGGCAAAAACGCACAACGTTGGCATCATCTAGTGGTGCATCTACTTCGTCCAGCATACAGAAAGGAGCTGGATTGAGCCTGAATATAGAAAACACTAATGATAATGCGGTCAGCGCTTTTTCTCCACCACTTAACAAATGAATTGTTGAATTTTTCTTACCCGGTGGTCGTGCCATTATACTAACACCACTTTCGAGTAAATCGTCACTGGTTAATTCTAAATACGCGCTCCCACCACCAAAAACTTTAGGAAATAGCTCAGCAAAGTCTTCGTTAACTTGATCGAACGTCGCTTTAAAGCGTGTTTTGGTCTCACTATCAATTTTACGAATTGCACCTTCAAGGGTGCTTAACGCTTTTGTTAAATCATCTAATTGATTATCAAGATAATCACTACGTGCTTTGGCTAAATCAAACTCTTCTATTGCCGCCAAGTTTACTGCACCTAATTTATCTAACTGATTAGTAAATCCTGTTAACTGATTTTGTGCTGCACTTAAATTTAATGAATCTGGTAATTCATCAAGTATTGCTTTTAAGCTTTGTCTCAACTCTTCTAATGGCTCAAGCGCAACTTGCGCTTTTATTACTAAGCTTTGTTCTTCAATTGTTAGCTTTTGGTGCTGCTCTTGCAAGCCCACCAGCTCACCTTGTGAATTTTTAAGGCTTATTTGCTTAGTGTTTAAGCTCTCTTTCGCCTGAGCTAATTCTTTTTGTAGCAATACTAATGCCTGCTCACCTTTTTGATGCTGTGCTAAAAGCTGCGTAATTTTATCGCTAAGTTCTTGCTCTGGTATCAGCAGCTCTTCTATTTCACTAAGTAGTTCTTGCGCACCTTCTGATGCACTAACGTGCTCTTGCTCTGCATGGCTCAATTTGGTTTGGCTTAACTGCCATTCACTGCGTGCCTTTTGCTCTGAGAGCGTTGCCTTATGTGCTTGTGTTTTATATTGCTCAAGCATGCTTAATGCTTCGCTATAACTTTTATCACTTTGTGAGCGCAAGCTATTTGCAGCGTCTACTTCATCCGCTAAGTTAAGTTGCTGCTCATTTAACACTTCAAATTGCTCTGTTTGCTCATCAAGCACGGTATTTAATTGTAAAAGCTGAGCGGTTAATTGCTGTTTTTGTTGCTGTAGCTTTTCTAGTTGTAACTTAAATTGTGCTACTTGCTGCACAAGCATGTCGCTGCGCGTACTGGCTACCGCTATATTTTGCGCAAGCTCATGTATGGCTTCTTTTAGCTCGCTTTGCTCGTTAACTAACTTTATTTGCTCAGCTGTATGTTCGTCACGAGTGTGTGTTACTTGTTGTAACTCGTCCTCGGTATTATTTAATTGCTGCGCTTTATCTTGCAATTGCTTATGCTTTAACAGTAATGAGTTTTCTGCATTACATTCAGCACTTACATGCCAATTACGACCATATAAAGCACCGTTTTTATCCATAACGGCTGTATAAAAACTATCTTTTAGTATTTCTAAATCACCGCTTTCACTATAAGCAATACGTGCTAAATGCTCTGGATAAACACCGCTTGTTATATATGTAGCTAAGCTATTTGTTGGCACACTTTTATCACTATTTGGCCAAACACTGTTATCAGCTTGCTGCTCACTTACATTTAAATGCTCTAAAGATTTAAGTGCTTGCTCTATTAGAAGCTCAAAGCCTTCTTTAACACTTAGCTGATTAAACAAACCATTAGTACGTTCACTTTTCTCATCAAGCCCTAATGTACTTTTAAGCCCCGTTATACTGGCTTTTAACTCGTTTATTGTTTGAGTGAGCGTCGAATATTGTTTTTGTGAGTTATTAACAAGCTCATTTTGCACCTCAAGCTTAGCAGTGCACTTCGTATGTGCTGTTTGTTTAGCGGCAAGCTCTTGAGTTAATGTTTGTGTTTGCTGTGTTTGCTGTATTAACTGTTGCTCTACATCACTACTTTGTAGCTCGTTAAGCTGAACAGTTAACTGATCAATTTGTTCGTTAACATGATCAATTTGCTGCTGAGTTTGTTTAATGTGACTACTATGTAGTTGCACGTTATTATTAAGCTGTTGCTGTTGCTCACACAAAGCTTGCCAATGAGTATGGTGGCGCTGCTTAAGTGCTAATAATTCCTCAAGTTCATGCGTTAACCCACTAACTTGCTCTTCACATACTAAGGCGTTTTCACTTGCCTCTTGCAGGGCTTCATTAAGTTGCTCGCACACAATTTGCTGCTGCGATTTTACCTCAGCACTTTGGATTTGGCGTTGCTGTAATTTAATTAAACTTTGTTTAAGCGTTTGGGTTTGCTGCTTTACATTGATTTGTTGTTGCTCAGCGCGAGTAAGCTCGGTGTGTATTACATGTTGCTGATGCTGTGCATCGCTTAGTTTATCTTGCTGGGCTTGTACTTGCCCTTCTAAGCTTGCAAGTACATCGTCATGCCCTGAGTTAGCGGTTTTAAAAAACAAAATTTGATCATTAAGTTTTTTAATTTGGGCACTTTTTTCAAGTTGCTGCTGATGTAACTTTTGCCATTTTAAAACGGCAATTTGGCCTTTTAGCATGCGTTCTTGTGCTTTTAATTCGCGGTATTTTTTTGCATCAACCGACTGCACAGCCAATTTATCGAGCTGGCTTTGTAGTTCTTTACGCACATCTAACAAACGTTCAAGATTTTCGCGAGTGCTTTTTATACGAGTTTGTGTTTCGCGGCGGCGCTCTTTGTATTTAGAAACGCCTGCGGCTTCTTCTAAAAATACGCGCAGCTCTTGTGGTTTACTCTCTATTAAGCGCGAGATCATCCCTTGCTCAATAATTGCGTAACTACGTGGACCAAGACCGGTGCCTAAAAATATATCGGTAATATCGCGCTTACGGCATTTACTGCCATTTAAAAAATACAGTGACTGTCCGTCGCGCGTTACTAAACGCTTAATAGCAATTTGGTTTCGATCGGCAAATGTGTTTGAAGGACTTCCTTTATCGTTATCAAAAACAAGCTCTACAGAGGCTTGTGATATGGCTTTTCGATTAGTTGAGCCATTAAAAATAACGTCGGTCATGGCATCGCCACGCAGGTTTTTAGCAGAGCTTTCACCTAGCACCCATCGTACTGCATCAATAACGTTAGATTTGCCACAGCCATTGGGGCCAACAACACACGTCATTTGATCAGGAAATGGAATTTTAGTGGGCTCTACAAACGATTTAAAGCCCGCTAATTTAATAGTGCTTAAGCGCATCTTATTGTTATTACCGATTATTATTGTTATTGATTACAAACAATTTAACTCATTAACAGTTAAATTGTTAAGCTTGACGTTTAAAATTATCTAAAATAATACCGGTCGCCATTGCAACATTAAGCGACTCTGCACCACCAAAAGCGGGAATGGTGATTTTATTAGTTACTAACTTTGCACATGTCTCGCGTATTCCATGCGACTCACTACCCATTAGTAAAACGCCTGAGCTCATAAATTGGGTTTTATGCACGCTTTGCCCATCTAAAAAAGCACCGTAAACAGGTAAATTTAAAGACTGTAGATAATCAGGTAAATCTACTTGGCTTACCGATACCCTTACAAATGAGCCCATTGTGGCGCTAATTGTTTTTGGGTTGTAAGCGTCTGCGCTGTCGGTGCTAGTTACTATATGTTTAATACCGTACCAGTCTGCCACTCTTATTATTGTGCCTAAATTACCAGGGTCTGATACGCCATCAAGTGCGAGTATTAAACCACTTGCTTGTGGTAAAGCTGCCTTTGGCATATCAACAATAGCAATGGCTGCATTATTGCTAACTAGCGTGCTGGCTTTGGTGAGGGTCTCTTCATCAGCTTCTATAAAGTTAGCTTGCGGATACTTAACTTGGTACGCATTTATAAATTCGTTTGTAGCAAAAATATTAACCACATTTAATGGGCTGTTTAATAACTCAAGTACGTTTTTCTCACCCTGTACAAGGTATTGATTATATTGCTTTCGGTACTTTTTTTGGCCAAGTTGGCGAATAAGTTTGAGTTGGTTTTTTGAAATCATAACAGCCCCATAAAATTATCCAGCAAGTATAACAGATTTCACTATAACATCTGAACTCGAAAAGCAGCGAATGGGGCTAATTTATCTTACTCGCACTTCTTTCAAAGGTCAGATTAATGCGAATAAACATGCCTTTTATTGCCTCTAATTGATTTGAATCGTCCACCGTCTGAGCCAATTCCCCATAAAGATTATCTGACGCTTGCTTAAACTTATTATTAAACTTGCCCTTGGTTGCCAACATAAATGCATCGGCTAATGTACGCTGCCACTCATTTAAATACTTTAGCTTTGTATTACCAGCCAAATTTTCACAAATTGAGTTTAAACGTACCGACGCATGCCCTAAATTTAGAGCGGTTAGTGCAAGATCAGTAATTACGCGTGAGTGTGAACCTTGATCGTAATTAGTTAGGCGAATTAACCTATCGGCCATGCGGCGGTTATACCAAATACTTGGGGTTGGATGGTTATTTATTTCGAGTAAATCTTTATAAGTGGCCTTAAAAACACGATGAACAAGTAATTGTACACTTGGTCCTGTAAATAACTGAAAAATCCAAAATAAAATACTCACCCCCGCAAAGATTGCCATTGCAGAGCTAAGTGTGTAATCGATTGAAAACGCAAGGCTCATATCGGTACTGGGTCTTACCAAAATCGTAAATGGGATACAAAACCCCAAGCCATATGGCAATGTTTGTTGATCAGCTAGCAGCAGTAAACCCAAAAAATAAGGCCCTGCTAATACAAGTAGCAATATTTCTAATTGCCCACCACTTTGTGATAATAAATTGAGTGCGTAAAAAATAGTTACAATAGCAGCAACCACCACGCCTACCAATAAACGCTTTATTACCACCTGTAAAATAGCTAACGGTATTCTCGCCAACATTATCGAAAATATGACCGGTAAAATCATAATTAATAATGCAGCAGAAGAGCCTGTATTAATCCAAATAAATGCGCCGATAGAAAATACCAAAGCAGTTCTAAATCCAACAATAATGCCAGCTAATGGGTCGCGATATGTAAGCATACTGGGTGCATTTAATAATGTATTATCACGCTCTTCTAACGCTCTGTATGCGCGTAGTAAAATTGTTAAGTCGGCTGCTACTTCTAAGCTCACATTGAGCATGTGAGATTCAAATGGCGAATCACACACCGTATTTGCTCTATAGTCGGTTAGCTCTTTACGCAGCGTTTTAACTTGTTCGGCGCAGTAATCAAAATCGTCAGACTCTTTAATTTGCGCAAATACGTGCTTAAGTTTACTTATTAATTTATCTAAAGTTGGTGTAATAAGGTCTTCGTGGTTTCGCTGTAGGCGGCCAATTATTTGAATTAAGGCCAATAAAGAAAGTACTTTTTGCGACAACTGATTTGCAGCACGCGAGCGCCCTGGACCTTTTGGTCCTTCGTACCTTACTGCGCTGGAATCTTCGTTTATTGATCCCAATGTTGCCATAATGCCATCTATTTGCTGGTGACGGTTTTCGTGCGAGCCCTTAGAATCAAGCTCAATAACTAAATAATGTAACGTTTGATTTATAACCGACCGCGCTTGTACTTGTAGTAAATTTTTAACCTTTACAGGCCAAAATAGATGACTCACAAGCCCAGCACATACAGAACCTATTATTATTTCGCTTACTCGCGCTTGTGCAATATCAAATATACTTTGGCTGCTCACCATTGCCGGAGTAACCATGACTAAAAGCACAATAATGGCGGCTGTTACACCGGCCATAGCAAACGCATACACAAAGTTTGCTTGGCGTACCATTGCCGATAACGAAGAGTTCACCCCCAACCATAATGCCAGTGCACCGAGCGCTAAATAAGGGTAGAGAATTAACTGAGTTAAAAGCAATATGCCAAATAAACCGCCCACTATGGTGCCTATTATTTGGCATATTGCTTTTTCAATAACCAATCCGCTTTGCGGGCGTAATTGCAAAAAAATAGCCGAGACTAACGCCCAATAAGGCCTTTCAAGATTAAGCGACATAGCAATAGTGAGCGCCATCACCATGGCTATAACGCCCTTAGTCGCAAAAATAATTGCCTGTTTTTTAGGAAAAAACAAATTTTGTAATACAACGCCCACTGTATTCCCCTTAACGTGTAGCGAGATGTATAGTGGCGGTCATTCCTGCGCTAAGCTGTGTATTTTCGGGCAACGAATCTAACTTAATATCAACAGGAATACGTTGCGATAAACGCACCCAATTAAATGTTTGTTGCACTTGCGGTAAAAGCTGACCGTTACTTTGTGTATTCGTATTTGCAATGGCTTTACCTACACTCACTACATGCCCTGTTAATTGCTTACCACCACTTAAAAGGGCTATTTTAGCTTTTTGATCAGGATAAATAAGCGGTATTTTACTCTCTTCAAAGTAACCCGTTACATAAAATGAATCTGACTGAACAATAGCAAAAACAGGTGTGCCTTGAGCAACATAGTTACCTTGGCGTAAATTCAAATTAATTATTTGCCCTGATGCAGGCGCAACAATTTTAGTTCTATCAACATTTAACTGCGCAATTGTTTGCTCTGTCTTGGCTAGGTTATAATTTGCCTCAGCAATTTTAGTATTAATACGTGTTGATTCTAGCGTTTCTTCACTAATTGCCTGTTGAGTGTTTAGCTCAACACGTCTTTCGTATTTATGTTTAGCAAGTTCCCATGTATACAATGCGTTTTCTGTGTTTGCTTTACTTTTATCAAGCGCTGCTTGATAACGCTTTTTATCAACATTAAAAAGTACTTCGCCTTTTTGTACGTTTTGACCATCTTTAATATTTAAAGCAGTTACCCAACCCGACACGTCTGGAGCAACCGTGACAATATCGGCTCGAATACGCCCATCACGCGTCCAAGGAGTATGCATGTAGTCAGTCCATACCCAACGCCCAGCAAAAACCGCAGCTATAACAACCAAGATAGTAAAAGTAATACGCAGATATTTAATCATTCAATTTATCTTCCACTTAGTAATACCAACCCGCAATAATACTTGAGTAATTTGAGGGCTTAAACCTGACGCTAACTGTGTTAAAAATTTCTGATATAGAACAACTAAATAACGAAATTTTTGCCTTGTTATCGACACGGTTTTCTTACCTCAAAATAGCTCAATTAATTAAGCAAATTGGTATAAATAGACGGCGAGTGCCAAGTAACAAACAAATAGTGACACCTCAAACCAAGCCACTTTCCAAATACGGTCATGCCAATCTAGTCGATGCAAAGCAAAACGAGTCAACGCCGTTAAAATAAATGCTATTGGGAAGTAAACAATCAGCGGGCTAAACTCTAATCCCCCTAACACGACTGCTTGGAACATAATAAATATCCTAATGTTATTTAAAGCGATGATAAAAGCTGTAAAACCTAAATAAATTTACATCCGCACTACTCTTACAATCTATTATTTTGGCATATAAATCAATTAGCTTAATTGTACGTAGGTGTGCTTAATACATAATTAATGCCATTACATTTAAGCAGCACTAAGTATGTATAGTAGCTAAATCGCATATTAATAAGCTAAAGACCCCAGTTACCAGCCAAATAAATAAACCAGCGAGGTTTGTTTATAAAAAAGTATTAGAGTATTTAACTCAATATTTAAAACGCCTATTTATAGCTGTTTGCAGAAGGGTTGGATAATTATAAACATTGAATTTTGCACTAAAAATGGGTAAATTAACAAAAAAACAACATGGATATAATTTAATGGAATCAATACACCCTACCCCATCTGAAATAACCCCACCAATAAATGAACCTGCTGAACCAATTTTTAGCGGAAAAGTGCAATTTAGTGGTAAAGGTGGTGAGTTTTTTGGAATTTGGATTGTAAATATATTACTTAGCGTTATTACGCTTGGCATATATTCGGCGTGGGCTAAAGTACGTACGCATCGCTATTTTTACGGCCACACCCGTATAGATGGCCATAGTTTTGACTACCTGGCAACACCAATACAAATTTTAAAAGGTCGGATTTTAGCGGTTGTTGTATTTTTTATTTACACATTTTCAATTAGCTTTATGCCTATTTTAGGCCTATTTATTGCTCTTGGTTTTATCTTTTTAATGCCATGGATTATTAACCAAGGTTTACGTTTTAATCTGCGCATGACCCGCCATCGTAATGTTCGCTTTGCTTTTAAAGGCAGCTATGGCGAAGCCTTTGTTAACTTTATACTTTTACCTATTGCCAGCATATTTACGCTTTATTTATTAATGCCTTACGTTATAAAACGTATTGATAGCTATATCCATAGCAATATTAGTTATGGCGATAAACCACTTACTGTAAATCTTAAAGGCGAAACCTATTACCTAACAGCGCTTATTTGCTTTGTAGTGAGCTCTATCACCATGGTGGTATTTATGGGGATTTTAGGATTATTTGGCCTCAACTTAGTAGATATTGAAAACCAACAAAATTTAGAAAACTCTGCAGCGATGGTTATGCTTCCTATCTTTATGATGATTGCCTATGTGCTAATGATTGCCATTGTTTCTGCTGTATGGCACGCCGCTATTAGAAATCACATTTTTGATAACAGCCATTTTGAAGGCGTTGCTACATTTAAATCAGAGCTAAAACCAATTCCTTTCGCTGTTTTACTATTAACTAATATGTTGGCTATTGTATTTTCTTTAGGGCTTGCATACCCATGGACAAAAGTACGTACATCAAAAATGCTCGCTGATGTAACTAACGTCACTATTTATCCTGGTGCATTAAACCTAATCGATACCGCGCAAGAACAGCAATCATCATTTGCTGAAGAAGCTGCAAACGTATTTGATATTGACCTTTCTCTAACTTAAGAGCTCACCATGCATGTAAAGGGACATTTTTTCCCCATCGCATCGAGTAACTATCAAGTGTGTGTTGCCACTATTAGCGACACACACATTGAAGTTATTAACGATGAACACGTTATAGCTCGCCACGCAATCTCAAGTCTAAAATTAAGTTCGGGGATGGCAGGACTTGCCGACGAATTAAACTTTGAAGATGGCAGTCGTTTTATTCCTCAAGATGTAAGTTACAGATGGCCATTTAAAGAAAATAACCACCACGTAATGGAACGCCTTGAAAAAAGTAAATGGGCAATTTTAGCCGCAGTAATATTTACACCGCTTTTTATGTGGTTAGTACTTTATAAAGCAGTACCCGCCATTGCTGTTTACAGTGTTGATACCCTGCCACGTAATGTTGTAGAACAAATGGGGGAGCAAAGTTTTACACTAATTAAAAAGATTGCGCTTGACCCAAGTGAGCTGCCCGCAGAGCAGCAAACTAAAGTACAAGCGCATTTTACAAGTATGCTTAATGCTTTATCGCTTGATCAATCGGTGTATAGATTATCGTTTTATAAATCCGACAGCTTTGGTGCTAATGCGTTTGCACTACCCCATGGCCGTATCGTGGTCACAGATGATTTAGCAAATTTACTTGCCGATAAACCCAATGCACTAAAAGCGGTATTGCTACACGAAATGGGCCATGTAGTCCACCAGCATAGCGTACGTATTACAGCACAATCTGCCGCAAGTACGATTGTGCTAGCGGTTGTATTTGGTGATTTAGAAGGGGTTGCAGAGGTTGCATTAGGTACAGGCGCATCATTTGCTCAGCAAGGGTTTTCACGTGATATGGAACGCGAGGCAGATACCTTTGCACTCATTCAATTAGAGTCACTTGGGTATTCGAGTAATGATTTTGCTGATGCAATAGAAGCGCTGCAAGAAAGCCATACCAGCGAAAACGAGCACCTCGAAAAAGTAAATGACTTATTAGAGTACTTATCTAGCCACCCAAGTGCACAAGAGCGTATTGACAATGCTAGGAAATAATCGCGGTTATATTCAACTTGCTCGCATCATAGTGAGTTTAAGTTGGATATACTAATTCAATTAACTATGGGGGCTATTTTAACGTTAAATAAATCATTTAGTAACTAGGCAAAAAACTTTGTGTTTAGTGGTTCTAAATAAAAGTTTTTTAACGACGTTAGTAATTGATTTAGATCGTTAAATTGTTCAAATAGTTATTTGGGTTAGTATCATTCACGGCTTTTTTCCAAAGCTTTATCATATTGCACCGCTTGAAAAATTAATGACTGGCAGTGCTGGTTTTTCAGCAGAAGTGTCTGATTTAATTACACGTTCAGCGGGAGTCGGCGAAATTATATTTGGCTTGTGTTTATTTGTGTTTTATAAACATAAGCATTTGGTAGCTTTAAATATATTGGCGCTTATGGGGCTTTTACTTGCTGTAGTTGTAATGCAGCCACAATTGCTTATTGAAGCATTTAACCCTGTAACTACTAACCTGCCGCTTATTGGGCTAAGCGTTATTTGGTTAAAAGAAATTGAGCAGTTGAATAATCGATACCTCTAAATAAAAAAGGGTATGCAAATGCATACCCTTTTTTGTAGTACAAAATTTATAAAATTAGTACTTATTTTTATGCGTCCACAAATGCAGTAATTCGCTCGCAATGGTTGCTGCAGCAATTGCGGTAAGCTCACTTTGGTCGTACGAAGGTGATACTTCTACCACATCCATACCCACCATGTTTATGCCTTTTAGCGCACGCAGTACTTTAAGTACTTTATCTGACGTTAAACCACCACACACAGGAGTGCCTGTACCAGGCGCAAACGCAGGGTCTAAACAATCTATATCAAACGTTAAGTAAACAGGTAGGTCACCTACTCGCTCAAGTATTTGCGCTGCAATTTCATTTGCATGTAAATCATTGGCTTGCATTGCATCAATCACAGCAAACTCATGTTTACTTTGATCAAAGTCGGTACGAATACCTATTTGTATACTGTGCTCAACATCAATCAGCCCTTCCATTGGTGCATGATAAAACATAGTGCCGTGATCAAATCGCGAGCCATTGCTATAAGTATCGGTGTGCGCATCAAAATGCACTAACGCCATTTTGCCATGTATTTTTGCATGAGCACGTAATAGCGGAAGCGTTACAAAGTGATCGCCCCCTAAACCTAATAGTGTTTTACCTTGGCGAAGTATTTGATCCGCAGCCATTTCTAGTTGCGCAGTAAAATACTCAGGATCCCCGACAGGGTAAGTAAAGTCCCCTGCGTCTGCCACTTTTAAGCGCTCAAACAACGGGAACGTCCACGGGTATTTAGTGTCTTCCCATGCTAAATGAACCGATGCACGACGAATTGCATCAGGGCCTAAGCGCGCACCAG
Organism: Pseudoalteromonas sp. SG43-8; assembly: GCF_014164245.1. Taxonomy (NCBI): domain Bacteria; kingdom Pseudomonadati; phylum Pseudomonadota; class Gammaproteobacteria; order Alteromonadales; family Pseudoalteromonadaceae; genus Pseudoalteromonas; species Pseudoalteromonas sp. SG43-8. The sequence goes on along the minus strand of NZ_JACJEX010000001.1, from coordinate 167,575 downwards.
GGCGGCCCGAGGTCGCTAAATCAAATGGTAAGCCTAAAACCACTACGTCTGCATCAATGGCATTAATGTTTTGCACCATAGGACGACGTAAAAACGTCATCCCATTTGAGTACAATGAGTGATCTGCGTGACCAAACAAAGTCGACATTGCTTATAACTCTTCTAAATAAGTGTAGCCATCAAGGCCGCTTTGCAACTCGTCTAAAACGCTTTGCTGTTCGTGTTTTTCAATTTTAGTGCTTACTAACTGCTCGTATGATTGCTGAAAACTTTCAACATCTAAATGTACATAGCGCATCATATCGGCAACAGTGTCACCTTGGTTTATCTCGGTAATACTTGCAACGCCTTGCTCATCCATATTGACAATTGCGCTGTGCGTATCGCCAAACAAGTTATGCATGTCACCTAAAATTTCTTGATAAGCACCCACCAAGAAAAAGCCCATTAAATAAGGTTTATCAGCGCTAAACTCTGGCACTGGTAGTGTGCTTTCAATACCTTGTCCATCTACGTAATGCTCAAGTGCGCCGTCTGAATCACAGGTTATATCAAGTAATACAGCACGTTTTTTTGGTGCTTCAGTTAAGCCACTTAATGGCAATACCGGAAACACTTGATCAATGCCCCATGCATCTGGAAGCGATTGAAATAACGAGAAGTTTACAAAAAACTTATCGGCTAAACGTACGTTTAACTCGTCAATAATCGGACGATGAAAACGGTTTTTATTATCCATGTGCTTGTTGAGTTCATAACAAATTCGAATGTTAATTTGTTCAGCCCATGCACGCTGCGATAAGTCTAATAAACCGAGTGCAAATTGGTTATGCGCTTCAGCTAAATCACCTTGGCTGTCGTGATAAATCTCAATTAATGCACGGTCATCCGTTAAATCAGTTAACTGTACAAACGATGCCCACATGTTTTTTAATAACAGGGGTGCATCTGCCGCTGGTGCTACTAACTCTTCTGGCGTGTAACTTTCAGTACCAATAACATTAGAAATAAGCACAGCATGATGCGCCGTAAGCGCACGACCCGACTCAGAAATAATAGTCGGCATTGGTTGCTCATATTGCTTACATGTATCACCAATGGTGTACACAATGTTATTCGCATATTCAGCTAAGCTGTAATTCATAGAGTTATGCGACTGGCTACGCGTGCCGTCGTAATCAACAGCTAAACCGCCACCTACATCAAGGCAATCAATTTCTGCGCCTAGTTTACGTAGCTCACAGTAAAAACGCGCAGCTTCGCTTACACCTAAACGTACGTCACGAATGTTCGCCATTTGTGACCCTAAGTGAAAATGCACAAGCTGCAATAAATCAAGCTGGTTTGCGCCTTTTAAACGATTAACTACATGTAAAACTTGCGATGCAGATAAACCAAATTTTGATTTTTCGCCGCCACTCGCTTGCCACTTACCTTTACCTTGCGACGCTAAACGTACACGAATACCAATGCGTGGTTTTACGTTAAGCTCTTTTGCTTGGCTAAGGACCATGTCTAGCTCAGAAAGCTTTTCAAGTACGATATACACTTTATGACCTAGCTTTTCGCCAATAAGTGCTAAACGTACGTATTCTTTATCTTTGTAGCCATTACATACAATAACAGCGCTGGTTTTTTCAGCCAGTGCTAGTACCGTTAGTAATTCAGGCTTGCTGCCGGCTTCTAAACCAAGTTGCTTTTTTTCTACTTGTGCTTGGCTTGCTACTATTTCTTCAACCACTTCACGTTGTTGGTTTACTTTTATTGGGTAAACTAATAGGTAGTCTTTAGGGTAACCATAGTTTTCAATCGCAGTATTAAATGCGCCGCATAAGCTGTGTACACGATGGTGTAAAATTTGCGGAAAACGAACTAAGGCAGGTAAGCTTAAACCTTTATCTTGTAGTTGCTTTGCGATATCTGTTAGTGCAATGGTTTGCTCTGGGGCATGAGCCTTGGGCGCAACATACACATCACCTTGATCATTAATACCAAAAAAACCTTGGCTCCAATGACGAACATTGTAGCTCGTACGAGCTTGTTCTAGTGATGTTGTCTCTTTCATTTATCTTTCTCTTTTATTTAATTAATGCCGACTCGGCTAGTGCCGCGCATTAAAAGAAAAATAGAGATTCAAGTCCAACAAGTATTTTTACTCGTAACGAGTGATTTTTGATGTTAAAAAAATAACCAAACAACTATTGCCCGCTAGCATATATAAAACAGGACTTTGATGATTTTTAAAGATAAGAAAAGTTATAAAAAATGGCTGTTTTTAAATGACTCATTATAAATTTTATTAGCAAAAATGAATTAGCTCATTCAATAAAATTCATCTTGAGTTACTTTGTTTATAAAATTTACTTTTGATGGATTAGAGCAAGACGTTCTCAACACCTCAATTACTCACAGTTGAGGCTGCGTGTTGTGACCAAGTAATACCTATGTATTCTGCAAAGTGAATAAAAACTGCACGTCAAAAACGTTTAGCATACATCCACCAGCTTCAATCATGACTTGGCGCATATGTAGCGTTAGGTATTGCCTGTGGTATTGAAAGTAGGAAATTGCAGTAGTGTATAAGCGAATTCGATTAATTGAGTATAAGCTAACTATGCACTTTTTGGGGCGAACATAATTATAGCCATACCTAGCAGTGCAACTAAACCACCAATAATATCCCACATAGTAAGCTTTACGCCATCTACAACCCATAACCATAATAGCGCAACACAAATATATACGCCGCCATAAGCTGCATATACCCGCCCTGCTGCAGTAGGGTGTAAAGATAGCAACCATGCAAATAGTACCAAACTTAACGCTGCAGGAATTAAAAGTAAAATGCTTTTATCTTGTTTTAGCCAAAGGTAGGGCAAATAGCACCCCAATATTTCAGCTAAGGCTGTAATAATAAAAAGTGCGATTGTTTTTAATTCAAACATAATGCTCCGCGCAAAAATAACAAGCATAACAATCTATATAAATTGTTATGCTTAGTGCGTTGTTATTCGCTAAGCGCCATAGTGGCAAGTTTCATTGTACTTTCAAACGACTTAGTGCCCGCTATAAATAAACCGTTGTGACAGAACACGGCATCGGCAATACCTGTTTCATCTACAAACGCTTGATCAGATAAACCAGACCACGCTTTAGGAAGCGGTTTTCTATCTTCAAACGAGCCAGGCTCAACGGGTACTGTTTGTAATATCCATTGCCCAGAATGCGATGGGTAAACCATGTATAGCGCCTCACTTGATAAAATATGCACTGTTTTTTTCCACGGTGTGTACTTTTCAAGCACGATTACTCTAGCATCTTCTGCATTTTCAATTGCTTTGGCGACAATCTCTTTTGCATTAACACTACCGTGAGCTGAGGCGATAAAACGAATGAGCATACGTGCTGCAAATTCAACGGCTTCATCAAAGCAGGTATCAAAGTTACTTTCTTCTTCCCATGTAGGGTTAAACATTGAAATTGTTTGGCTCAAGCTTATCCCTTTCGATACACCTTCAACATGACCACAATCAATGGCGTCAATAGTTGAAACTAAGCCTGAATCCACTCTATCAGCAACGGCCTGGTTATCATCACACAGTGCTAAGCCGTATTTTTTCCACACTAAACCAAATGATGAAAAAGGAATGCCATTTTCTCGCTCGCCTGCACCACCACGTTGATGATGATCAAAGCGATTAGTTTCAGGGTCGTATTCCCCACCTACATCTATTACGTAGTCGGCACTTTCTATAAGCGCTTTATCGCGTGTGCGTACCAATTTAAACGTTGGCAAAACATGTTTAAGTACCGCAATACTAAAAACGTCATCTGCATGAAAATTACCATTGTGGGTTACTACTGTTATTTCGCTCATTTGTTTATTGCTACTTTTAGAAAAGATAAAAATTCTCGCTTTGTAAGTTAGTCACTAATTATCGAGGCAGATTTTATACGAAGACAGGTGTTAAAAACAGTGAAGTATTCTTGCATCACTATAAAAGCTGCTTTTATAGTTACTAGTTTGAGTATGACTTTTATTACAAGATAATAATGAAGGCAGATATTTACGACACATTAAGCTTTAACATGTCGCAGCGTTAATGAACTTATTTACTAAGCCCTAATTCCATAAAAACACTTTGTGGATTATCTACATATGAGCCAAAACTGCTACAGCGTTTAAAGCCTAAATTTTCATATAAATTGATTGATTTCATTTGTTTTGGGCCTGTTTCTAAGCGTATTAACGGGATTTGTTTTTCGCCAGCTTGATGCAATAAAATCTGCATAATACGTCTTGATAGCCCTTTACCACGATGACTTGGTTTTACATATAAACGTCTTATTTCGCCGTAAGGCTGGGTATCAAATTTCTCTACAATCGCACCGCAGGCAATAATACCTTCTTCAGTTTTTAAACCAATAGCGTACACATTAGGTAAGGTTAATTCGTTTAACTCCAGAGACTGTGCGGTAGCCACAGGATATAAAGAATTTATAAGTCGGTCTATATCATCAAATACATTTACCACGTCGGGATCATTCGGGTTCAAATCGACTAACTGCATAAAGCTTCCATTCATTGTTATAAGTTTATTAAGCTTTAAATAATATATTTAAGCGGTCATAGCTTAGCATTGTTTAATTAAAAAATCTTTACTCCTTATTTAGCATATGGGTTATGACATTTCACCAGCTAAAAGAGCAAAAGTGGCCTAGCAAGTGTGTAAATTTTGCTAAATTATTACTAATTAATAAATAGTAGTGTTCAAGTATTATTGCGCATTAGTATTAGCGCTATGCCATTTTGCATAGCCTTCTTTATCCATCGGCCTTGCAATTAAGTAGCCTTGCATGGCGTCAATATTCATTTTTTTAAGTAAGTCATATTGTTCTGTTGTTTCTACGCCCTCTGCAACTACCTCTAAGTTTAAGCTTTTTCCTAAACTGATAATTGTTTGCGCAATATTAAAGCCAACCGTGCTATCTAAAATTTTATCAATAAAGCTTTTATCTATTTTTAATTCTTTAACAGGAAACGCACTTAAGTACGCTAAGCAGGAGTAACCGGTTCCAAAATCATCAATCGAAAATAAAAAGCCAGCGGCAATGAGTTCTTTCATTTGTCTAATTGTATAATCTATATCGCTTGAGAGCATTGACTCAGTTATTTCTAACTTAATTTGCTGCGCTCGAATATCAAATTTATTGATAGTGCTAAACAGCTCTCCTTTTAAATTTGATGAATTAAACTGGCTTTGACTAATATTAATTGAAACACTAAACGAATCGTCAATTATGTTATCTGCTTTAAGTTCGTTTATTAAAATACATATATCATGTAAAACAATATTTTGTAGTTTTTGAATAAGCCCGTATTGCTCTGCAATTGGTATAAATTCGTTTGCCGCTATTAACCCTTTTTGAGGATGGTTCCACCTAATGAGTGCTTCAGCACCAATAACATCACCATACGTATTTACCTGAGGCTGAAAATAAGCACAAAACTCATCAGATGCAATCGCTCTGACTATATCTGTTTCTAGTTCAGTTTGTTTTTCAAGCAGTGTTTGTAAGGCTGGATCGTAAAAGCTACTGCTATTCCCCCCTTTATTTTTAGAACGATACATAGCCGTGTCTGCAAATTTTAATATATTGCCTGCCTGCGCATTTACGCTATCAATTAGACAAATACCTATGCTGCAGCTTACTTGAAATGCAAGGTTGCCCACTTCAAATTTATCATGAAAAGCTCTTTGAATCTCTTTGGCTACTATTTTGCACTCTATGCTCGCCTGCTGTGTATTTTCTCCAACGTGTTTTAGTAAAATAATAAACTCATCGCCACCCGCTCTGGCCAACGTATCACATCCTTTTATTATTGCGCTTAACCTTTTTGATAATTCCACAAGTACTTCATCACCCGCACTGTGCCCAAGTGAGTCATTAATACGCTTAAAATTATCTAGGTCTAAAAATAATAACGCCCCTATATTTTTATCACGCTTAACACTCTCCACACACATGCTTAATTTGTCGCTAAGCATTCTTCTATTTGGAAGATTCGTTAATGGGTCGTAAAAGGCAAGCTTATGTACTTCTTGTTCGGCCTTTTTCTTTATTGAAATATCTCTGGCCATCCATACTACGTGCCTTTTTGTAGGACTATTGGGGTGGTAATGATCTAATGCAGCAGCCCTGCCTTCAAAAACTATATTGCCCTTTGGTACAGCTAATTCATATTCAAAAATTTGCGTCTCGTTAGTCGAGAGTGTTTTTTTAATAACGTCCATTATCATTTGTGCATCGTCTTGAGAAAGCAGGTCCTTAACACTTTGACCAATAAGGTCCTTGCTTGAATCAAGCAGTAACTCATTAGAGGTACCATACACATCGGTATAAATTCCCTCTTCACTTAAAATAAGAATGAGATCGGGCATTACCTTAGTGAAGGCTTTAAACTTTTCATTACTTTGCTGTAAATTCGCGAGAAGCTGTTTTGCTTTGTTAAATTCGTTACTTTTTTCAAGAGCGATACTAGAAAAGTGCACAAAAAAATCGATTAACTCTAAATCTTGCTTTGATGGTGATTTAGGAGTGCTGTGATAGATAGCAAAGGTGCCTAATAAATCGGCTTGAGTTGAGAAAATAGGCGTTGACCAACATGACTTAAGACCAAACTTTAGTGCCAAGTCTTTAAAGTCCTCCCACAGCGGTGAAGTTTCGATATTTTCAACAATAGTGCGCGATTTCGAAAATGCAGTAGTACCACATGAGCCCACTTTTGGCCCTATATAGACTCCATTAAGCAAACTACAGTACTCTGGATGAATATTAGGAGCTGCGCAATGAAAAAGCTGCTGGCCTTTAACTGATAAGATTGAACACCTAGCGGATTCATCATCAATAATCTGCTCGATTGATGAACAAATTTCAGTAAGCACCTCACTTAAAGGTACCCCTAATGCAATTTTAGATAAAATGCCTTGCTGGTGAGATAATAACTTTTTTAACCTATCCGTACCCATTTTCCTTTACCCGTATTATTTATACACATTGAAACAACAAAAGCTTTAATCAAGCGCTTTTTTCTTACGCAGTAAAGTTCAGTATAGTCATGATTAGTAAGTTTTTTATTTTATTGGCAAAAAATAATCGGGCCTGTCTTAAATAATCATAGTTGCATATTACTGAACACCTATTGTTACTATATAAACAAAACCACAATATTAAAGCTAACACTTTGTTACTTAAAAGTACTGTTCAAAATTTTTAAGCTATTTATACTATAAGTAATGGTAAATATTTTTTGAGGTTACAGTGCAGATCACACAAGGTATGGAATACTTTTTTTCGGGGTTTAAATTAATTAGCCAAAAAGGGCTAAAGCGTTTTGTCCTTATTCCGCTATTAATTAATATTTTGCTGTTTGGTAGCTCGCTGTTTTTTTTAGTTGGCTGGTTAAGTGATAGTTTTAGCTACATAAACAACATGCTCCCCGAGTGGTTAAGCTGGTTAGAGTGGCTAATGTGGCCTATTGCTGTATTAGTTGTTTTGTTTAGCTATAGTATGCTCTTTACAGTTATCACTAATTTTATTGCAGCCCCATTCAATGCGCTCTTGAGTGAAAAAGTTGAGCTTTACCTAACAGGTCAAAAAATTAACGATGACGGCTTTGCCGAACTAGTTAAAGATATACCTCGCATGCTTGCCCGTGAGTGGACAAAACTATGCTACTACCTTCCTCGCGCAATTGGCTTTTTTATATTGTTATGGGTTTTACCGGTCATTGGCCAAATACTATGGGTGTTATTTACTTGTTGGATGTACGCAGTTCAATACGAAGACTATGCGTTTGATAATCATAAAATTGACTTTAAGCAAATGAAAGACGATTTAAAATCTAAGCAAGGTTTGTCATACGGATTTGGTTTTGCTGTTATGTTGTTAACTGCTATCCCTTTTATAAACTTAATAGTTATGCCAGTAGCAGTGTGCGGCGCAACACGTTTATGGGTAGATAACTATCGTCCAAAATATCGCAGTTAATTAAAAGGTTGCTAACTTTTTCAATATCCGAAGGACACCGCATTCTAGATTAAAAAGCACCTAAGGTGCTTTTTAATCTATTTTTAAAGCAATAAACTCAAGCGATGCACGCCTTGGTAATGCATCGCTTTGTTTATCTACTTCTTCAAATTTTTTAATCAAAATACTAAAGCGCTGATTATTAATATTAACGGCTGTAACTTCACCAATTTTTATACTGTAGTTTTGCTGCTGATAAAACAACTTTAGTATTTGACCTTTTACACGCTCTACGTATAAATAAGGTGTTTGGTCTGGCATCTTTAAACGAATGACATTGATTTTACTTAGTTCATGTACCGCGACCCAATTCTGACTCTGCATTAACGTATTATAACGACTAATACCTTCAGGCTGATAAACAACATCTTGGCTTATAACGCATGTATTACAGCCCTTTACTGATTCAATTCGCCAGTCAACAGCTGTATTTTTATAATACAAATTATCATTTTTTAGTAACCACTCACGTGTATTGTTAGTATCGCTACACGCTATTAGTAAGCTAAAAAAACTACTCAAGATAATAAACTTAGTGCTGAGCATTGGCTTCATACTATTGCTCTTTAATTGCTTTTAACTCAGCAATAATTGCACTACTTGGCTGTGCTTCTTTTATATAACTGGGCAGCGTTTCAATATTAGTAGGCGAGCTTTGTAAATTATGCACCTTACTGTTATTTGTCTTTGGCACCCCAAATCGATTACCTGCACTTTGCATATAAAACTGTAAATTAAGCATGCTCCACTCATCTACATCACTCAGTATTGATATTGTATTATCTTGGTTAGTATCAAAGCTGGTTAAGCTTTCGGTGTTAATTGCATTACAATTAAAATCAACTGGTAGTGAGCTATTTCTATTTAACCCCTGTACTTCAAGTATGGTGCTTTCATTTAAATCTGCTGAACTACCATTTGAATAATCAATAATAAAATCATCCGTAGAGCCTAAATGACTATTTGTATTTGGTGCAATATCGCAACTAGCATTGCCTGGGTAAAAACGCTCATAGTAGCGATCACCTTCGTTATTACCTATTGTTGATAAACCCGCTAATTGATATAAATAATTCATAGAGCTTAAATGATTAGGCTTAAAATTAACTTCTTCATCACCGCCATGGTATAAACCTAAGTTATGACCTAACTCATGAAATATTGTTGATGCTTGATAATTATAAGTTACATTGGTTGCTACTTGCGTATCAAGCGTTAAACCCCAGCCCCCCATAGTTACCATTAAATCATTACCGCTTATCTCAGCAATACCCGAACCACTAATACTACCGTCTTCGTTACCACTACTTGCCATTAATAAATAATGGAAAATGGGCCTGCGAGTTATATCGCTATATTCCATTTTGTAAGCAAATAAATTAGGGCTACTTAAATCGTATTCAAACGGGGTATAGCTATTAAAAGGGACAAGATTTCCGCCACCTAAATCAAAGTTTTGCGGTGCTGTATTTGTATTTTGATCAAACAAATCACCCACGTCAAAGTGGACTGTATAGCCTTTTTCTGCAAAAACAGTGGCTACTTTTTCAAGTGCTGTTCGATGTGGAGTAATACCTACATCACTGCTGTCCATATAATCAACTTCAATAAATATATCTTTTTGTGCGGTACGCGCCCCCCACTCATAAAGTGGTAAACCCGCGAATGTTGTACCCTGTTGCTCAGCGCAATCAGGAATACCATCCTCATCATCATCTATTGTGCAATTTATATTGTTTGGCCCAGCGGGTGTGTTAAACACAGAATAACTCCAATCAGTACTTTGATTAGTGTCTTTCGCATTAAGATCGCGCTTTAAGCTGCCTCCTTGCTCGGAGATGATTTGCTCTGCGTTACCACCTTGCCATTGTGATGGCGTTACTGGTTCTTGTACTGAGTTACCAAATTTTACAAAGTCGATTGTTTGTGTACCTGCACTATTAAGTAATTCTACAAAACCGTTTATGTACCAATAAGGTCTAATTTCATCACTAGCATTACCTACAAGCGCTATTTTAGGGTTGTTAAATGACGCATTTGCTAAAAAATCATCTCCAAACCTACTTTGTAAAATAAGGTACTCACCATTTTCAAGCTCTTTATTGGGCAGTGAAAAAGTTGTCTCTGCACTAGTCGAGCTATTAACCATATTAATACTGCGGGTTTTAAGCGAATAACTCTGTAAGTTTACAGCAGCCCCTGTGCCGTTATAAATTTCAATCCAAGGTAGGTCGTTACTAAATTGCACAGAAGAAACTTCAGTTATTTTTATATCTTGGCTAGAGGTAGTAAAAAAAGTAGCTGTTTGCGTTTCAATGGCCGTATCATCAAAATTAGTTAAATCAGCTGTAACACGGACAATATATTGGGTATCTTCATTAAAGCTTGCGCTTACATTTACAGTATGAAAATAAGTACTTGTGTCACTAGTAGTACCCGACAAACTTTCAATATTTAAGGCCAAGCAAGTAGTAAAATCATCTGCTGACACTTGTACGCTTCCTGTACAAGCACCACTACTAGAATTAACTGCTAAAGTGCTCGTTAGCATAATATCTGAAAATGTAATACTAACAGGGCTATCTACAAGAACTGGGTCATTATTACTTTGGGGTGTTACATTACTAATTGTAGCGGGCGTTGAATCAACCACAGTAATATTCAGGGTAAATTCGGTTGTGTCTTTTGAATCAGACGCAGTTAACGTATAGCTTTGTGAAGTGATACTGTTTGCAGGAGGTGTGTAGCTAAAAAGTAAGGCTTGTGCATCAATAACACTAATTTGTGCACCATTTAAATCATCACCAAAATCAATCTGAACGGTATCGTTATCGGCATCGCTAACTACTAAACTAAATTCTGTGGCTTGATTATATTGCACGCTAATACTTACATCATCTGCAGTTGGTGGATTGTTTGGTGCTAATACTACAACTGTTTTTTGAGCGCTATTTGTAGCGTTATCGTCATCGGTTACAGTAACCACAAATGTAACATTGGTATTTTGTGAAACAGTGGGCGCATTAAAGCTAATGCTTGTTTGTGTTTGAGTAAGTTCAACTACAGGACCACTTATTTGCTGCCAAGTTATGCTATTAATACTACCATCGCTGTCTTGTGCATCTGCAACTAGGGTTACGCTGTCACCTTTTTCAGCTTCTTCAGGGCCTGTAACAATGACTGTTGGCGCGCTATTTACTTGATTAATTAAAACCGTTTTACTCGCTTGAGCGCTTTTACCTGCATTGTCAGTTACGGTTACGCTAAAACCTAGTGTTGTATTTTCAGATACATTAGGGGCGGTAAAACTAAGGACTCCATCAGTTTGTGAAAACTCAACATTGTCCCCAGCAGACTGAATCCAATTAATATTACTTATAGTGCCATCTGTATCTTGAGCGTTAGCAACTAAACTAACTTGTGTGCTGGCAAGTGCACTACTTGGGCCTGTTATATTAACTGTAGGAGCATTATTTTGAGAGGTGATAGTGCCTGAAAAAACTTGTTGTGCAGTAGCACCTGAGTTGTCAGTAACTGTAACCGAAAAGCTAAAGGTCGTATCGGTTGTTACACTAGGTGCAGTGGCTGTAAGCGTGTTACCGTTAGAGGTAAACGTAAACTCAGGCCCGCTAAGTTGTTGCCATTGATAGCTGGCAATTTGTCCGTCGCTATCACTTGCAAGCGCTGTAATAGTAAATGATTGATTAGAAGTAATAACGTTACTGCTAACCGAAAGCGTAACACTGGGCGCAGCGTTACCAGGGGCCGTAGTTGTATCACTACTTTCGCCTCCCCCGCCACAGCCTGTGATTAAAAGTGATAAAAAAAGTAAACTTAGCCATTTATTAATATTATTTTTTACCACTTTTAGCCTCTACATATTAACTATACAAATTTTGTGGCACCTTAGTAACGTTTAAATGAACGGTTATTTCCTCACGATCATGATATAGATGTTTAGCTTGCAACTCGTAATTGATACCTTGTTTCTCAAGCTCTTTTCTGATCATCGAAAGACATTCATAAACACTATCAAAGCGTTTTTTCATAGGCAGCTTTAAGTTAAATATAAACTCTTTTGCGTATGCATTTACTGCCCAGTCAATCATTAGCGTAGTCACTTTGGTCGGTTTTTCCACCATATCGCACACTAACCAAGTAATATTTCTTTTTTCTGGGCGATATTTAAAACCGTCGGCTCTAAAATGTTTAACTTGCCCAGTTTGCATTAAATCGTCATTCATTGGGCCGTTATCAATCGCACTTACAAACATACCACGGCGTACAAGCTGATAAGTCCAACCGCCTGGGCATGCACCTAAATCAACACTGCGCATACCGGCAGCTACGCGTGACTCGCGTTGTTGCTCAGGTATAAATACGTTAAATGCTTCATCGAGTTTTAACGTTGAGCGACTCGGTGCATCGCTTGGCATACGAAGGCGCAAAATACCCATGAAAAATGGAGAATTATTAAAGCTATACGAGTAACCAACATAAGCCGTATTGTTTGTTAAAAACATGACATGCATTACTGGGCGATTTGCTTTTGGCTCACGTAGTACAGTATTTTGTTTTTCGAGGGCTTTTTTAAGCGGTGTTGAGATTTTTTTACAGAACGTTAAAAGCTCTTTGCCTTCGTTTGTGTCTGGCGTTTCAACGCGCAGTTCTGAGCATAATGTAAAATCTTTAGCAGCTTCAACTACTGCGCTCACACGGTCCTCTACTGGCATGTTTTCAAGTAATGTGCCGGCAAACCATTGACGTGCAAACACCATGTTTTTAAAATCAACTTTTTTGATTATTTCGTCGCTGTGATGCGCTTCAAAACATTCGTAAACAACATAACCTGTATTTGGTTTTGCTTTTACATACCCTGCAAAACCTTGCTCTGCAGCATGAAACGTTATTTCAGCAGCGGCATCGTTTTCAAAACCACTACGACAAAAAATCACAACACTAGACATATTAACCCTTAAACTCTTTAAAACTTAAATCGTGCAACTTGCACTAAAATAACAATCCAACCAATAATAAAGCACAGCCCACCAAGCGGTGTTATAGGCCCAAGCCACTTCATTCCTGTTAGAGCGAGTAAATATAAACTACCACTAAAAAGTAGTGTGCCCATTATAAAAAAGCCACCAGCCCAACTCAGGTTTATGCCCCATTTAATTAAAATAGCCACCGCAATAAGTGCAAGTCCATGTACCATTTGATACTCAGCAGCCGTTTTAAAAACGCCTAATGAATACTCCGATAAGCGGCTTTTTAAACCATGGGCAGCAAATGCACCTAACATCACCGAAAGCATACAAAAAATACTACCGGTCATTAAAAATAATTTAATCATCTAACCCCCTGCTCAAGTCTTAACGTATCTCAATTTGTTGCTTAATAAATTCAACGGCACTTAACGCTGCTGTTTCTCTATTTTGCAGCTCAGTTACGCCACTTTTTTTACGTGGTTTTAATGAATGATCGCCATCACTCAGCCAAGTAAACAAAGGCTGCTTTGGCATTTTCATAGTAAGAAGTTCTTCACGTGTACCAAATGTATCTCGCTCGCCCTGTAATACTAAAAAAGGGCAAACAATATCAGCAAAATGATCGGTGCGTAATTTTTCTGGCTTACCCGGCGGATGAAATGGATAACCAAATGCTATAACACCTGAAAGGCTTTGCTCTGTACTACATGCAAGCATTGATGCCATGCGACCGCCCATCGATTTACCACCTATAAACAACGGTAAATCTGGCTGCGCATTCGTTAGCACTCGTTCATAATAAATAAGTAACTTTGGTGCTCGCTCAGGAGGCCTGCGTTTATTAGTTTGTTTAGCGATTTGCATATATTCAAAATCAAATAAACCAACATCAACACCCTGCTCGCTTATTAATTTTGCCATGTGCTGCATAAAGTCAGAATCGCTACCAGCACCTGCGCCATGTGCAAATATAAACTGTGCTATTGCAGGTTGCACCGTGCTTTTAAACCATTCAATCATTATTAATACTCATGTTCTTGCTCATGCTCTACTAAGCTCAACATCCACTCTTTAAACGAAACTATTTTACCAAGCTCTGTTTGCGACTCACGAAGCACTAAGTAATACGCATTTTTACTCTCTAGGCTATGATTAAACGGAATTACCAAACGCCCTGCGTCTATGTCGGGTTTAGCTAATACACTATTGCCAATTGCCACACCTTGTCCATGTACCGCTGCTTGTAACACCATAGAGGAGTGGCTAAATATAGGCCCTTGATTTACCTGGATGTTACGCACGCCTGCGGTTTTCATCCACGTTTTCCAGTTTTTACGTGTAGTGTCGTGTAATAGTGTGTGATGCGCTAAATCACTAGGTTGATCAAGCGGCTTTAACCCGCTTAATAACATAGGACTACAAAGTGGTACTAAATATTCGGTATGAAGCTTGTACGCTTGTACGCCATTCCAATGACCCCTTCCATAATAAATAGCAATATCTACGTCATCAGTGAGTGAGTTTTCATCTTGGTCCTGAGCTTTTATTCGCACATCTATCTCTGGATGTAACTCATTAAACAAACTCAAACGAGGCACTAACCACTGAATAGCAAAACTTGGGGTTAGGCTTACCGTTAGGGAGCCCTTAGCGCCACGAGCTAATAGCTTTTCAGTTGCATCAATAAGCTGAGTAAAAATCTCTTTAATATCTAAAAAATAGCCTTGGCCTTCTTCAGTTAATAATAAAGAGCGGTTTTTACGTAAAAACAGCTTCAAACCTAAATGCTCTTCAAGTGTTTTTATTTGATGACTTACTGCCGCCTGCGTTACATAGAGCTCTTCTGCTGCTTTTGTAAAACTTAAATGGCGAGCAGCCGCTTCAAAGGCTTTTAATGCGTTTAATGGAGGTACCCGTCTTGACATAATAACCAAGCTTAGAATTAGTTTTTCTTATGCGTGAGATTATATACATCATATAAGTTTGTGTATATTAAAGGCATAAAAAAAGCGACCTGAGTCGCTTTTTAATAAACATCATGCTTAATTATAAATCGCTTGCACTTGTATCAAGTGGGGCAAAGCTTTTAATTAAATCATCAACCGCTTTCATTTGCGTTAAATAGCCTTCTAACTTACTAAGGGCTAGCGCACATGGGCCATCACATTTAGCTTCGTTAGGATTTGGATGCGCTTCGATAAATAAACCAGCAATACCCAATGCCATACCGCTGCGCGCAAGCTCTGCAGCTTGTGCACGACGACCATCAGCAGAGTCAGCTCGTCCACCAGGGCGTTGTAGCGCATGTGTTGCATCAAAAATAACAGGTGCCATTGCCTTCATGTCATCCATACCCAGCATATCAACCACAAGGTTGTTGTAACCAAAGCTAGAACCACGCTCACAAAGAGCTACGTTGTTATTACCAGCTTCATTAAATTTAGTAATGATATGACGCATTTCATGTGGCGCTAAAAACTGTGGTTTTTTCACATTAATAATTGCACCTGTTTTAGCCATCGCCACAACTAAATCTGTTTGACGCGCTAAAAAAGCAGGTAACTGAATTACATCAACAACTTCTGCAACAGGTGCAGCTTGATGCGGTTCATGTACGTCAGTAATTAGTGGAATTTTAAACGTGTTTTTAATTTCTTCGAATATTTTTAAACCTTCTTCCATACCTGGACCACGGTACGAATTGATTGAAGAGCGATTAGCTTTATCAAATGAGGCCTTAAATACATAAGGAATATTTAGTTTCGTCGTAACTTCTACGTAATGCTCTGCAACACGCATTGCTAAATCGCGAGATTCTAATACGTTAATACCACCAAACAGTACAAACTGTTTATTGTTTGCAAGTTCAATTTCATTAATTTTAATAATTTGGTCTTTCATTTAAATTCCTTAAGGTGCAACTGCTTGCATCATTAATCCACAAATATAAGCCATATAAGTACCCACACCGTAGCCTAGTACAGCTAACAAGACACCAACAGGCGCTAGTGACGGATGAAACGCTGATGCGACAACAGGTGCTGACGCTGCGCCGCCCACATTAGCCTGAGAACCCACTGCCATATAAAATAACGGTGCTTTAATCAGTTTAGCCACAATTAACATAATGCTTGCATGCACTAACATCCAAATTGCACCCACTAAAAATAGCCCAGGGTTATTGAAAATAGCGGTTACATTCATGTGTAAACCAATCGATGCAACCAAAATATATAAAAAGCTAGAAGCTACTTTTGAAGCGCCAAACGCTTCTATTTGCCTCACTTTAGTAAACGATAAGCCTATACCAATCGTTGTTGATATAACAATTAGCCAAAAGAATTTACTGTTTAAGCTGTATTCTTTTGCCCATTCATAAGTAGTGCCAAAGTATGGCCCTAAAAAGTCAGCGCAAAAGTGCGCTAAACCAGTTATACCAAATGCAATTGCAATCAGCGTCATGTAATCATTAAGAGTTGGAATGCGTGCATGTTCTGCATGATATTTTTCCACACGCTTTTTCAAATCTTCAATTGCGCTTGTATCAGCACCCGTCGCTGCATCAATCTTTTTATGATTTGCTGCCATTAACAATAAAACAGCCATCCAAATATTAGCGACAATTACATCGACTGTAATCATTACTGAGAATATATCACCACCAACTTCAAACATTTCTTTCATTGATGCTTGGTTAGCGCCGCCGCCAATCCAGCTACCTGCAACAGTTGTCATACCGCGCCATACGGCATCTGGTCCATGCCCACCAACAATACTTGGGTCAAATGCGCTCACCACTAAAATAGCTAATGGCCCACCAATAACAATGCCTAAAGTACCCACTAAAAACATAATAAGTGCTTTAGGGCCTAAGTTAATAATCGCTTTTAAATCAATACTAATGGTAAGTAGTATTAAACAGGCAGGTAGTAAGTAGCGCGAAGCCACATAATAAACATTAGATTTATTACCATCTACAATACCAAAGGTATTTAATAACGAAGGTAAAAAGTAACACAGTAATAAAGCAGGTACGTATTTATAAAATCGTTTTAAAGCTGGACGCTCACTGTTTGAGGTTTTAAAAATAAACCCCAAAATAATAGCAAGCAAACCAAGCACAACGGCATCATTTGTAATTAATGCGCTTTGAGTTTCAACCATAATTATTCCTATTCTTAATGGTGCGTTTTATTATTATCTTCTAGTTCTTCTATTTGGTGTTGAATAATCTCTATTGCAGGATCGTCCGGACACTCATCTACAAAAAACTGTAAATCATCACGTGCCATTTTAGGGCAACCGAGCTGATTTAATAAGTAACCTCTGTCGCGTCTCTCATACGGGTCGTCGCCTATTAACTCCATTAGCATCTCTACACAGGTTAAAGCATGACCAAATTTATTTTCGCTAATGAAAGACCATTTTTGCTGAGCTAAAAATAACTTATATACTTCGTCATCAAAAATCAGTTCTAGTGGCTCTTGCTCTTGACCATCATCTTCATCTGCGTTTTCAGGGATAATATACCAACTTTGTTGTCCACTGCTTGGCTCTATTATGTAGCCTTCTTCATCACTAATCGCCACATGTACGCCAACATCACCTTGGGTAAGACTAAGGTTCGCGTCACAGTTAGCTTGTTGTAAAAAATGACAAAGTATAATTGCCAGTGTTGTAGGTGAACCACTGCGCATAGAAAGCGTATAGCTTAATGTATTTAATTTATATTCAGGCACTTTTAAACCTGATGCACTAAATAGCCAATCACTGTAAAACATATCTAATAATTTTTCGAGGCGATCGTGCTCATCACTCACTTTTAAACACAGCGCTGAAATTTGCTGTTCAAAGTCAGTTAAAGTTTCATAACATGGTGTTAAATCTATCTGAGGGTCCCACTTTGACTCTGCTTTAATACAGCGGTAAATCGCTGGAGGTGTAAATTCATCGTAAGCATCATCAAGATAAGATTCATCGTGTTCGTCAAACCCGAGGGTAGTCATTAATACTGCAACATTTTAGAAAACGAAGGCGTAGTTTACCTAACTTTAAAGCTATATACCAATATAGAGGTGTATTTGAATATTTTCTGAGAGGGAGTTGTATTTGAGCTTTACAAAACACCTATAAAGCTCAAATAGTCAGATATTACTTAAAGCAAAAAAGCTGATTTAGACGTCGCTAAATAACCTATCGCTAAAATAACAGCAGTGTTAACTAAAACGTAAGCAACTTTAGCCGCCATTTTAGTTTGTCGGGCGCTTTTAGCCCCAATACCAATGTATATAACCACTAAAACTATTTTTTCTAATAGCCAATATTGTTCAAACGGATTAATTTTAGCCATAAATATAAGCGTAAGTGCAGACACTAACAATAAAGTATCTATACTGTGACTACCAATCATTACCGCTTTATTTTTTGCTAATTTACCACTGCCCATTCGCGAAAAAGCGCGAACATAAAATAATATTACACTTAACATCGCAATTGCCATGTGCGAGTGCTTTACTGCTAAATAATCCATATGCCCCTGTACTTCTGTTTTATAAAAATTTAATCAGGAAAACGGCTAAGAACCGCCTCTAACTCATCAAGCTTTTCGTTAAATACTTCAACCATTTTTGGTTCAAAATGTGTGCCTTTTTCAGCATTAATTTCATCAACCACATTTTGTAATGTCCAAGGCTCTTTATAACACCGTTTATGGCGAAGTGCATCGTATACATCAGCAAGTGCGACTATGCGACCAAATACATTAATTGCGTTTCCGCTTAGACCTTGTGGGTAACCAGACCCATCCCATTTTTCATGATGCTCTTTTGCAATAATTGCACCTGTACTCACAATTTCATGGGGAGAGTCTTTTAAAATAGTATAGCCTTTATCAGTATGGGTTTTCATCACTTCCCATTCTTGAGGTTCTAACTTTGCTGGTTTGTTTAAAATCGCATCAGGAATACCCACTTTACCTACATCATGAAGAGGAGACGCCAACCTTACTAAATCTGCATCATGTTTAGATAAACCATAGCCCTCAGCTAAAATATGACAAATATGTGCTACACGTTTAACATGATTACCTGTCTCGGTTGAGCGCTGCTCTACTGCTTCACTTAACCTATAAACAAGCTCTTGTTGTGTCGCTTCTATTTCAGACTGAAGCTGCACATTTTCAAAGGCAAGTTGCACATTTTGAGAAAATATTTTGATTAAATGACGCTGAGTATCCGTTAAATCCTTTGGGACACCAGATATGAACAGCATTGAATTATGATTGTACTCACTACTGCAGTACGCAAATAAGTAATTATCTTTATAAATGATGCTTTTATCATTAAGCGCCTGATGACACGCACTTAACTGCTCAGCTTGTAATACCTTATCAAGCTCTTTACCTTCACTTTTTTCAAAATCGCCAGTGCCAGAGCAAACTATTAGTTTTTTATTTTTTTCATGTTCTGGGTTTTGTGCAACTAAAGTGGTTGCATACATAGCTTGATCAGCAATACCCAATAAAGATGTTAATTGCTGCATAACGCCTTCAATAAAGTGCTCTATTGAATGCGCAGAAAAAATATCACGAGACGCTATAATTATTTTCTCAAGCCCTTCGCGTGACTGCTCAATCGAAATAATATCCCGATACGAGCGTAGGCTCGACATAATAACAGTAAATAATTTTTGAGCCGTTAGCTCCGTTTTCGATTTGTAATCGTTAATATCATAATTAATAATGACTTGACGTTCAGGTGCCTGGCCAGGTTGGCCTGTTCTTAAAATAATCCGTATATGATTATTTTTAGCTTCTTCACGAATAAACTTAGCAACCTGCAAACCAGCGTCGTCGGTTTCCATTACCACGTCAAGTAGCACAATAGCGGCATCTGGATGCTCTTTTATGAGCTCTTTCGCTTCAGCACCTGAGTAGGCACTAATAAACTCTAAGCGTTTATTTTGAAACTCAAAATCACTCAGTGCTAGTTTTGTAACAGCATGTACTTCAGGTTCATCATCAACGATTAATACTTTCCAGGTACCGTGTTCAATCTCATCGATTGTTTCTTCTGGTTCATCTGAAAATAAAAAATCACCCATCATAGTCGAAATTCCTTCATGGCATTATTTAACGCACTAGTAGGCAATTATTATTCTCTAGGGCCACAGTGCAAGTGTTACACGGTCATTGTTACCAAGGTCTTTCACTGTTTTAATATTAACAAACGCCATTTTTTCAAAGAAATGACGTACAGCTTCACTTTGCTCAAAACCGTGTTCTATTAAAAGATAGCCATTAGATGACAAATAGTCACGTGATTGTGTAATTATTTGTTTAATATCAGACATTCCGCAATCATCAGCCACTAATGCCGATAAAGGCTCAAAGCGCACATCACCCTGATTTAAATGTATATCGCTACTTTCTATATAAGGAGGGTTAGTGACAATTAAATTGAATTTTTCGCCATGCAACTCACTAAACCAGTTACTCTGTTTAACATGTACATTATTAATCGCTAATCGCTGCTGGTTACGTGTAGCAAGTGCAACTGCATCGCTTACTCTATCTACTGCAGTAATTTGCCAACTAGGCATTTCACTACCCAGTGCCAACGCTATTGCACCAGTACCTGTGCCTAAATCAAGCACCTTTGCTGTAGCGGATAGCGCTATTTCAAGTGCTTGCTCGACTAATGTTTCAGTATCTGGTCGAGGTATTAGGGTCGTTGCGTTAACTTCAAGCGATAAGCTCCAAAATTCACGCAGCCCAGTTATATGGGCTACGGGCTCACCTTTTAAACGTCTTTGGATAAATACATTAAACTGCGATTGTTGCTCATCACTAAGCGCATGTTCTGGCCAAGTAAAAAGGTAACTGCGAGGCTTTTTAAGTATATGAAGAAGTAAAACTTGTGCATCTAATTTAGCACTTTCGCTGCTAGATGCTAATAAGTCAGCACCTGCAGCAATTGCTTGTTCAAGAGTGTGAGCCACAATTACTCGTCGCCCATGGCCGCAAGTAAGTCAGCTTGATGCTCTTGCATTAATGGGTCAATAATCGCACTTAAATCACCGGCTACCACTTCGTTTAAACGATAAAGTGTTAAGTTAATACGGTGATCTGTAATACGACCTTGCGGGTAGTTATAAGTACGAATACGCTCAGAACGATCGCCACTACCTACCAAGTCACGACGTTCAGAGGCTTCTGCCGCATGGCGTTTTTCATCTTCAGCTTGTTGCAGTCGAGCTGCAAGTACTGACATCGCTTTAGCGCGGTTTTTATGTTGCGAACGCTGATCCTGACACTCCACCACAACACCGGTAGGTATATGTGTAAGTCGAATAGCAGAATCAGTTTTATTTACATGCTGACCACCTGCGCCTGATGCACGAAATGTATCAACTTTTAAATCTGCTGTATTAATTTGTATCGCTTCAGCTTCTGGTACTTCTGCCATAACCGCAACAGTACACGCTGAGGTATGAACACGACCTTGTGATTCAGTCTCTGGTACACGTTGTACGCGATGTACGCCTGATTCAAACTTTAATTGACCGTAAACGCCTTCGCCACTGATATTTGCAATAACTTCTTTGTAACCGCCATGCTCACCTTCATTGGTGCTTACAACTTCTACTTTCCATTTTTTATTTTCTGCGTAGCGGCTGTACATACGAAATAAGTCACCAGCAAAAATAGCCGCTTCATCGCCGCCCGTCCCTGCTCGTACTTCAACAAACACGTTGTTGTTATCTCGCGGATCTTTTGGCAACATTAATACTTGAATTTGATCTTCAATCACTAGTATTTGTGCTTTTGCTTCTTTATATTCTTCTTGCGCCATTTCACGCATTTCAGGGTCAGAATCTTTAAGCATTTCTTCTGCACTGGCTAAATCGTCTTGCGTTTCTTTATAGTTTAAAAACGTTTTTACAATCTCTTCAAGCTCAGAATACTCTTTTGAAAGCGCACGAAAACGGTTTTGATCACTAATGACCGACGGGTCGCTTAGCAGCGCTTGTACTTCTTCGTAACGCTCTACTAAGGTTTCTAATTTATTATAAACAGACTCTTTCATTTAACGGTTATTCCTGATCAATACCTAACATTTTTTTCAACTGGTTTAGCTGCGCCACTTCACCTTTTTTCGCTGCATCTTGTATTGCACGGGTAGGCGCGTGCATTAAGCGATTGGTTAATTTATTGGCGAGCTCTAATATAATTTTTTCTGCATCTTTACCTGTATTGAGCTGACTAACAGCACGCTCTACAAGTTCAGACTTAATTGTTTGTACATCGTTTCGATAATGGCGGATTAAATCTACCGAATCGAGTGAACGCATCCACATTGCAAATTCTTTGGTGCGTTCAGTAATAATTATTTGCGCTTGCTGTGCAGCTTGCTCGCGCGCTGCCATATTCTCGCTTACAATGGTTTGTAAGTCATCAACGGAATATAAATAGGCAGCATCTAGCTCCCCAACTTGGCTTTCTATATCACGTGGAACCGCTATATCTATAAATAGCATAGGTTTGTGACGTCGCTGCTTTAGCGCCTGCTCAACCACCCCTTTACCAATAATAGGCAAAGTGCTGGCTGTAGAACTAATCACTATATCGGCTTTATGCAAACGCTCAGGCAATTGCGCCAAAGCAATCACATCTGCCGACACTTCGTCAGCTAAGTTACGAGCTCGCTCAATAGTTCTATTTGCAACAGTGATATTTTGAGGCTCATTTTGGTATAAATGTTTAGCAACCAATTCAATGGTTTCACCTGCGCCAATTAATAACACATTGGTCTTATCAAGCTTGCCATAAATATGCTTTGCCAAGTTAACTGCAGCAAACGCTACCGATACCGCACTTGCGCCAATATCGGTTTCAGTTCTAACTTGTTTCGCTACTGAAAATGTTTTTTGAAACAACCTATCAAACGTAACACCTACTGCATCGTGGTTTTTAGCACTAAAAAACGATTGCTTTATTTGCCCCAGAATTTGCGGTTCGCCCAACACCAAAGAATCCAACCCACACGCCACGCGCATTAAGTGATTAATAGCATCGTTATCTTCGTAGCAATAAGTGTTTTTGCTCAGTTCATGTTCATCCAAACCATGGAAACTGGCAAGCCAGCTCAACAGTGTTTGGGAATTTTGCTGAGCGAGGCTACAATAGATCTCGGTTCGATTGCAGGTAGACACAATAACCGCTTCATTAAAGTCGGCATGGCCACTTAATTGTTGCAACGCCTCTGAAATTTGCTCAGGCGAAAAAGCCACTTTTTCACGTAATTCTACGGATGCGGTTTTGTGATTTATACCTAGTGCTATTATGGTCATATTTGCCAAATATTGCTGAGCCCTACTTCAAAGGCGGTAATTTTACCAAAAATCAGCGGAATATGGAAAGTAAGGAACAACATTTGATTCGACAATATTTGATTTTATTCATGTTTTTTTTGTTTTTAGGTGGCTGTGCTCATCAAATTGATACAAAAACAACACTTTATGATGATTGGAAACCACGTTTAGCTGCTCAAAAAACTTGGCAAGTAGAAGGTAAACTTGCATTTATTAGCCCAGAAGAGCGTCAATCTGCAAACTTAAATTGGCAGCAAACAACAAATTCCAATAATTTAATACTGACTACTTTTATTGGTACTCGTATTTTGTCGCTTAAACAAACAGCTAACGGTGCTGAATTAGAGTTTGACGGTGAACAATACTTTGATACTAACGCTGCAGAGCTTTTAAAACGATTAACGGGTTTTACACTACCGGTTGATAATGCCGATAACTGGCTTAAAGGCACTATTGACGATGAAAGTTTAATTGTTGATGAGCTTGGGCGTGCAAAGCAAGTATTGTGGTTTGATAATACAGGCAAAAAATGGCAAATAGATTATGGCACTTATGTACAAAACGCAGGTTACTGGTTACCTACTAAACTGACGTTAAAGCACCAACAAATAAAAATTAAAATTCAACTATACGATTGGCAGTTTAAATAAGTATGAATAACAAAACCTCTTTTTCACTTATTGCTCCGGCAAAACTCAATTTATTTTTACATATTAATGCTCGCCGAGAAGATGGCTATCATGAACTTGAAACCTTATTTACTTTTTTAAATTTTGGTGATGAGCTGCATTTTGAGTTAACAACAGATGGGAGTATTTCTGTCGGTGGTGATACTAAAGACATCCCTCTAAATGATAATCTCATCTATAAAGCGGCTTTATTATTACAAACACACTGTAAAACCTCTTTGGGTGTAAAAATAAATTTAATTAAGCGCTTGCCGATGGGGGGCGGTGTAGGAGGAGGTTCATCTGACGCAGCGAGTACTTTATTAGCCCTAAATAAGTTATGGAAATTGGCACTAAATTTAGAAACACTAGCACAATTGGGGCTCAAGTTAGGGGCAGATGTTCCGGTGTTCATACAAGGTCAAAGCGCCATAGCGCACGGTATTGGTGAAAAACTACACCACGTAACACTTGAACAAAAATGGTACTGCGTTGTACACCCTAACCAACATGTAAGTACCGCAAAAATATTTACACATCCAGATTTAAAACGCGACACACCAAAAATAATAGGCGACTGGAAACACCATACTTTAACCAACGATTGTGAGCCATTAGTTAAAAAGCTTTGCCCCGAGGTTGAAAAAACCCTCCAGTGGTTGCTAAAATACGCACCGTCGAAGATGACCGGAACAGGTTCATGTTGTTTTGTCGAATTTGCTAGTCAAGTTCAAGCACAAGATGTACTTGAAAATCTCCCCCATACTTGGCAGGGTTTTGTGGCTTCAAGCGCAAATGTCTCACCTGCTCATACGGAGTTAACCGCCATATTCGATCAATGAAGTAACGTACAAGTAATCATAAGTTAACCCGCAGTGATATTTATCATTGCTCGTTAGTCCAAATATTCAGTGCCTGAGGAACCCTACCGTGCCTGACATGAAGCTCTTCGCTGGTAACGCAACACCTGAGTTAGCTCAAAAAGTTGCAAAACGTTTATATATTGAATTAGGCGATGCTGTTGTTGGCCGTTTTAGCGACGGTGAGATCAGTGTTCAAATAAATGAAAATGTTCGTGGCTCGGACGTTTTTATCTTGCAATCAACCTGTGCCCCTACAAACGATAACCTAATGGAACTTATCGTTATGGTTGATGCTCTACGTCGTGCATCTGCAGGTCGTATTACTGCCGTCATTCCTTATTTTGGTTATGCGCGCCAAGACCGTCGTGTACGCTCTGCTCGTGTTCCAATTACCGCTAAAGTTGTTGCCGATTTCTTATCAAGTGTAGGTGTTGACCGTGTTCTTACGGTTGATTTACACGCAGAACAAATTCAAGGCTTCTTTGATGTACCTGTAGATAACGTATTTGGTAGCCCTGTATTACTTGAAGATATGAAAGAACGCGACTTTGAAGACGTCGTTGTTGTATCTCCAGATATCGGTGGTGTTGTACGTGCCCGTGCAATTGCAAAACTACTAAACGATACCGATTTAGCAATCATTGATAAACGTCGCCCTCAAGCAAATGTTTCTCAAGTAATGCACATTATTGGTGACGTTGAAGGTCGTGATTGTATTATCGTAGATGATATGATTGATACCGGTGGTACATTGTGTAAAGCCGCTGAAGCACTTAAAGAACATGGCGCTAAGCGTGTATTTGCATACGCAACGCACCCTATCCTTTCAGGTAAAGCAGCCGAAAACTTACGTGACTCAATGATTGATGAAGTGATTGTAACTGACTCAATCCCGCTATCTGATGAGCTTAAAGCCCTTGATAAAGTTAAGGTACTTACGCTTGCTGACATGTTAGCAGAGACTATTCGTCGTATTAGTAACGAAGAATCTATCTCAGCGATGTTTGAACACTAAAATTAAACATTCCTGAATATAAAAGCGCCTTTTGGCGCTTTTTTTGTAAGCGATGTTTATTTTATCTGGGCGTGGTGGTATGATAGCGCGCCTTTTGGCTAGGGACCTTGGTCGCAAAGGCCCTACACATTTAAATAACTGGAGACATCATGTCTAACAAAACTTATACGTATAACGCTGAACTTCGCGTAGAAACTGGTACTGGTGCGAGCCGCCGCCTACGTCGCGAAGACAAAGTTCCTGCAATCCTTTACGGAGCTGATAAAGAAGCTTTATCTCTTACTTTTGCTCATAAAGATATGATCAAAGCTCAAGAAGACGAAGGTTTCTACACGCATATCCTTACGCTTAACGTTGATGGCGAAGCTGTTGAAGTAATCTTAAAAGATATCCAACGTCACCCATTCAAGCCTAAGCTTACTCACCTTGATTTCCAACGTGTAGATGCTACTCATAAATTTCAAACTAAAGTTCCTCTACACTTCATCGGTGAAGAGATTGTAACTAAAGCTGGCGCAACTGTTGTTCACCAGTTAACTGAAGTTGAAATTACGTGTCTTCCAAAAGCACTTCCAGAATTCATTGAAGTAGATGTTTCTAAGTTTGTTGTTGGCGATTCAGTTCATATCTCTGACCTAACTTTCCCTAAAGGCGTTAGCTCTGTAGATTTAGCTAAAGGCGAAGGCCATGATCAGTCTATCCTGACTATCAAAGCAAACAAAGCAGCTCCAGTTGAAGACGACGCTGCAGCAGCAGAATAATATTTAAGGTCTCGCAACCTTGAATTCTATTCAAATGCTTGTGGGCCTGGCTAATCCAGGCCCCGAATACGCAAACACACGCCACAATGCAGGTGCTTGGTTCATCGAGCAAATCGCTGCACGCTATAACTGCACTCTAAAACACGATCCTAAATATCACGGCCTTACAGGCAAAGTGATCATTCAAGGCCAAGAATTCAAATTATTGATCCCCACTACTTACATGAATTTAAGTGGTAAAGCGGTCAGTAGTTTAGCTAATTTTTTCAAAATCCCTGTCGAGGACATTTTAGTTGCCCATGACGAATTGGATTTAGACCCAGGCGTTGCCAAATTAAAAAAAGGTGGCGGGCATGGCGGTCATAATGGTTTAAAAGACATTATTGCAAAAATGGCAAATCAAAAAGACTTTATGCGCTTGCGCATTGGTGTAGGTCATCCGGGGCATCGTGAAATGGTAACTGGTTGGGTGCTTGGAAAAGCGGCCAAAGAAGACCAAGAAAAGATGGATGCTGCTGTTGATGAAGCAGTTCGTTGCATGGAAATACTTGCAAAAGATGGTGTGTTAAAAGCACAAAACAGACTACATTCGTTTAAACCCTAGTAACTTGGGTCCAAGTACACCGTTTAAACGAATTCTAAACAAGGTATCTTACTATGGGTTTTAAATGTGGCATCGTTGGCTTGCCTAACGTAGGTAAATCAACGCTTTTCAATGCACTAACTAAAGCGGGTATTGAAGCCGCTAACTTTCCTTTTTGTACCATTGAGCCTAATACAGGTGTGGTGCCTGTGCCAGATCCTCGTCTAGACGAACTTGCTAAAATTGTTAATCCTCAACGAGTTCTTACCACTAGTATGGAATTTGTAGATATTGCTGGCTTGGTAAAAGGCGCATCTAAAGGTGAAGGCCTTGGTAACCAGTTTTTAGCTAACATTCGTGAAACCGATGCAATTGGCCACGTAGTTCGCTGTTTTGAAGATGAAAACATCATTCACGTAGCAGGCACTATTGACCCTGCTGACGATATTGACGTAATCAACACTGAGTTAGTACTTGCTGATATGGATAGCGCTGAAAAAGCCCTTTTCCGTAACGCAAAAAAAGCAAAAGGTGGTGATAAAGACGCCAAAGAGCAAAATGCCGTACTTGAAAAAGTAAAAGTGCATCTTGATGAAGGCTTAACTTTACGCGCTTTAGCATTAACTAAAGAAGAAAAAGCAGCAATCAGCTCTATCAACTTCTTAACTATTAAACCAACTATGTATATTGCAAACGTTGCTGAAGATGGTTTTGAAAATAATCCATACCTTGACCGTGTACGCGCTATTGCTGCAGCTGAAGATGCGATTGTTGTTCCTGTATGTGCTGCTATCGAATCTGAGCTTTCAGAATTAGATGACGAAGACAAGCTTGAGTTTATGGCTGATCTTGGCTTAGAAGAGCCCGGCCTTAATCTTGTTATTCGTGGTGGTTATGAATTACTACAATTACAAACTTATTTCACTGCGGGTGTTAAAGAAGTGCGTGCATGGACAATCCCTGTAGGTGCAACAGCGCCACAAGCAGCGGGTAAAATCCATACCGACTTCGAGCGTGGCTTTATTCGTGCGCAAACGATTGCTTTTGACGACTTTGTTGCCTTTAAAGGTGAAAGTGGCGCAAAAGAAGCAGGTAAGATGCGTCAAGAAGGTAAAGAGTACATTGTTAAAGACGGCGATGTAATGAACTTCTTGTTCAACGTATAAGTTAAATGAAACCAAATTAGTATTGGTAATAATTTTAAAGGCTCGTTTTTACGAGCCTTTTTTGTACCTCCAACGTTATAAACTTATAAAATTGATATAGCCCCAACCTAAATGCCTACGTTTAATTTAAAAAACACACTGCGCAGAAGATCAAACCTCAATAATAAGTACCTCTTAAACAAATTAATGTTAAGATTTAACCAGAGCGTAATAATTTGTCGAATAATCAAACAGCTTCAAACTATTGGTTTTTGCTTTTTTTATTTAGCGACAAATTTTGTATGTGAATTGCACTCAAAAAATCATCATTTTTATTAAAATTTAGCCGCTTAGCTTAATTTTCCTGCAAACAAACACAGTTAAGTGTTTTTTTGCAAAAAAGGTGTTGACGAATTTGGGTCATATCAGCATAATACGCCCCGCACTCAGCGATGAAGTGCTAACAAAAAAGATGGCTAAGTAGCTCAGCTGGTTAGAGCACATCACTCATAATGATGGGGTCACAGGTTCAAATCCCGTCTTAGCCACCATATTTTTTTGTTGCTCAATGAAGAGTTTAAAATAACTACCTTGTGTGCGGGAGTGGCGGAATTGGTAGACGCGCTGGATTTAGGTTCCAGTATCTTAGGATGTGAGAGTTCAAGTCTCTCCTTCCGCACCATAATTCTTGATAAGAATTAAAACTATCAATTGTTATTGTTGGGATATCGCCAAGCGGTAAGGCACCAGGTTTTGATCCTGGCATTCCCAGGTTCAAATCCTGGTATCCCAGCCAACAATGGCTAAGTAGCTCAGCTGGTTAGAGCACATCACTCATAATGATGGGGTCACAGGTTCAAATCCCGTCTTAGCCACCATTTCTTCTTTTAGAAATGGCTCTGCAAGAGTTAAATTGCAGCTCAATGAAGAGTTTAAAATAACTACCTGTACTTTATTGTACAAACGATGCGGGAGTGGCGGAATTGGTAGACGCGCTGGATTTAGGTTCCAGTAACTTCGGTTGTGAGAGTTCAAGTCTCTCTTTCCGCACCATTTCTTGATAAGAAATAAAATTATCATTAATTCTTTGTTGGGATATCGCCAAGCGGTAAGGCACCAGGTTTTGATCCTGGCATTCCCAGGTTCAAATCCTGGTATCCCAGCCAACTTCTTCTACCAAGGAAAGTTGGATAAAAGAATTGCTCTAGCTTAGAGTTTAAATTGGCAAATTGTTGATGCGGGAGTGGCGGAATTGGTAGACGCGCTGGATTTAGGTTCCAGTAACTTCGGTTGTGAGAGTTCAAGTCTCTCTTTCCGCACCATGTTCTGATAAGAACTAAAATTATAAAAGAATTCTTTGTTGGGATATCGCCAAGCGGTAAGGCACCAGGTTTTGATCCTGGCATTCCCAGGTTCAAATCCTGGTATCCCAGCCAACTTCTTCTACCAAGGAAATTTGGATAAAAGAATTGCTCTAGCTTAGAGTTTAAATTAGCAACTTAGTGATGCGGGAGTGGCGGAATTGGTAGACGCGCTGGATTTAGGTTCCAGTAACTTAGGTTGTGAGAGTTCAAGTCTCTCCTTCCGCACCATGTTCTTATTAAGAACTAAAACTAATTCAAATTTATAGTTGGGATATCGCCAAGCGGTAAGGCACCAGGTTTTGATCCTGGCATTCCCAGGTTCAAATCCTGGTATCCCAGCCAATTTGACTCCCCTGTCTAAAACTTCTCAATACTCATTAAATTCAACTTACTTTTTCTGCACTTAAATAAACATTTATAAATTCATCTATATTTATTGGTTTGCTATATAAATACCCTTGTAAATAATCACAGTTAAGACTCAACAACGCCTGTTCTACCTCTTTAGTTTCTATTCCTTCAGCAACTACATCGCAATTTAATCGACTCGCTAAAAACAATGTAGATTCTACAATGGCGTAATCAGGCGAGTTAGTAAGCATATCTTTGACAAACGACTGATCAATTTTTATTTGATTGATTGGCAGCTCTCTTAATAATGACAGTGACGAAAAGCCAGTACCAAAGTCATCAACACTAAATTTAAACCCGCGCATACTCAACTGTTGCATCATTTTTCTAGCAGCCGGTATATTTGTCATCATTGCACCTTCTGTAATTTCAAAAATTAACGAGTCGCTTAATGTAGGGTCGGTTGCGAGTAAACTAATTATAAAATCGTAAAACTCGCTGCTTTCAATATCTTTAGTCGATAAGTTGACATGTATAGTACCGGTGAAACCAAATAGCTTGAGCTTTCTAATATGATTAACGGCTTCTTGTACAACCCATTTCGATAAAGGAAAAATAAGCCCTGTACGCTCAGCTACGGTTATAAACTTTTCTGGACTAATAAAGCTACCATCATCTTGCGGCCATCGGATAAGCGCTTCTAGGCCATGTAATTGCAGATCTTTAGAGTCCATTATGGGTTGTAAATAAAGCTCAAACTCATCTTTATGTAATGCCACTTTAATTTTGGCTGATAAATCAAAAAAGTCCTCAGCTCGTTTACCTATTGCAGATGAGTAATTTACCAAAGGTTGAAATGTTTTTTTAGCTTCATGCAGTGCCAAGTCAGCTTTTTTTAATAGCTGATCGGGCAATCGGCTATCATCAGGAAAACGGCTTACGCCTATACTTAATTGTATTTTAACCATTTGCTCATTCGTACAAAACGGACTTTTGACGGCTGAGTTTATAATGTTTACACAATAATTCATGCTTTCATCTGTATCGGTATGCAATAAAAAAGCAAACTCATCGCCACCTATTCGATATAACTTAGCAATGCCGCATAATTCTTTATTTAATTTATTGGCAAATGCAGCCAAAAGTTGGTCACCACACTGATGCCCAAACGCATCATTAATTTGTTTAAAGTTATTTAAGTCGATATAAAATAGTGAAAATGGGGAAGGATATTCAACTTGTTTACTTAAAGATTTAAAAAATTTATCGCGATTAGGTAGAGTTGTTAAGTTATCGTGCTCAGTTTGATATTTTTGATACTGCGTTGCTTGCTCTATTTTAAGAATACTTTTTAAGCTCAGTTTAATAACTAAAAAAACAAACCCACCACCGCCAAGTAACAACATAGCCACCATATTCATAACGACGGGTGCAATGTCGTGGTTTGAAAAATAATAAAGTATCCACCAATACCCTATAATAAAAAAAATAATAGCGCATAGCAGTACACTCCATGCTCTTTGCGATGTTTTTTTGCAAACTTTAACGGTTGTTTTTAAGCTAGCAACAAGTAGTAGCGCACCTAAAATAATTATTACTGTAAAAAAATTATCCACACACAGGCTCTTTAAAGTTATTAAATTGCGATTTAGTGATGTAACACCAGTTAAATTAAAACCGTGTTCAATATAGCCGAGTCACTATTTGCTGACTTAAAAACAGACATAAAAAAAGGCTCATAAATGAGCCTTTCTAATATCTACTTTAAATTTAGCCTAAATCACCACTAATTGCGTATTTTAAAACCCAGTTTTTTATCGGCCCCGTATTATTAGCCATTTTTAAAAACTGGCTACGTGCCCATTTAAGTGGCGCGACTTGGTTAGAAAAGCCAAAGTAACAAGCATCCATCATGCTCATCATTAATAAATTAGCCTTACGGCGAGCTCGCTCGTATTCTTTAAGTTTTAGTGGGCAACCTATATCCCCTGCATTGTCTAAAACCTCAGCAAGTGCCACTACATCCTGGAAACCTAAATTTACCCCCTGCCCTGCAAGCGGATTTATTGCATGTGCAGCGTCACCGACTAAAACCAAGCGCCCTTGTGAATAGTTGTTAGCGTGTTGGCGAGTAAGCGGAAATATTGCATGAGTTTGTACTTCAAAGTCTCCAGCAAGTTCAGGAAATTTATTAAGTATGTGCATTTTTAGCTCAGCTGGGTTTAGTCCTTTAAATGCTTGCAGTGTATTTGCATCGTCGTACCAAATTAAATTAGCGTATGGTGCCTGCATTGGCAAAAATGCGAGTGGCCCACTTGGCGTAAACTGCTGCCATGTTTTTATTTGTTGCGGCGCATCGAGTTTAATTAATACCCCCATGCAATGTTGCTGATACTGCCAGCCGGTAATTCCTATATTAGCTTTAGCACGCAGCTGCGATTGTCCGCCATCGGCTGCAATCACTAAATCAGCGGTATAGGTTTGAGCTCCATACACAAGCGTAATTAAATCATCCGTTTGCTCTATTTTAGTAATAGGTGTGGCTTGCTCAATAACCTCAATTTTATAATGATCAAATTGCTGCCATAAACTTGCTTGAATTAAACTATTTTCAATTAAGTGGCCTAAATGCGTGGTGTTTATATCGGCGCAGTCAAACAATAAATTATCACCACCGCGCTCAAATGCCTCTAATTGCTGATAAGGCGCTATGCGGTTTTGCCTTAAAAGCGGCATTGCTCCTAATTCATCAAGTAAATTTTCTGAAAAACGATTAATAGCCGACACTCTAATATCAACCTTATCACTACTAAGAATCTGTGATGGGTCTATTAGGTGTTTTTCGATTATGCGTACGCCAAAGCCCTGTTGAGCAAGCTTTATCGCCATAGCCGCGCCAACCATGCCACCACCAACTACTATCACATTATTTTTAGTCATGTTTTTCATCATTTTATTATTACTTGAGTCTGTTTTAATTGTATCAAAATTAATTTGTTTTATACCAGAGGATATCCCTAACCGCTGATTAAACTCGCCTCGTATTGATTTGAGATCACAAACATGAAAACTATACTTGGATCTGGACGGGTATCCAGCTAAAATACGCCTCCTTTAAGTGAGCATGCTTGCTCCTTAATCCTGTTTCAAGCACATTTTTGTGCCACTATCGAATTGAACACGAGGCTATATTTCAATGAGCAAAAAGCTGCATATTAAAACCTGGGGTTGTCAGATGAACGAATACGACTCTCAGAAAATGGCTGAACTTTTAGATGCCACCAACGGCTACCAGCTAACTGAAGATGCAACAGATGCCGACGTAATCTTACTTAACACCTGTTCAATTCGTGAAAAAGCACAAGAAAAAGTATTTCACCAATTAGGTCGCTGGAAGTTATTAAAAGACGACAAGCCAGATTTAATCATTGGTGTAGGTGGTTGTGTTGCCTCACAAGAAGGTGACTCTATTCGCCAACGTGCACCATTTGTAGATGTTATTTTTGGTCCGCAAACGCTACACCGTTTACCAGAAATGATTAAACAAGTGCAAGGCGACAAAGGCTCATCGGTTGTTGATATTTCATTCCCAGAGATTGAAAAATTTGACCGCCTGCCAGAGCCAAAAGCAGATGGCCCATCTGCTTTCGTATCAATTATGGAAGGCTGTTCTAAGTACTGTACTTTTTGTGTTGTACCTTATACTCGCGGTGAAGAAGTTAGTCGCCCAGTAGATGACGTACTACTTGAAGTTGCACAACTTGCAGAGCAAGGCGTACGTGAAGTAAATCTTTTAGGTCAAAACGTAAACGCATACCGCGGCGATACGCACGATGGCGAAATTTGTTACTTCTCTGATTTAATTCGTCTTATTGCAGCTATTGATGGTATTGACCGTATTCGTTACACCACATCGCACCCGGTAGAATTTACCCCAGATATAATCGACGTTTACGCCGATGTACCAGAGCTTGTAGATCACTTACATTTACCAGTACAAAGTGGTTCAGACCGTATATTAAACCTAATGAAACGTGGCCATACGGCAATTGAATACAAATCGACAATTCGTAAGTTACGTAAAATTCGTCCTAACTTAAGTATGTCGTCAGATTTCATTATTGGTTTCCCAGGCGAAAGCAAAGAAGACTTTGAAGCAACCATGAAGCTTATTAGCGACATTGGTTTTGATATGAGCTTTAGCTTTATTTACAGCGCACGCCCAGGTACGCCAGCGGCAGATTTGCCAGATGACGTAACAGAGCAAGAGAAAAAAGAGCGCTTATACTTACTACAAAACCGTATTACACAAATGGCGCAGCAAATTAGTCGTCAAATGTTCGATACAGAGCAACGTATACTTGTTGAAGGTCCTTCTAAGAAGAACCCTATGGAATTACGTGGCCGTACCGAAAACAACCGTGTAGTAAACTTTGTTGGCCCGCACACAGTGATCGGACAGTTTGTTGATGTACGTATTACCGAAGCACTACCTAACTCTTTACGTGGTGACTTAATTCGTACAGAATCAGAAATGAACTTACGACGTGAAGTCGCTCCTTCAGCTATTTTAACTAAAGCTGCAGCTGCAGAGCCAAAACCAGACACTGTTAACGAAATTGGCGTAGCTACTTTCGTTCCTTAGTCACACAATTAGCGCCAGTTAACGCTGGCGCAGTACTATAGGAAGCAATTTTGAGTAATCAGTTAAAAACATTAGAGATTTATTTAGAACCTGCCGATAACAAACGCCTTTCTTCTTTATGTGGCCCGTTTGACGAAAACATCAAACAAATTGAACGCCACCTGGCTGTTGAAATAATTCACCGTGACAACTTTTTTAAAGTAACCGGTAAACTACACAACTGCGCCGGCGCTGTAGAAATCTTAAAAAACCTTTATGTTGATACTCAGCCAGTTCGTGGTGTTTTAGGCGAAATAGAACCCGACGCTGTTCATTTAGCTATTACCGAATCAAAAGCCTTAGAGCAAGATGCATCCAGCAGCGCTTATGGCAAAGAAATGGTTATTAAAACCCGCCGTGGTGTTATTAAGCCACGTAACGACAACCAAGGTGTTTATGTGGCTAATATTTTAAACCACGACATTACCTTTGGTATAGGCCCTGCAGGTACTGGTAAAACCTACCTTGCAGTTGCTGCCGCCGTCGACGCCCTTGAGCGCCAAGAAATACGCCGTATATTGCTAACACGCCCTGCTGTAGAAGCAGGCGAAAAGCTTGGTTTTTTACCAGGCGACTTAAGTCAAAAAATAGACCCATACCTGCGCCCTCTTTACGATGCTCTTTTTGAAATGCTAGGTTTTGAAAAAGTAGAAAAGCTTATCGAAAAAAATATCATCGAAGTCGCACCGCTTGCTTACATGCGCGGACGTACTCTAAACGATGCCTTTATTATTTTAGATGAAAGCCAAAATACCACCGCCGAGCAAATGAAAATGTTCTTAACCCGTATAGGGTTTAACTCAAAAGCGGTTATTACAGGCGATATTACACAGGTCGATTTACCTCGTGGCACACGCTCAGGCCTTCGCCATGCAATTGAAGTGCTTGATGGTGTAAAAGAAATTAGCTTTAACTACTTTAAAGCCCATGACGTAGTTCGTCACCCTGTTGTAGCACGCATAGTAGAAGCCTACGAGCGTAACGACGAAAGCGAGCGACTTAAGCGCATTGAAAAGCAAAATGCAAAAGACGCACTCGCTGCTCTTCAACAGCCTACTACTAAAGAGTAATACTTTGACAACCGAACTTGATTTACAAATAGCCTGTGAGTTTGACAACCTCCCAAGCGAAGAACAATTTGCACTATGGGCCGACAAAGCCCTTAGCCAATACCGTGATGAGTCCGAACTCAGTATCGTTATTAGCGACGAAGCGCAATCGCAACAACTTAATAACGACTATCGCGGTAAAAATAAACCGACCAACGTACTGTCGTTCGAATTTGAAGCACCACCAGGCATAGATATTCCCTTGGTTGGTGATTTAATTATTTGCCCAGCCATTGTATTAGCTGAAGCAATTGAGCAAGAGAAGTCATTTCATGACCACTTTGCTCACATGGTTATTCACGGATGCTTGCATTTGCTTGGATTTGACCATATAAAGAGTGAAGACGCTTTAGAGATGGAAAGCATCGAAAAGCAATTACTTGCAGAGCTAAACATAGCAGACCCATACCGGGACGATATTTAAATTAACGGAGCAATTAGACGCAATGAGCGACGGTAACTCGCAATCTAGCCAGGGTTCTTCTGGCAAAACGTGGTTGGGCAGAATAGCCCAAATGTTGCAAGGGGAACCCCAGAATAGAGAAGAGCTGGTCGAAGTTATTGCCGATGCGCAAGAACGAGACGTAATCGATCCTGAAACAAAAGAGATGATAGAAGGTGTGCTTGGCGTGTCTGAGCTTAAAGTGCGAGACATAATGGTTCCGCGCTCACAAATGATCACTCTTGAGATAGACAGCCCGCTTGAAGAGCTAATTCCAATGATGGTTGACTCAACTCACTCACGCTTTCCTGTGGTGATTGAAGATAAAGATCATGTAGAAGGGATATTACTCGCAAAAGATTTACTGCCACTGATCTTAAATAAAGACGAGCATTTACCATCAATACGCGATTACTTACGCCCAGCAATGGTAGTACCTGAAAGCAAACGCGTAGATACCCTACTAAACGAATTTCGTCAGCAACGCTACCACATGGCTATTGTTATTGACGAATACGGCGGTGTATCGGGCCTTGTGACAATCGAAGACATTCTTGAAATAATCGTTGGCGAAATCGAAGATGAGCACGACGAAGAAGAAGATCAACAAGATATTCGACAGCTTGCTAAGCACGTATACGTAGTACAAGCGCTTACCCCTGTAGATGACTTTAACGAGTACTTTAAAACAGGTTACAGCACCGACGAAGCCGACACCATTGGCGGCACTGTATTACATGCATTTGGCCATATGCCAAGTCGCGGTGAAACAATAGACATAGAAGGTTATCAGTTTAAGGTAACCAACTCTGACAATCGTCGTATCTTACAACTGCAAGTCACCGTACCTAAGGTTGATGAAAACGACAGTGAAGACTCTGCTAACTAAACTCACCCTGTTAGCAAAAGATAAAAAAGCATGGCTCGCACTTATTGCGGGCCTTGTTTTAACTTTTGGCTACGCCCCCTTTGAAATTTGGCCCATTGTATTTATTAGCCTTGGTACCATAATTTTTTGCGTTAATCCTAATAATATCGGTAAAGCACACGCAAAAACCGCCGCTAAATATGGCTTTATATTTGGCCTAGGCTGGTTTGGTGCAGGTATAAGCTGGGTACATGTTTCTATTGCCACCTTTGGCGGTATGCCGCTTATAGCATCGCTCTCGTTAATGGCTTTTTTGTGCTCATACTTAGCACTATTCCCCGCCCTTGCCTTTTGGGCAACTACACGCTTTGCTAGTGGCCCTAAAAGCTTTGGCGCATTACTAATTGCCTGCTTTGCAATTAGTGAATATTTACGTGGCACCGTACTTACCGGTTTCCCGTGGTTAAGTTTTGGCTATACACAAACCGACGGACCACTCAGGCTGCTTGCCCCTTATATTGGCGAGTTTGGCTTAACTCTTACCTGTGTCGCTATTGGCTTTGCACTATATAGACTTACCCAAAAAGATTTTAAAACCCCGGCGGTTACTGCGACAGCTGTTGCGCTTATTTTTACAGGTGCAAATACCACAGGCAGCATTCATTACACAGATAAAAACATGTCAGTATTGCTCGTACAAGGCAACATACAGCAACACCTGCGCTTTGAGCCAAGTGAGTTTTGGACCACAATGAGCAAATACCAAGACATGACACGTCCACATTGGGATGCCGACTTAATAGTATGGCCAGAAGCCGCAGTGCCTGAAATAGAAATGCTTGCCGATTCCTACCTAGCCAATTTAGACAGTGCCGCCTCGTTTAATAAAACCGCCCTTGTAACCGGTATTGTTGACTACCAGCGAGACACCAAAAATATATTTAACACCTTAATTGTTGTCGGTAATAAAGAGCGCGGCGACGAGCATGGGCATTACCATTACCTTGATAAAAACCGCTATCAAAAACACCAGCTACTACCTATTGGCGAATTTGTACCGTTTCAAGACTTTTTGCGCCCTATTGCCCCATTATTCGATTTGCCTATGTCATCGTTTACCCGTGGCGACAAAGTACAAAACAACTTACGCGCCAATGGCTATAACTTACTCCCTGCTATTTGCTACGAAATTGTTTTTGCCGACTTAGTACGCGGTAATTACAAAAGCGACTCCGACCTACTCTTTACTGTAAGTAACGATGCCTGGTTTGGCGACTCTATTGGACCTTTGCAACACATGCAAATAGCCCGTATGCGCGCGCTCGAACTACAGCGCCCTCTAGTGCGTGTTACTAACAATGGTGTAAGCGCCGTATACGACCCTATAAGCCACACTCAACAAACCATGCCTCAGTTTGAAGCTACAACATTGAAAGCCAACATTAAGCTCATAAAAGGCGACAGCGTGTACAGCCAATACGGCAATGTGTTTGTGTGGGGATTTGTGTTGTTGATGGGAGTTGTTGGGTTTGGGGTTAGGTTGAGAAAGTGAATTAAAATTAATAGCTGTCGGTGGACAGCTATTTAAAAAAGTGTTTATTGTTAGGTTTCGCTTCGCTCTACCCAACCTACGCAAATTTACTTTTTAATCTATCCTATGCTAAAAATATAACGAGCTTTGTTCTATTTTTAATGCTTGGTGTTGCTCAATATCAGGTTTAAAAAGTTAAACTCGACTGTAATTTATAATTGGATTTTCACAGATAAACTCACCACTTTTAACGGCATACATCAATACAATATTGAGATTGAGCCTAAATGCCGACCGACTTTAACTTTATCGGTATGCGACTTTATTTCACTTACTTGCGGGAGTTTAATTAAGTATCAAATTTAAATGAGGTTAGCATACAGCATAGTAACATTTTATCGTAACCCGACTATTGGCGTCCTCGCTCCCAACTAAATAACTTTTTAGTCATAACTACTCGTTATGCTTTTTGCTTTCTATGGGGGTAGTTTACAGCAACTATCAAAACCACTTAAACTTTAGCTTTGCTGAGTGCACTCTACTCACCTGT
Organism: Pseudoalteromonas sp. SG43-8; assembly: GCF_014164245.1. Lineage (NCBI taxonomy): Bacteria > Pseudomonadati > Pseudomonadota > Gammaproteobacteria > Alteromonadales > Pseudoalteromonadaceae > Pseudoalteromonas > Pseudoalteromonas sp. SG43-8. Next base: position 128,191 of record NZ_JACJEX010000001.1, on the reverse strand, counting down.
GGCCTCAGTAGATTACAATGAATATCAATATAGCTACTTTTATTTGGTTCTATAAAAATGTCATCGCTTTTACCTAAACAATTACCAACAAACTTTCCGTTTTTATCGAATGTAGATGCTATAACACCACCTGCATATATGCTTTCATTGGTGATATTTTTTAACTCTGCAGTTATTCTTACTCGCCCATTTTCTTTAAAAATATCAGAAAGGGTAAGTTTATAATCACTCTTTAAGTCGTCAGTGCCCTCCAATGCTTTATTTGATACCTGCTCTTTAAAGCCACTATCAACTTCTGCGGCTATTGTTAGCGCGTACACACTGATACCACCGAGTGTTGCTATTACAAACCCTATCCCCCAAAAAAAGCCCTTTATAGCCTCATTAAAATTATTACTCATTTAATTCCCTTTTAATTTTTCACTACTAAATTTCGTTAACAATATACCCAAAATCACTCCTTTCACTAACCTAGTATATAAATTAAAACTTATTTTTGTAATAAGCTTTTTAAACCATAGTACCAACTAAGCGCTGCCACCGTGCCATGAGTTTCTTCTTCAAAGTAACGTTGATTTATATATAAACTATTACTCGGGTGCGCTTTTAGTTTTTGAGCAAGCTCTAAGCCCCATTTATAATTAGCCTCTCCAATTTCACCAAAAGCTGCATTATTAGCAAAAGTAAAATATACATTGCCTTGAAGCTGCTTATTTATAAGTTGTTGTTCGTCAAAATAACGATTGAGATAATTATTATCCCAAAGGTAGGTTGCATCAATAATTAAGTAATCGGTAAATAAAGAGTGATTTGTAAGTAAAACATAACTTGCGAACAAGCCGCCGAAAGATTCCCCAATTAATACCCGCTTATTTGATGTGCGGTAATTTTTATTAATGAAGGGAATAAGTTCTTTTTCAAAGAAAGCGGTGTAGTTTGCGGCATTGCCAATATTTTCAAATTTTTCGAGTAGCTTGCCGTTAAAAGTCCAATCGACATTGGTAGGGGTAAAGTCGCGCTCTCTTATCGCATTTTTACTGTTTGGAACAGCGACAATAATTGCTTGTTGAATTTGTTTTTCTAGCAGCTCAGTACTGAGTGCTTCAACAAGCCCCGCTAAGGCTTTTAAATGGGTTGGGTCGCCATCAAGCAGGTAAATAACAGGATATACTCGTTCGAGGTTTTGCTTGTAGCTTGGCGGTAAATAAACACTATAACTGCGCTGCTCACCTAAAATAATAGACTTAAGCTGATGTGTTTCTGCTAACACAATATTTTCTGACGCATACGAAGCTGTAATAAAATACAGATAACTAAACGCCATTAATAAAGCTTTCATAACCATCCTTGTAATTAATAAGAGCAAACTTAACTTTTTACAGTCTCTTCTACCGTTTCCACATTTACAACTTGATTCAAGTTACCTTTAATAACCACCGTCGCTGATATTTTATCTTGAATGGCTTGCCTGTTTGGGTCCCAATATATCTGTAAAAAGCCCAATAAGCCCGTTGCAAAGCCTGCACCGTAGCCGCCGTAGCGACCAAAACAATCTAATAAACCTAATGGCTCACCGCTTAGAGCGACAACACGGATATTACAAACCTTTTTACCCGGCGTTTGGCCGCGCCAAAGTAACGAGAACAACGTAAAGTAAACAGCAGCCCAGCCAAAACCTAAGCCCAAGTCTTGAATAATGCCTTTGCTCCACTGCAAAATACTATTTGTGCTTGTTTGTGCAGGTTTTTCTTCTATTAACTGTGTAGGCTTTATTTCGTTATTTTCACTGAGCACTAATAGTTGTAAAAGTACGGTAGCAAGTTGTGGGCTTTGTAGGTCGTCCATTTCTGCTAATTTGGGAACTTGCCCAATTAAATTATCAAACGCGTTTTGTTGGCAAGGTTGCTCACAGCTTTCATCAGCTGTTTGCGCTAAATAAGTATTTACCCGTTGCTTTTCTGTGGCGGTAAGCTGTATTTCATCTTGTATTTTTACGCCCTGAACAGCTAAACCTTGATCAGTGTTATCGTCTTCTAGGTAATCAATGCCAATTGAAAGCACAGTCAGTGCGCTTACAAATAAAATACTTGCTGCCGTTATTTTTAAGATTCTTCGCCAAACATTCGACATTTTTGGAAGGTATTGCTGTGCAGTGCCTTTATAAAAGGCCATTGCAGCGACAAACGCTATTAAAGCAGCGCTGAGTTTGGCTGCTAAAAATATCAGTGCAACATCAATAATAATCGCTAATGCACGCTGAATAGGTGTAGCTAAAGGCAAGCCCAGTAAAGCGCTGTCAATTTTAAAAGCGTAGGGTGTAATAACTTCTCGGGTTTCAGAATTTGATAATTCTAATTGTTCTATTTCTGTGGCTTTCATTTATTTTCTTGTTATTAAAATAGGTAACCCGGTTAACTTACGCGTTTTTTATTTTTTGCTCAAGGTAAAGCTATTAGAATCAATGCACAAAAAAGGGCTGCATAAAATGCAGCCCTTCATGTTTTTACTCAATGTTAATTACTTACTAGCAATTATACCGTTGGATAATCGGTATAGCCTTGTTCTGCGCCACCAAATAAGGTGTCGGGGTTGTGGCTGTTAAGAGGCTTGCCTTGCTTTAAACGTGCTGGTAAGTCTGGGTTTGATACAAACGGGCGACCAAAGCCAATCATGTCGGCCCAGCCTTCGCTAAGTGCTTTGTCTGCGCGCTCTTTGGTGTACTTACCTGCGTAAATTAATACTCCACTGTAGGCTTTGCGAATCGATTTTTTAAACTCAACACTCATTAAAGGTGCGTCATCCCAATCGGCTTCGGCTATATGCATGTAACCTACACCGGCTTTATTTAATGCCTCAGAAACCGCTAAGTAAGTTTCCTCAGGGTTTTCGTCTACTGTGCCATTAAGGGTTGTTAACGGGGCAAGTCTTACGCCTACTTTACTGCTACCAATTTCGTCACTAACAGCATCTACCACTTCAATTAAAAAGCGTATGCGGTTTTGCACACTGCCACCATATTCATCGGTGCGAGCATTTGACTCTGAGTCTAAAAATTGATTAATAAGGTAACCATTTGCAGCATGAAGCTCTATGCCATCAAACCCTGCATTAACTGCATTTTTAGCTGCTTGGCGAAATTCGCCTATGACATGCGTAATATCTTGTTTGCTCATTTCGCGTGGGAGTTGGGTATCTACAAACCCCGGTGCGCCGTTTGTATCTACAAATACTTTTACGTCTTTTGCGGCAATGGCCGATGCAGAAATAGGCTGCACGCCACCAGTGTTGTCACTGTGGGTAACACGGCCAACATGCCAAAGCTGAGCAAACATCACTCCACCAGCGCTATGTACTGCGCTTGTTACTTTACTCCAGCCTGCAACTTGCTCATTTGAATAAATACCCGGAGTCCAAGCGTAACCTTTACCAAGCTCACTAATTTGTGTGCCTTCGCTTACAATTAGTCCGGCACTTGCGCGCTGTGCGTAATATGTTGCCATTAAGTCGTTAGCTATATCGCCAGGCTGCGTTGAACGCGAGCGAGTCATTGGGGGCATAACAATACGGTTTTTTAATGTTTTACCTGCAAGTTCTATTGGTTCAAAAAGTAATGTCATAATGCCTCCTAAGTTTGATTGCGCTCATAATAACGTAACCAAGCACATGCAAAAACAACAAAAACTGCAAAATAGTTTTGTTGTATCTGCAATAAAGCCACAAAGTAAAACACATTAACTTTAGGTGAACTAAATGTATTTAATTGACTCTTAACAGCACTATTAAGTCGAGGGTTTGATGTGAATAAAGGGAATGCATGGCCGTGGATTATCTCGTTGTGTATACACGCTATTGTGTTGTACTTTTTGTTTTCGCAATCTATTAAAGTTGCGCCGCCAAAACAGGAAAAAAACGCAATAATACTGGCCTATGTTACGGTTAATTTAGCAAGCCTACCTAAGCCAAGCTCAGTTGTTACAACAACCAATGCGCCTGACATAAAAACTGTAAACACTAAAACTGATGCACCAAATTCAGTGACCTCTAACACTACACCTATAAAAAAAGATTCTACAAAAGCCAAAGTAAGGGTAACTAAAAAAACGCAAGCCAAAACCATCACGTTACCAAAGGCACAAACAGAGCTTAAAAAAGCCCCTGTAAAACCTGTTGAACCCCAGTTAGCCGCGCCTTCAGAGCCTACAACAAAAGCTTCTCAAACATTTAAAAAGCTAAATCCATACGCGCCGCTATTTGGCTCTCCTGTAAATAATATGACTCATAAAAAAATGGTCTCCTTTGGTGAAGATAAAAACCCTGAAAATGATGAGATAAACAATAAGCCCACAATTAAAACGCCAGTAAAATCTGATAATTCAGAAGTTATTAGCCAAAATACAACTGGCACACGACGATTAGAAAAATTTAACGGTAAATGCTATTTAATTGATACTTCAACCGTATTTGGTAGTAATGGCATGCCTCAAGGTAGCGGTAAACCCTGCCCTGAGGATAAAACTGATAAAGAAATTAGGTTTGAAAAAATCATGAAAAAATGGAGCCGTAAAAATAATTAGCTTTAAATAAGTGAACAAATAATATGTTTATCCGTATTGACAAGCTTAAAGTAATTAGGAGTAAGCCATGATCACCAAACAACTATCCTCACTTTTTGTATTTAATTTATTAGTTGTAAGTGCACAAGCTAATGCAAACCAGCGCTGGTACGTTATTAACGACTCAGTAATGGGCGGTGTATCTAATAGCCAAGTAACACAAACTCAAGAAAGTTTGCTTTTTACAGGCAATGTTTCGCTTGATAATAACGGCGGTTTTGCATCAATACGTACAGAGCTAAATACACAAAGCCAAAACACTAAAGCTATAGCACTGCGTGTTAAAGGCGATGGACAAACCTATCAGCTCAGGCTCAGAACAACCAATTACCTTGATGGCGCAGCGTACACCCACTCATTTAAAACTGTAAAAAATGAATGGGTAGATATAAACTTTGCTCCGAGTGATTTTACTTTAACGTATCGCGGACGAGTGCTTGAGCAACAACCTATTATTGATTTTGATGATATAAAACAGCTAGGTTTTATGATTGCAGGCAAGCAAGAAGGTCAATTTAAACTTGAAGTGAGTAAAATTGAGTTTAAAAGCTAACCCACCAGCCTGTTGGTGGCGCTAAATAGTATAGTCGTCGCCCCGCCTCTTTAGTTCACTAATAACCAGTTCAACCATTTGTTGCTTTATTGCCGCTTGCTCTAATTTTAACTCCCCTAATTGCAGCTCTAACATATCTATTTGATCTTGCTGTTGCGTATTTTTATATTTTTTAGAACCTAGGTGCTCTGCATCTAAAACTGAATTTGCATCACTTTTATTTAGCTCATTGGCGCTGCTATCGATGGTTAAACTTCGCTGTACGGGGCTTTGTTTAAGTTTATTAATTTGCTCTTGCAGCGCAATAACTCGCCCAGTAAAGTGCTTGTATACTTTTTCTAGGTTTTTATATTGATTGCCAAATGTAGCGTTATCTTCACTATACTCTTCGGCTTTGGTATCTAGAAACTTTGATAACACATATTTTGGCTCTTCCTCATTTTCTTCCTCGCTCTTTTCTTCACTCGCTTTTTCAACAGGTAGTTTATCTAATTGCGCTAAAGTTTGAGTATTTGAGCTGTGTACTTGGTATGCAATGGGAGCCGCTAAAATCTTCATTATTTTATCCCTAAAATAGCTTTGTAACTATTATGGGTATCGACCTCGTATTAAAATCCTTGAGTAAATTTTATTGTTAGCTAAAAGCAAAAAGCCCCACTTTATTAAAGTAGGGCCTTAGTAGTTTATTACTTCAAATAAAATTACGACTCAATAGCCAGTAACTCTACTTCAAAAATAAGTACTGAAGCAGGAGGAATACTCCCTACTCGCTTTTCACCGTAGGCAAGTTGGTGCGGTACATAAAAAATGTATTTATCGCCTGGGCTCATCAGTTGTAAGCCCTCAGTCCAGCCTTTAATCACTTGGTGCAAGCCAAAGCTAATCGGTGTTTTACGCTCTACTGAGCTGTCAAACACCGTGCCGTCGATTAGTGTGCCGTGGTAATGCACGTTAACCATACTTGTTGGGCTTGATGTGTTTTCACTCTCACCTTTGTGTACTATTTTGTACTGCAAGCCAGAAGCTGTTTCTACTACACCTTCTACTTTTGCGTTAGCGGCTAAGTAATCTGCCCCTATTTGTGCATTTATGCCTGCTTGTTGTTTTGCTTTTTTACTATTTTGAAATATTAAAAAACAAAAAATGGCGATAACCACCGCCAAAATTATATTGATCATTATTAACCTTTTTCGTTATCTAGTTCTTCGTCTTTTTCGTCATCGTTATCGCCATTTACTATGTCGGCAATTTCTTTAAGGCGAGCAAGCGCAATTCCGTTTACTGAGTTTTCTGGATACTGGTCATCAATAATATCGCCAGCTTCTATATCCATTAACAGGTTAAGCGCTTGGTCTACGGTTTCAACTGCGTAAATATTAAATTTACCCGCTTCAACCGCATTAAGTATTTCGTCATCAAGCACTAAGTTAACTTGGTTTGATTTAGGAATGATAACGCCTTGCGAACCTGTTAAGCCACGCATTTTACACAGTTTGAAAAAGCCTTCTATTTTTTCGTTTACGCCACCAATAGCCTGTACATCACCATGTTGGTTAATAGAGCCTGTAAGTGCAATTGATTGGCTAATAGGTAGGCTTGTAATAGACGAAATAAGCGCACACAACTCTGCCAAAGATGCACTATCGCCATCTATATAACCGTAGCTTTGCTCAATAGCGATATTAGCGCTAAGCGTTAAGCTAAAGTGCTGTGCGTATTTATTACCTAAATAACCGGTAAGTAGCATTACCCCTTTTGAGTGAATTGCTTTACCAAGCTCGGCTTCACGTTCAACATCTATTACGCCATCGGCGCCAGCATAAACCGTTGCCGTAATACGCGCAGGGGTACCAAAAGAGGTATCGCCAATGTGTAATACGGTTAAGCCATTTACTTTACCAATGGCTTGGCCGTCGGTTGCAATAAGTGTATGACCTTCTTTTATATCGCTTAACATGTTTTCACTAATTTGGCCGGTACGGTATTGCTTACCTTCAATGGCTTCATCAATATGATGCGCATCTATAACAGTTAATTTATCTTGTTTTGCGTAGTAACTTGCCTCTGCAACTAATTCAAGTACATCAGCAAAACGCGCAGAAAGCTTATTGTGATGCTCTGCTTGGCGGTAGCTAAACTTAAGTAAACGCACCATAGCAGCTTGCGTGGTAGTGCACTTTAATGTTTGCTCGCAGTACTCGGTAACTTTAGTTATAAATTGGTACTGTAATTTATCGCTACTTGGTAAGTAGTAATCAAAGTCAGCTAATACTCTAAATAACTCTGCAAACTCTTCATCGTATTCACCTATGGTGTAATACAGTTCGCGCGAGCCTAATAAAATAATTTTCACGTCAAGCGGTATAAGCTGCGGGCGAAGTGTAAAACTACTGCCTACTGAGCTATCTTGATACGGTAAGTCGTTTTTAATTTGATGCGTTTTAAGCGAAAGTTTTAAACCATCCCACACTTGAGGGTTAGCCATTACCTTTTCAGCATCCATAATTAAATAACCGCCATTAGCACGGTGCAATGCTCCTGGCTGAATAGAACGATAACTGGTAATTAAAGACCCTTGCGATGTGGAATACTCAATTTTACCAAATATATTACCAAATGTTGGATTGGGCTCGTAAACCACGGGTGCTGCATCGTCTTCTTTAAACTCAACTAAAATATTAGGTGCAAAAAAGTCGGTAAGCATGCCTTTACGATCAAAGTCTTCTTTGCTTTCTTCGCTTTCGTCTTCGTCATCGAGCCATTCAAGTACCGCGTCTATAATTTCAACGCGTATATCTTTTAAATAACGCAGTACACCAATATGAGTTGCATATTTATGTTCTAAGTCTTTTAAAAGCGGTTTTGTGGCCTGCTCTGCAGTCGACTTTTTAAGATTACGCTGTTTTTCTTTTGATTCGCGCTTCCAGCGTGGCAGCTCAATTAACGCTTCTATTAATGCATCTTCTAGCTTTTCAATTTTTTCAAAAAACTCTTCGCGTAACGTTTCTTCAAGTTCGCCAAATTCGCTATCGCTTAATTGTTTACCATCTACAAGCGGTGCAAACCCAACTGAATTTTTTTCTTCGACTAATGCAACACTTTGCTCAAATGCCGCAATTTCTACTGCGGTAATAGCGCTGTCGTAGGCATCGTTAAATTCACGGTCGATTGATTTTTTTTTGCGTTGATATCCTGGGTTATCAAATGCAGCAGGAAATGTGTCGAGTACTTCATCTAAAAATGAATCTATGTCGTCACTAAGTTGCTTGCTTTGCCCTGCATGCATAAACAGCGCAATAGGCTCTCTGTGGTCATCGTAATTATTTACGTATAACCATTCGTTTGGGGTTGGGCGGTCTTTTGCATGTTGCTTAAGTTTATCTTTAACAAGCGTAAAGCGCCCATGGGCAGCCTCGCCCATTACATAAACGTTATAACCCGGCAGTTCCATCCCTAAAGAGAAATCTAAGGCACTTTGGGCGCGTTGTTGGCCTATAAATGTTAGTTGCTCGGGGTATGGATTGCTCATACACGTATGTACGTGATTAGTAGAAATACTCGGTGCGAGCTTTGAAACAGATAGTGGCAGCAATTTTTTCGTCATTCTAACTTCTTTTTTTACCAACATATTCGCTGGCCTTTGGGCGTATTAAGTGGCCCGCAGCCACTTAATACTTATATTTAAGGGTGCAGCGCCTTACGACTAAAATAGATTCCATCACATTCAATACACGGTGTAATTTGTGTCGCGTGATAAACATCGTAACTATGAGTGCAATTCTTACATACTAATGTGCCCATGGCTATCCATTCGCCTGCGTGATACACACCATTGTGCTTAAAATCTTGACTAAGAGATTGCCACTCAAGCTGAGTTTTATCTTCTATGTGCGAAAGCTCAAACCATAATGATTCTTTAAGCTCTTGCCATGCAAGCGAATTATAGTGCGATTCGTTTTCTTGGACATGTTCTATATCGCGCTGTAAATAACTTTTATATAAAGCGTATCTTTCTTGCCCTAAATCTTTAAGTGCCTGCTCAGATTCAACAAATCGAGTAACTGCGTCTTTTACTTCATGATCTTTTACATCTTTTAGCCATTTGGTTAAATCGCCAAGCCATGCTTTATAATCTGCCATTTTTTACTCCTTCAAAATTGCTGTTAAATCACCCTATAACTTAGATAAGTATAGGTTAACCTGAACTGAAGGTTAGAATTTATCAAAACCGCGTTTTTGACGCTGTGAATAGCACTTTATTTGGGGTATCCTAATGGCAATTTTTTATTAGTTTGCAAGAAGTCTGGAACCATAGATGCAAGAGCAATATAACCCGCAAGATATAGAGTCAAAAGTACAAAGCTACTGGGAAGAAAACCAGGTATTTAAAGTCACTGAAGATGAGAGCAAAGAAAAGTATTATTGCCTTTCTATGTTTCCTTATCCGAGTGGTCGACTGCATATGGGTCATGTACGTAACTACACCATTGGTGATGTTGTTTCTCGTTTCCAGCGTCTGCAAGGCAAAAACGTAATGCAACCTATGGGTTGGGATGCGTTTGGTTTACCTGCAGAAAACGCTGCTATTAAAAACAAAACAGCTCCTGCTAAGTGGACATACGAAAATATTGATTACATGCGTAACCAACTTAAGCAATTAGGCTTTGGTTATGACTGGGATCGCGAAATTGCGACGTGTCATCCAGAATACTACAAGTGGGAGCAGTGGTTTTTCACTAAGCTTTACGAAAAAGGCTTAGTGTATAAAAAAATGTCGACGGTTAACTGGGATCCAGTGGATCAAACTGTACTTGCTAACGAGCAAGTAATAGATGGCCGCGGATGGCGCTCTGGTGCAGTGGTTGAGCAAAAAGAAATTCCACAGTGGTTTATTAAAATTACCGACTACGCACAAGAGCTACTTGACGATTTAGACAAGTTAGAAGACTGGCCAGAGCAAGTTAAAACAATGCAGCGCAACTGGATTGGCCGCTCTGAAGGGTGTGATATTGAATTTAAACGCACCGATAACGACGAAACTTTTAGCGTATATACAACTCGTCCAGACACCTTTATGGGTGTTACGTATGTTGCTGTTGCCGGTGGTCACCCTATTGCACAAGAAGCCGCTAAAAATAGCGATGCTGTTGCAATGTTTGTTGAAGAATGCAAAAACACCAAAATTGCCGAAGCAGACATGGCAACAATGGAGAAAAAAGGCATAGCAACAGGCTTTTACGCAACTCACCCATTAACGGGCGAGCAAGTACCAATTTGGGTCGCTAACTTTGTATTAATGCATTACGGCTCAGGCGCTGTTATGGCGGTACCTGCACACGACCAACGCGATTTTGAATTTGCAACGGCTTACGGCCTTGATATTAAACAAGTAATTGCACCGGTTGAAGGCTCAGATCTTGAAGTAAACCTTGAGCAAGAAGCATTTACCGACAAAGGTGTACTTGTAAATTCAGGTGAATTTGACGGTCTTGATTTTGACGCTGCGTTTAAAGCTATTGCCGACAAGCTTGAAGCACTCGGTGTTGGGGAGCGTAAAGTAAACTTCCGTCTACGTGACTGGGGTGTGAGCCGTCAGCGTTATTGGGGTTCTCCAATCCCAATGCTTAGCGACGAAGAAGGCAAAGAACTTGCAGCAACAGAAGATATGCTACCAGTTCGCTTACCAGAAGATGTGGTAATGAACGGTGTAACGTCACCTCTTAAAGCAGACCCAGAATGGGCTAAAACAACAGTAAATGGCGCACCTGCGTTTCACGAAACTGACACGTTTGACACCTTTATGGAATCATCTTGGTACTACGCACGCTACTGTAGCCCACGCTACGACGAAGGCATGCTAGATCCAGCGGCTGCTAACTATTGGTTACCAGTAAACCAATACATTGGTGGTATTGAGCACGCTATTTTACACTTATTGTACTCGCGATTTTTCCATAAATTATTACGTGACTTTGGTTTAGTAAATTCAGACGAGCCGTTCGACCGCTTACTTTGTCAAGGTATGGTACTTGCTGAAACATTTTATCGTAAAGATGAAAAAGGCGGCGATGTATGGATTTCGCCAAGCGATGTAAATACCGAAACCGATGACAAAGGCCGCGTAACTAAAGCATGGCATAAAGAAGATGGTGAGCCGGTATTCTCATCTGGCATGAGTAAAATGTCGAAGTCTAAAAACAACGGTATAGACCCACAACAAGTAATTGCCCAATACGGTGCAGATACAGTGCGTTTATTTATGATGTTTACAGCACCACCAGAGCAAACGCTTGAATGGTCAGACTCAGGTGTTGAAGGCGCACATCGCTTCTTAAAACGTGTATGGAAATACGCAGTAGATGTTAAAACAGTAGGTTACCAAGCACTTGATAAATCAGCGCTCACTAACCCGCAAAAAGTACTACGTCGTGACTTACACAAAGCAATTGCTAAAGTGACTGATGATGTTGAACGTCGTCAAACCTTTAACACCGCTATTGCAGCCATTATGGAGCTTTCTAATAAGTTATTAAAAGCACCACTGAGCGACAAACAAGATGTAGCGATTGCTAACGAAGCACTTGAAGCATTAGTTATTATGCTTGCACCTATTACTCCGCATTTATCACATGAGCTTTGGAAAGAGCTTGGTAAAGAAGGCGAGATTTTAGATGCAGCATGGCCAAAAGTTGATGAGTCGGCACTTGTTGAAGACGAAAAGTTAATTATTGTCCAAGTAAACGGCAAGCTTCGCGCTAAGTTAACAGTGGCAGCTGATGCCACTCAAGAGCAAGTAGAAGCCCTTGCGTTTGCAGAATCTAACGTAACTAAATTTACGGATGGCGCAACTATTCGTAAAATCATTTACGTACCAGGTAAACTACTTAACGTGGTAGCTAACTAATATGGCTGCATTTAACGCCATTAAAAATGGACTAGCCTTAGTGCTAGTCTGTTTTTTGTTATCAAGCTGTGGCTTTCATTTAAAAAAAGCCTCTAGCTTGCCTGATAACTTAAAACAGCTAACACTTGTAGGCGATGATGAAAAATCGACTTTATTTACTGAGCTTAAAAAAGAGCTTAAAGCGAGTAACGTAGAGCTTGTATCGTCAGCTAAAGATAAAGCCCAATTGTATTTACGCAAAGAAAGCATTGAACGCCAAACACTTTCGCTGTTTCAAAATGGTCAGGTTGCTGAATACGAACTTGCTTATGGCGTGTCGTATGTAGTTAAACGCCCAGGCGAAAAAGCGATAGAAAAACGCTTTGAGCTTTATCGTAATTACCAAGACGATCCTGATCATGCATTAGCTAAAGCAAAAGAGCTTGAGCTACTCATTAGCGAGATTCGTGAGCAAGCCAGTCGTCGTATTGTTAGAGAGCTGTCGCAACTATAATGCGCTGCTACGCTAATCAACTACCGAGTGAATTAAATAAAGGGCTAAAGCCCTTTTATTTAGTATTTGGTGAAGAGCCTTTTCAAGAAGCGCAGTGCGTGCAACAAATTCGCGACTGTGCTAAGCAACAAGGTTTTGATGAAGTAATTAAGTTTACTTTAATGCAAGGATTCGATTGGCAAGAAATCATAGCCCAGTATCAGAGTATGTCGCTGTTTAGCGCCCGCACTATTATTGAGCTTGATTTAAACCAACAAAAGCCAGGCGTTATTGGCAGCAATACCTTTAAAAAAGTAGTTGAGCTGGTTAATCCCGATACTATTTTAATTGTTAAAGGCGCTAAAGCCAGTCAAGAAGTACAACGTGGTGCATGGTTTAAAGCTCTTGATAAGCAAGGCGTATTTGTACCTTGCTACCCACTTACTGGCTCTCATGTAAAACGATGGCTTGATGAGCAATGCCAACGTTTATCACTTAATATGCAAAGCGACGCCAAAGTAAGCTTAATAAATGCCACTGAAGGCAACTTATTAGCCTGTTTTCAGGAGCTTGAAAAGCTCTCACTACTACACGGCAATGCATTAATTACTCAGCAACTAGTTATGCAAGGGCTGTTAAATCAAGCCAAGTTTGATATTTTTGATTTAAGCGATGCACTATTAAATGGCCACGCTAAACAAGCTATAAAAGTACTAAACAAACTTGCCAGCGATAACACCGAAGTGGTGAGTATTTTGTGGGCTATAACCAAAGAGCTTAATACACTTATAAGTGTGCAACTTGGTTTATTAAATGGCGAACCTATTGCTAATTTATTTAAACAAAAAGCAATTTGGAAAAACCAACAAGGTCCAGTTCAAAATGCTATTAACCGTTTAAATATGCACACACTAGAACAAATAAATAGTGATGTTGCGTTGTTTGATGCCAGTTACAAGCAAGGTAATTTAATTGCACCTTACCAAGCGCTTGCTCATATTTGTATTAAATTTTGCCAGCCGCTCAACATTCCTATGCCGTGCCACGCGGTTAATTAATAAATAATGGGTGTTAAATGATCGCAATTTTTGGTGGCACTTTCGACCCCGTCCATTTAGGCCATCTAAATATGGCGCAGCAATGCGTTAATGCGTTTAATTTAGTTACGCTTTATTTTATGCCATGTGCACTCCCTGCACATAAAGCAGCGCCGGGAATTAGTACGCAGCACCGTATTAATATGTTAAACGCAGCCATTGCACCTTATCCTCATTTTGAACTCGATTTAAGAGAGCTTAACCGAGCTGGTCCATCGTATTCACTACTTAGTTTGCAAGAACTTCGTAAAGAGCACCCCACTACACCTATTTTATTTTTAATTGGTATGGACTCATTTAACAATCTCGATAAGTGGTTTGAGTGGAAGGCAATAACACAGCTTTGCCATATTGTGGTGTACCAGCGCCCTGCTCAACATTGCATTGTAAAAGGTGAGCTCAAAAGCTATATGCAACGCGCAAATGCCAGCGAAGTCGCGGCACTAAAACACTCACTTGCAGGTAAACTTTATTTTTTACCCGGCGAAATGCTCGATGCGGCCTCAAGTACAATTCGCAAGCAGCTAAAAAAAAGTAATAAAAAGAATGAACTATTGCCCGACGCAGTGAGTCATTACATAGAAGTGCATCAGCTCTATCAAATTGATGCTTAAAAACTCCTAGCGTGTTAAAATGCGCGCCATTAAATTTTTAAATTGAGACAAAACCTTGGATTCAAAACAACTACTCGCCTTTGCAATGGATAAAATTGACGATATGAAAGCGCGTGACATCGTTCATATTGACGTAACTGAAACATCAGATATTACAGATTACATGGTAATTTGTTCTGGTACTTCTAAACGCCACGTACAGTCAATTGCCGATCACTTAGCAAAAGAAGCGCGTCATGCAGATTCAGAGCCACTAGGTTATGAAGGTGAAGGCGACGGCGAATGGGCACTGGTTGATTTAGGTGATGTGGTTGTACACGTGATGCAAAACGAAGCACGTAGCTATTACGATCTAGAAAAACTGTGGGGCTAAACGCTCACTCATTTTAGACAATGCTTGGAAGTAATACGTGAAAATACAAATGATTGCTGTTGGTACTAAAATGCCAGCATGGGTAGAAACGGGATTTGCAGAATATCAGCGCCGTTTCCCTAAAGATATGGCGCTAGAGTTAATCGAAATTCCAGCCGGTAAACGTGGTAAAAATGCAGATATAAAGCGTATTTTACACATTGAAGGTGAAAAAACATTAGCGGCTATTCCAAAAGGCAATCGTATTGTAACGTTAGAGGTAACAGGGAAAGCACTCGATACTCACCAACTTGCTAAAAATATGGAAAAATGGCAACTCGATGGCCGCGATGTAAGTTTACTTATTGGCGGACCTGAAGGACTTGCTCCAGAGTGTATTGCAGCGTCTGAGCAAAAATGGTCGTTATCTAATTTAACATTGCCGCATCCTTTGGTGCGTATAATTGTTGCAGAGAGCCTTTACCGAGGCTGGAGCTTAAATAACAACCATCCTTATCATCGCGAGTAACCCCTTGCCATGCTAAAACATAGACCCACTATTCGTGACCACTCCGCAGAAGCAAACTTATTTGCTAGGCGAGCATTCGTGGGTTTTGTTTTTGTATTAGGATTAGTCGCAGTATTGCTTTCTAATCTTTATACTATTCAGGTCGAAGATCACCAAGACTACCAAACCCGCTCCAACGATAATCGTATTAAAGTTATTCCTATTGCACCCAACCGTGGTTTAATTTACGACCGTAACGGTGTGCTACTTGCTGAAAACAAACCTGTTTACAACCTTGAGGTCATCCCCGAAGAGGTAGACGACCTTGACGAATCGCTTGATCAAATAAGTAAAATAATTGCGATTACAGAGCAAGACAAACAAGACTTTTTAAAAGATATAAAACACACCCGTCGTTTTAAATCACAAGTATTAAAAGCCCGCTTAGACGAAACAGAAGTGGCGAAATTTTCGGTTAATCAACATAAATTCCCTGGTTTTAGCATTGAGGCACGCCTTGCACGCTACTACCCATTTGGCGACACACTAACGCATGCGCTCGGTTACGTTGCCAAGCTTAATAGAAAAGAGCTAAACCAATTAGGACAAGAAGACCGTGCAACCAATTACCGCGCCACACATGATATTGGCAAACTCGGCATAGAAAAATATTACGAAGAAACACTGCACGGTAAAGTAGGCTCACAACGGGTAGAAGTTAATAACCGTGGCCGTGTAATACGCACCCTGAGCATGACCCAACCGCAACCTGGTAGCGACTTAGTACTTACTTTAGACGTTGGCTTGCAACAAATAGCACAACACGCGCTTAAAGATATGCGCGGCGCTGTTGTAGTTATGGACGCCAAAGATGGCGGCGTGCTGGCACTTTATTCAAACCCAAGTTACGATCCAAACTTATTTGTACACGGCATTAGCAGCAAAAATTATAAAGCGCTGCTTAACCAAGACCGGCCATTAATAAACCGTACTACGCAAGGTCGTTATGCGCCGGCCTCTACTGTAAAGCCATTAATGGCTGTATTAGCGCTTGAAGAAAATATAGTAAATGAAACAACATCAATGTGGGATCCAGGCTTTTTTGAAATACGAAACGTAGAGCATAAATGGCGAGATTGGAAACGTTGGGGCCATGGTCATGTAGATGTATACAAAGCCATTGAAGAGTCGTGTGATACCTATTTTTACGATGCGGCTTATCGATTAGGCATTACTAAAATAAGCGATTTTATGGCCCGTTTTGGCTACGGTGATTTGTCAGGTATTGATATTCACGAAGAAACTACTGCTATTCTACCTTCAAAAGAATGGAAAGAAGGACGCTTTAAAGAGTCTTGGTGGCCTGGTGACACAATTTCTGTAGGCATTGGCCAAGGTTATTGGACTGCCACACCTATTCAAATTGCAAATGCAACTAACATATTAGTTAATCGTGGTATTAATCACCCCCCTCATTTGGTGCAAGTGATAAAAAAAGATAACGACATAACGCAAATTAACAACGAAGAAAAACCCCCAGTTATTTTAAAAGATCCGCGCCATTGGCAAGTATCGTTAGATGCAATGCATAATACAGTACAAAAAATATCAGGCACAGCCCACAAAGCATTTAAAGGGACTAACTACGACTCGGCTGGTAAAACCGGTACCGCGCAAGTAGTTAGTATTGCCCAAGGTGAACGCTACGATGCAGAATCTCTTAAAGAGCGCCAACGCGATAATACAATTTATGTAGGCTTTGCACCTTATAGCGATCCTAAAATTGTGGTTTCTGTTGTGTTAGAAAACAACCACGGCGGCATTCAAATAGCTCGCCAACTTATGGATTACTACTTTGCAGCCAATCCTGTTAATCTTGCAAGGAACGAGACACCATGACCGCTTTGCACGATAAACGCTCTATTTGGATGCGTATGCACCTAGACCTACCGCTGCTTATTGCACTACTTATAATGATGGCTGGCAGCATAATGGTTGTTTACAGTGCAAGCGGGCAAGAGTCTTCTATGATGATTAGGCACATGACCCGCATGGGCGGTGCGGTTGTTGCTATGATTGTTTTAGCCCAGTTTTCGCCTGCCACGTTAAAGCGGTTAGTGATCCCACTTTATTGTGTTGGGTTATTAATGCTAGTCGGTGTACTTTTATTTGGTGTAAGCTCAAAAGGCGCGCAGCGTTGGCTCAATTTAGGGGTGACACGATTTCAACCTGCAGAATTAATGAAGTTGGCTGTCCCGATGATGGTAGCTTGGTATATAGGTAGAAACCACTTACCACCTCGCCCGCTACATTTAATTATTGGTTTTATGATTGTAATGCTCCCTACATTATTAATTAAAGAACAACCCGACTTAGGTACCGCTATACTTATTGCAAGCTCAGGTATATTTGTATTATTTTTGTCTGGGTTGAGTTGGCGTTTAATAGGCTTTTTAAGCTCGATTGTAGCGCTTGCTGCATGGCCATTTTGGCACTACGGTATGCACGATTATCAAAAACAACGTGTACTCACCTTTTTAGATCCTGAGAGCGATCCGCTTGGTTCGGGTTATCATATTATTCAATCGAAAATTGCTATTGGATCAGGCGGCATAGAAGGTAAAGGCTGGTTGCTTGGTACACAATCGCAATTAGAGTTTTTGCCAGAGCGCCACACCGACTTTATATTTTCGGTTTTAAGCGAAGAATTTGGCTTATTCGGCGTATGTGTTTTACTTAGCCTGTACTTATTTATTATTGGTCGTGGTTTATACATTGCTGTTAATGCACAAGATGCATTTGGTAAATTGCTCGCAGGCGCACTCACCCTCACCTTTTTTGTATATGTATTCGTAAACATAGGCATGGTATCGGGTTTATTACCTGTTGTAGGCGTACCTTTACCACTGATTAGTTATGGTGGTACATCGATGGTGACGTTAATGGCAGGATTTGGCATTATTATGTCAATCGCGACAGATAAAAGGATGCTTTTAAAATAATGCGACATACAAATCAGCTTATATTTACCACGTTATTAATTTTGCTTTTAAGTGCTTGTAGTAGCGGTTCTAGTAGCCGTTATAGTATGCGTCATGATGCAGCGCCATTAAGAGCCCCAACTACACTTGAGATGCAAGACGCTATAGTTACTGAAACCACTAAAAGCGCTAGCGCTAGCCGCCCATACACAGTGCTTGGTAAAAGCTATTCGCCCATGCTTGATGAGACGGGTTATAGTGAGGAAGGCATTGCCTCTTGGTATGGTCGTAAATTTCATGGTTATCACACCTCAAATGGTGAAACGTATGATATGTTTGCGATGACCGCAGCGCATAAAACGCTCCCCCTACCTAGCTTTGTTAGAGTAACCAATACAGCAAATGGTAAGTCGGTAATAGTACGCGTGAACGACCGTGGCCCGTTTCATGACGATAGAATAATTGATCTTTCGTACGCAGCCGCTTATAAGCTTGGCTACTACACCCATGGTACAGCAAAGGTTAAGCTAGAGGCCGTTACGCTTGCGGGCGCAACTGCGCGTCAAACCTATATTCAGGTAGCTGCAGGTAGTACACTTGCTAATATTGAAGCACTTGCCAGCACATTGCGAGAGCAATACAAATTACCAACAAATATTGTGCAAAAAGACGATATTTACAGACTGCATTTAGGGCCAATAAAAGATACCCCTCATGCAAACGAAGTATTAAAAAAATTAAAAGAAAATCAATTTCAAAACGCGTTCTTGCTTTACACTCAGTAAGACTAATACCCAAACTACCCCAGGATGCAGAATTCAGCGTTGCACTGGGGCTTAATATCTAGGCGTTACTTTGTAGAAATGGTAATCCCTTTTAAAAAGTAACAACACAGAGAGTAAGCTCCAGTGAAACGCCCTAAGGGTTGGTTTAAAAACGATTTATACTGCGTTATTGATTTGAACAATAGAGTAACTATTATTTGCAATCAATGCCTTGCCTAAATCGTTTTTAACTCCAACTGAAACTCGCATCTCGGGGTAGTTTGGGTATAGAATGGCGTAACGCGAATCTTTAACTTTAACCATTAATGAGTATGATGAAATCTATTAAACATAAAATCCTCAAAGGTGTATGCGGCCTAGTTTGTACAGCCGCCGTATTCTCAGCCAGCGCCCAAATTATTCCGGCACCACCTCAAGTTAATGCGAAAGGTTATTTTTTAGTCGACTTTACAACAGGTAAAGTTATTGCTGAAGGTGAAGCCGATACACAGCTAGCACCTGCAAGTTTAACTAAAATGATGACCAGTTATGTAATTGGTACTGAAATTAAAGCAGGTAATATTGCCACTACCGATATGGTAACGGTAAGCGAAAAAGCATGGGCTAAAAACTTTCCAGAATCTTCAAAGATGTTTATTGAAGTAGGTAAACAAATTAGTGTTGATGAGCTTAACCACGGTATTATTATTCAATCAGGTAATGATGCATGTGTAGCAATGGCTGAGCATATTGCTGGAAGCGAAAGTGCATTTGCTGATTTAATGAATGCCCATGCTGCTAAATTAGGTATGAGCAACAGTCACTTTATCAACAGCCACGGCCTTGATACTGACGAGCACTTCACAACTCCACGCGATATGGCGACACTTGGTGCTGCTCTTATTCGTGATGTGCCAGATGAATATGCACTTTATAAGCAAAAATCGTTTACTTACAACGGCATTAAGCAATATAACCGTAACTCATTATTATGGGATGAAAGCTTAGATGTTGACGGCATTAAAACAGGGCATACATCAGAAGCTGGTTACAGCCTAGTTACCTCAGCAACTAAAAACGATATGCGTTTAATTGCTGTTGTTATGGGTACCTCAAGCGAACGAGCTCGTAAAGTAGAAAGTAAAAAGCTACTTAACTATGGTTTTCGTTTTTATGAAACAATTACTCCGTACAAAGCAGGCGATAGCTTTGCAGAACAACGTATTTGGATGGGTAACAAAGAGAACGTATCTTTAGGTATTTTAGAAGATACACCAATTACTATCCCACGTGGTCAGCATAAAAACCTTAAAGCTAACTTTGAGCTAGATAATACGCTTGAAGCACCACTTGCTAAAGGTACTAAAGTAGGTACGTTATTCTTACAACTAGAGGGCGAAGATATTGCTCAATACCCACTAGTTACACTTGAAGAAGTGGAAGAAGGCAGCTTCTTTAGCAAAATTTATGATTACTTACGCTTACAGATCATGCAGTAATTTATATCTCCCCTATTAACTAGGTAACTAATTTAAACGTCTCCACTGTGAGGCGTTTTTTTTTGCTTGAAAAATGTTAGAATACGCCCCATATAAGCAAGACTGCTAATTGCCTATCTGTATTAAGCTTCAAGCTTGCATAGAGTCCACACTTTTGTATGAGGAGTCACCGTCGTGGTTCAACCTGTTAAAGATACTAAATTTGATGAGTACCTAGAGTACCCTTGCCCATTTACATTCAGAATAATGGGTTTAGCTAACGTAAACTTAACTGATCAAATTTTAGCTAAGTTACAACCAATAGCACCTGGCGATTACGCCCCTAAAGTAAAACCAAGCAGCAAAGGTAATTACGAGTCAGTAAGCCTTGTAGCAACAGTTACTAGTGGCAAACACATTGAAGAAATTTACAACGTGATCAGCAATATTGATGACGTACGCCACATGCTTTAATCCATAGTTGAGATTTGTTGTGAACGAAAACACTTTGATCGTACGCCAACTGGGTCGTCAGCGGTATATGCCAATTTGGCAAAAAATGCAGGACTTTACCGACACCCGTGATGAAAATACGCCAGATGAAATTTGGCTTGTAGAGCACGAGAGTGTATTCACCCAAGGTCAGGCTGGTAAGGACGAACACTTACTAGCTCCTGGCGACATTGAGGTGATTAAAGTTGACCGTGGCGGGCAAGTAACTTACCACGGCCCTGGCCAGCAAATGATGTATGTATTATTTAATCTACGTCGTTTAAAGATTGGTGTACGTGAACTGGTTACTTGGCTTGAAGAGTGCATTATTGAATCACTCGCCGAGTATGGTATTGAAGCTTATGCTAAAGCTGATGCACCAGGTGTATACGTTAATGACAGTAAAATTGCATCCCTTGGTTTAAGGGTTCGTCGAGGTTGCTCGTTTCATGGCTTAGCATTAAATGTTAACATGGACCTAAGTCCATTTTTACGCATTAACCCATGTGGTTATGCGGGCATGAATATGGTGCAAACTAAAGAATTAGATGGTCCTCAAAACCTAGAAAGTGCGGGTGAAGGATTGGTGAAACACATGATCAAGAAGCTTAATGCAACACAGGTTAAGCATACTGAAGGGTTTGAAAACGAATGAATAAACCAGTCAAAATGGAACCAGGTGTAAAACTACGCGACGCAGAAAAAATGGCGTTGATCCCAGTAAAAGTTTTACCTACAGAAAAAACTGAAATGTTGCGTAAGCCAGAATGGTTAAAAATTCGCTTACCTAAATCAACCGATCGTATTGACGGTATTAAAAAAGCGCTACGTAAGCATGGCTTACACTCGGTATGTGAAGAAGCTTCGTGCCCTAACCTATCTGAATGTTTTAACCACGGTACAGCTACCTTTATGATTTTAGGTGCAATTTGTACTCGTCGTTGCCCATTTTGTGATGTTGCACATGGTCGCCCATTAAAACCTGATGCCACTGAACCTGAAAAGCTAGCACTTACTATTAAAGATATGAAGCTAAGCTACGTTGTAATCACTTCAGTTGATCGTGATGATTTACGTGATGGTGGTGCACAGCATTTTGCCGATTGTATTCGCGAGATTCGTAAACATAATCCAACTATTACTATCGAAATTTTAGTACCTGATTTTCGTGGTCGTATGGACCGCGCACTAGAGATATTAATCGAGACGCCACCAGATGTGTTTAACCACAATCTTGAAACTGCGCCACGTTTATACAAACTAGCTCGTCCAGGTGCTGACTATAAATGGTCATTAGAGTTACTTCGTCGCTTTAAAGAAGCTCACCCAGAAGTAAAAACTAAATCAGGTTTAATGGTTGGTTTAGGTGAAGAAATTAGCGAAATTGAAGAAGTGCTTCGCGATTTACGTGCTCACAACGTTGACATGCTAACTGTAGGCCAATACCTACAACCTTCTAAGCATCACTTACCGGTTAAGCGCTACGTGCCACCAGTAGAGTTTGACGGCTTAAAAGCGTATGCAGACGAAATTGGCTTTACTCACGCGGCTTCTGGCCCGTTTGTACGTTCAAGCTACCATGCTGATCAACAAGCAGCGGGTAAAGAAGTGAAGTAATCACTTTCTCAAAAAATTAAAAAAGCCGTTAATGATGCATAATCATTAACGGCTTTTTCATGCTAATTGATAAAATAGCTACTGCGCTATCTTACCTTTTGTAATAGAAAAATCAGCAAACCTAACACGTTCTTCATCAGCGCGAAGGCTGTTGGTTTCAACAATTGAGCGGTATATTCCCCACTTAGGACGAGCAAAATCAGCATCACTAAAGCCGCGCCACATATCTATGTTTTGCTCGCTTATATTAAATATCTCTGCATTATCGCTTAAGCGCGTTAACGTCATATCAAACTTGCCATTTTCACTAAATGTAGCTTGTACAAATACCTCGACCCATTCATCTGTAATGAGTGACCAGTCGGTTTCAATGAGGTTTTTATCAAGCCCTGTGCTGATACCGTTTTCGTCAAAGCCTGCACTATATCGCACTTGCAGCTGGTTACCTGTACTATTTTTTTGCGCACCCGAGAGCGTAATAATAGGCTGATCGTCATTACCATTGGTGTTGTCGTTACTTTCGTTACGGGCTTTTATTTGAAAAAAATGGCTAAACTTACTCGTAAGCTCAAGCTCGCTGCTTACTTTAAATTTCCAGCTATATTGAAATGTCTCACCCTCAAACGCCAGTGTTTCTTGTGGTGATTTATCGTAGGTTTTTATTTCGTTACGTTGTCTATCACTTACGCCTTTGTCTTTATCTTGGTCATCATCTCGGTGAGCTAAAAAGACAAAATGGTTACCAATTATCGTATCGGTATCTTCAATAATATGGACAACACTTTCATGATTGCCACCATATAAGTCTGGAGATTCAATTGACCCTTCGCCGAAGGTATTTTCAATAAGCGTGTATGCGCCAAGCCCCGAATTAACGCCATCTGATCGCAATAAAACGTGTGATATTTTCTCAAAGCCATCAGCTTGAGCTATTGGTGCACCTACAATTGTTATGATAATTTGTGCGCTGGTACCATCTACAGAGTTTACTGTTATTGTATCTTGTAGTGTTTCACTTTCACTTAAAGATGTTATTGAAGCGTTTAAATCGTCAAGTGTGTATGACCAATCTCCACCAGCATTTAAGCTAAAAAAACCATAGCTTGTAGCGCTATTTTCTTGTGCTACAAAAGCAGCTTCACCTGATTGTTGATCCGTAATAGTTAACGAGCCTGTTATTGCATCATTACTATCGCTAATAACTTCACCTAGAGTGTTACCAGCAATTGTTGCAGGAGTTTGTGAAGAAATCGCTTCATTATTTTGCACCGTAGGATCAGAGCCTGAGCTGCCACAACCAGTAACTAAACAAGATAGAAGTATAGCTGTAACTGTATTACAGGGTTTAAGGGTATATTTAGACATGAGTAGTTCTGCGGTTAATAGTAAGTTAATTAAATATGAATTTACCAATTTATTGTACAAATAACCACAATTCAATTACCAATTAACATTACCAATTTACTGATATTTTAAATTTAATTATAAAATCTATTATTTTCATAGTGATACAAAAAATTATTTCTATAGAGTGTTTATTTATATTTGTTTTAAAATAAAATTAGGTTAAACCTGAGTTACTTGAGATAATTAATACTGACATAATTATTTAGGTTCATTATGAAACTATTAGTTCGTAACTTGTCTCGTGCTACCACTGAGCATGAGCTTCGTACTTTATTTGCAGAGCACGGTAAAGTGACTACCTGTAACTTGGTACTTGATAAAGAAACTGGCCAATCTAAAGGTTTTGCCTTTGTAGAAATGCCAAACGACATAGAAAGTAAAAGCGCAATTACTGCACTTAACCAATCTACTGTTGATAAAAGTAAGATCCGCGTAAAACTTGCAGACGCATAAAGCTAGCTGCAACCTATGCAAAAAAACCAGCTAATGCTGGTTTTTTGCTTTTAGTGCCAAGTATTAAGTATTGTATTTAAGCTTTATATTTAGCTAAAAAAACTAAGCGGTTATTAAACCGCTTTTTTATACTTATAGTGCCCAGTATTATAAAAGAAGCAGACAGCACAAAAAATGTCTCCTGCTCAGCTAATATTGCAGCAGCAAAAAATGCAATGCCACTAGCTATAAATAAATACCCACTTTTTTTACATTGGCCCATTATATGCTCCTTTAGGTTGTTCGTTATTTATACACTTTATAAAATCAATCTGCAATTGAATGAAAAGTTCTCTATAAAAATTCGACATCGCTGCGGTGCTTCCTTTATATTGAAAGCCTAATTAAATAACAATATGAAGACTATGGCATCTACTCTTTTAAAAAGCGCTAGCCTGAGCTTGCTAGTTGCACTCTTTGGCTGCTCAGAGCCTGCAAGCGAACAAACTCCATTAGAAAATACAGCAGGTGTAAGCCTTAGCAATATTAAACAGCATATTAAAACGCTAGCCTCTGATGACTTTGAAGGCCGAGGCCCGCTTACTCATGGTGAAGTAAAAACCGTAGGCTACTTAAGCGAGCAATATAAAGCGCTGGGTTTAACCGGTGCTTATAAAGGTAAATACTTACAGCCTGTAAAAATGGCAATGGTGACAGCTAATCAGGATATGCAGTTAAAGGTAGGTGATTTAAGCTTTGAATCAGGTAAAGACTTTACCGCACGTACCGAGCAACTTCAGCCATTAATTGATGTACGCAATTCTGACGTTGTATTTGTTGGCTATGGTATTAATGCACCAGAATATAACTGGAATGACTATAAAAATATCGATGTAACTGGTAAAACTGTGGTTGTGCTAGTTAACGATCCAGGCTTTGCTACTCAAAACGACGCCCTTTTTACTGGTAATGCAATGACCTACTACGGTCGTTGGACTTATAAATATGAAGAAGCCGCTCGCCAAGGTGCAAAGGCTGTATTTATTGTTCATGAAACAGCACCTGCGGCATATCCTTGGGGCGTAGTTGAAAGTTCAAACACCGGCACTAAATACACGTTAATGGATAACAATTTAAACGCGTCTAAATTACCGGTTATGGGCTGGCTAACACTTGATGCGACTGAGAAAATGTTTAACGCCGCAAAGCTTAACTATCAAGATTTAAAACAAGCAGCATTAAATAATGACTTTAAAGCGACGCCACTTAACTTAAAAGCAAACCTTGCCTTTAAAAACGAAGTATCACATGCCAAATCGCATAACGTAGTTGCACAAATTACAGGTAGCGAATCACCTGACGAATACGTTGTTATCAGCGCTCACTGGGACCACTTTGGTACTAAACAAACTGATACCGGCCCTAAGATTTATAACGGCGCGGTAGATAACGCTTCAGGCACTGCAGCCACGCTTGAAATAGCACGTATAATGAGCGAAATGAACAAGCAAAAACCATTTAAACGCTCAATTATTTTTGCTAACTTTACAGCAGAAGAAACGGGGTTAATTGGTTCTGAAGAATTTGCATCGGGTGCGGTTGTACCTACAAAACAAATGGTCGGTTTATTAAATATTGATGGCATGAACGTGCTTGATGGCACTGACTACATTTTACAATACGGTAAAGATTTATCGACAATGGAAAACTATTTAGCAAAGGCTGCAAAATCACAAGGCCGTGTTGTTAAAATGGATCCTCGCCCGCAAAATGGCTTGTTTTTTAGATCTGATCATTTCTTGCTTTCTAAGCAAGGCGTGCCTAGTTTATTATTTATGAGTCTGGGCGATACCGACCCTGAGTACATTGCGCATAAATACCATAAAGAAGCAGACGACTACTCAGCTGATTGGTCGTTAGGTGGTGTTAAGCAAGATATAGATCTTATTGTTGATATAGCCACACAGCTTGCAAATAATGGCGATTGGCCAACATGGACGAGCGAGTCTGACTTTAAAGCCAAACGCGCGCAAGATAAGCAATAAATAGCTATTAAATAGTTATTAAATAGAGTTATGTAATATAAAAATCCTCCTACTTGGAGGATTTTTGTTTTAAACGAGCGCGCATTAATAGCGTTTCGGCCTTTGCCCCTAAATAAACATAAATAGCCAGTGCAATTAAAAGCCCTACTACTGCCAGCATCATCGCTATGGCAGGCATTAAATACTCCGATTGCCCCAAAGCCGCTTTAAACATAGTTAACAGCGCCTCAATTGATATAGCAATCAACACAGTAGAGATAAACCGTGTAATAGTGCGCCGCGTAGACGAGTGCCTAAAAATATCCTTATGCATCAGGATTTCTTCTTCGAGTATTGTTTTACCTAAATCAAATACTGCCAATGCCAAGGTGATGTAAATAATGATACTAAAGGGTTCAAGTGGGTCTGATGAGGTATCTACATGAGTTAATAGCGCGTATATATCACTAAAAACGATATTTAGTAAAAATAATACTAAGCAAAATAAGCACGCCACAATAATACCGTAACCCGCCTTGAAGTAAGGCGACATATTAGCGCGCGCAGTATCACCCATTACAAACTCAATAAGCTGCGTTAAGCTCACATCAACGACCAAGTAATGTTGATTATTAATTGGTTTTTTTAGCTCTTTAATCGCCGATATACATAAATGGTTAGTCGCTATAGAAATATAGGGATCAGTAAAGCACACTTTATCACTTGCTTTAGCGTTCAAAAAATAGGGTCGCTCGCTTAAATCTTGTTGATTACCACTTTCACCTAATTTTTTGCTGTATGCGCGTTTAAAGCAGACGTTATTACCCTGCTGCAAACCTTCTGCATTTAAACAATATTGTAACTCTAAAAATGGGTACTGCTTAATCAGATAGCGGGTATCACGCTCATTAGTTAATCCGTCCTCAATACTCATTAAAATAGATTCAAGTAAACTGTGTATTACATGCTCATATTCGTGGTAGCGCTCAACACTACTGATATAACTCATCCGCGCCATTTCAAATACTCATTGACCTAAGTTATAAATAGATTTGCAAGTTTAAAACCAACAATAAAATAATTTAATAATCAGTAACTTGACACTATTCAAACTCAACTTTTGCACTACTTTGGTGACTAAATAGTAATATATTAAATTAAATGCACAAAAAAGCAGCTAAGTATTAATTACTTAGCTGCTTTGTGAGTATGACTGGTAAGGTTCTACATAGAGCTTATTACTGAACCTTCGAAAACTCTTCTTTAGATAACTCGCCATTTCCATCTGTATCTAATTGATCAAAAAGCTGTACTAGTTGCGAGTTTACTTGGGCTTCTGTTTTGCTAATTACGCCGTCGCCATCTGTATCAAAAGAATCAAAATCTACCGCAGCAAACGCCGCTGAAGAAGAAGCTAGGGCTACAAGAGCTAAAGTTTTATGTAATGTTTTCATAATCGTTTCCTTAGGCTTTGGGCCTGATTAGGGGTAAGAAGTCCTTTTCAAAGATCCTTTAGGAGTAAAGTGTCTATAAATTAATATTCAAAAAAATCATTTTCTGTCGGACCACCGCTACTTTGAACATTCAGCTCGTCAAATTGCTCTATCACTTGCGCCGATTCTTCAAAGCGACTAATTGAAGCGTTGTCGTCTGCATCGCGTGTTTCAAAGTCTGTGTTTGCAAATACTACTGACGAAGAAACAATAGCCATAAGTACAAATGTTGATTGTAGCTTTTTCATAATTTAATCCTTCAAAAGTATGCGGTGTCCTAAATAAATTTGCTCTATAGTGCTCTCTAGTCACTTCCTGGTTATTCTTTTTAGTAGGCTCCCTTGCCTACTTAGGTTGTCTTTGGCAACTCAGAATTTAGATAACATCACAGAGCATTAACTGCTTAAGGCTTTAATTTTAGGCCTTAGAAAACTCATCTTCAGATAGCTCACCATCTTGGTTTGTATCGAGTTCTTCAAATTTGCTTAAAAGCTCAGCATCTACTGAAGCTTCGGCTTGGCTGATTGCGCCATTACCATCTACGTCTAACGTATCAAAATCTGTTGCTGCAAAAGCCGCTGATGAAGAAGCTAGCGCCATTAGTACTAATGTTGATTGAAATGTTTTCATAATAGTATTCCTTCATTGGGTTGTTGCGATTAAGGCCTTTGGCTTTCATCACGTTTTGCTTAATACACTCTAGGTATTACAACTTCGGTGCCACTTTTTATTTATTACTTAAAAACAATGAGTTAAATGATATAAAGCGAGAAAAGCTTAATTTGGGGAGGTGTTATTGTTGCTATTTAGCAACAGCTATTTAACTAAAAATAATAAACCATTATAAATCAATTGGTTAAGTTTAATTAAAAAGACACACTTTTGCTAAAAAGCCAATAAGGGGGCGTTTAGGTTAGCCTTCAAAATAAACTGAATATGAACATGGAAATTACATAGGATTTATTTGCGGTTATTAAATAATTAATTTATTTATAATCAGTAAGTTATATTGTTTTTGAAATTTATTATAAAAATTTTGGAAAGATATTTTGAAATTAACTGTTTTGTTGCCAAATGGCGAATTTATCTAGGAAGGTTTCAATGCTAAAGCTAAGTTGTAGCATTAAACTCATAATTTAATGCGTTGTAAAGCATAGGTTCGCTTGAGTTAAACAGACCTACATCGTGTGCCAGCTATTGGAGTGAGGTAAATTATATAGATTTAAACTACTTCCACCCTTGCAGCCACTTTTGGTTATCTTTTAAATCTCGCCAACTAATTGGATATTGATTTTTTGACATAACAGCCTCAGTAATACATTCAATTACATTGCCGTCTTCATCAAATTCCACCTCAACAATAATGAAGTGTTTTTCTTTATTTATAGCAGGTGTTGCGGTCCATTTACTATTCAATAATTTTTTAGGGTTTAGTTTATTCATTTAGTATAACGACTCCTACTCATCTATTTATACAGCTTATATAAGGCAATTATACGACCCCAACACCTACTTAGCTCAGATTACTCTGCAACTAGCTTGCCTTTGTACATTTGCATTTGGCAATGAAAGTCATACTCACCGGCTTCAAGCGCAGGTAGTTTAACTGTGTTGCCATCACCCATTGCCAGCGTTTTACTTATATCAAGCTGTGGAAATACCACTGTTTCGGCGCACGGCGCGCTGTCTTTTCTATCAAAGGTAAGTACAACCTCTTTGTTGGCTGCCACTTTAATGTGTCCTGGCTTATAAACACAGTTATCAACGACTATTGTTTCTTTGTTGTCATCACTTTGTGTTTGCTCTGGTTTGTATAGCCAAAACCAATAAATAATTGCACCTATTAACAGTGCACCACCTATATTAATCATCAACATAATGTACTCCTTAGCTTAAATTACGATTTATTTGGTTTGAAAAAACGTAAGCGATTAGCGTTACTTACCACTGTAAGCGATGAAAGTGCCATAGCTGCACCTGCAACAACAGGGTTAAGTAGGATGCCAAAAAATGGATACAACACGCCGGCTGCAATCGGAATACCCGCCACGTTATAAATAAAGGCACCAAATAGGTTTTGTTTAATATTTGAAATAGTTGCATTACTCACTGCAATTGCATCAGCAAGACCATGTAACGAACCACGCATTAAGGTAATGTCTGCACTTTCTATTGCAACATCGGTACCTGTACCAATTGCAAACCCTACATCGGCTTGTGCAAGTGCGGGGGCATCGTTAATACCGTCACCTGTCATACCCACTATTTCACCATTTGCTTGGCGTTTTGTTACTTCGTTTACTTTGTCATCGGGCATTACTTCTGCAATAAAGTCATCAATACCA
This sequence comes from Pseudoalteromonas sp. SG43-8, assembly GCF_014164245.1. Classification (NCBI taxonomy): domain Bacteria; kingdom Pseudomonadati; phylum Pseudomonadota; class Gammaproteobacteria; order Alteromonadales; family Pseudoalteromonadaceae; genus Pseudoalteromonas; species Pseudoalteromonas sp. SG43-8. The sequence continues at coordinate 98,045 of NZ_JACJEX010000001.1, read as the reverse complement.
ACTTGTTTAGCAACGGCTTGTGCAGTGGCTTTGTTGTCACCTGTTAGCATAACTAGGTGGATACCTTTATCTTGCAGGCGTTTAATAGCTTCAACTGAATCCTCTTTAATTGGATCGGCTACTGCAATAATAGCGTGGAGCTTATTATTACTTGCAAAATACATGGGCGTTTTAGCATCACTGGCAAGTGTTTGAGCTTGCTCGGTTGCATCATCAACGGCTACATTGTATTTATCCATTAGCGCTTTATTGCCAAACAATAATGTTTGCCCGTCAACACTGCCGGCTACACCTTTACCTGTAATTGCATTAAAGTCGGCTACTTTACTTAAAGCTAAGCCCTGCTTTTTAGCGTGAGCCGTAATTGCTTGGGCCAGTGGATGCTCTGAGCTACTTTCAAGGCTTGCAACAAGTTGCATTACTGTGTTTTCATCACTGTTATTAAAGGTAACTACATCGGTAACTTGCGGTGTGCCTTGAGTAATAGTGCCTGTTTTATCTAAAATCATGGTGGTGATTTTAGATGTTGTTTGCAGCGACTCACCATTTCGAATTAATATTCCTGACTCTGCAGCTTTACCAATACCCACCATAACCGACATAGGGGTTGCGAGTCCTAGCGCACAAGGACAAGCAATAATAAGTACAGTGGTAACCGCAACAACGGCATAAGCAATTGATGGCTCAGGTCCAAAGTTTAACCATGCAAGGCCTGCAAGCACCGCAATAATCATGACTGTTGGTACAAATATTCCTGATATAACATCAGCTAAGCGCCCTATTGATGGCTTTGAGTTTTGTGCACGCTTTACCATATTGATAATATTGGCAAGTGTGGTTTCGCTACCAATGTGCGTGGCTTTAAATAATAAAGTGCCACTTTTATTAATACTTCCGGCAACGACTTTGTCGCCCGTTTTTTTGCTTACAGCCATTGGCTCACCAGTAAGCATTGACTCATCAACCGTACTGCTGCCTTCAATAACATCGCCATCCACAGGGATTTTTTCACCCGGGCGTACGCGTACTTCATCATTTTTTACAACATCACTAATGTCGATGTCTTGCTCTTGGTCATCGCGAATTACGCGTGCAGTTTTTGGTTGCAGGCCAATTAAGCGTTTAATTGCTTGTGAGGTGCGCCCACGTGCTTTTACTTCAAAAGCGAGCCCTAAACTAATTAAACCGATGATCATCGATGATGCTTCAAAATATACGTGTCTTGCGACTTGTGGTAATAAGTTTGGTGCTATTACTACGAACATTGAATACAACCACGCAGTACCTGTACCAAGCGCTATTAATGTATCCATATTGGCAGCATGGTTTTTAAATGCCTGCCAAGCACCGTTGTAAAATTGCTTACCTGATATAGCCATAACCACAAGCGTGACTATACCCACTAAAAACCAGGCTATTCGTTGTGTGTCGGTGGTCACACTCATATCAAAAATAAGCCCGTATATCATTAACGGTGCACCGACCCCTAACGCTAATATCATATTACGCATTAGCTTTTTGTAATGTGCCTCATCCGATTTTGCTTTTTCATCAAGTGCATCTTGATCAGACTCATTACTCATTGGCTTAGCTGAATAACCAATGTTTTCGACTGCTTTAATAAGCGTGCTTTCGCGGGCTTTACCTTCTACACGGACAGTACGCTGTGCAAAGTTCATTTCTACGTTTTGCGCGCCTTGCACGCTATTAAGGGCTTTTTCAATTTTAGCCACACAACTGCCGCAATTAGCACCTTCAATAATAAAGTTTTGCGCGGTGTCTTTTGTATTAGTCGTCATTACGCTGCTCCTTATTTGCAGAATCGTTTATTGGATCAACAAAAGATTCTATTAAACTACATACGTCACTGGCATTTGCACCATCGGCTGATGTATCCCATTGCGCCAGAGCTGCGTGCATTCTGTTTCGTAATTTTAATGTTTCTTGAAATAGTGCTTCGGTTTCTTCTAGGCGTTTAGTAATGAGTTTACGCGTTAACGGACAAGGACAATTCCCCTGCTCTGACTCGCCTATAATGTGTTGAATATCTTTGAGTGAAAAACCAAGTTGACGAGAGCTAATAATAAACTTTAAACGCTGCTGGTCTTGCTTTGTATACTCTTGATAGCCATTTTCTTCACTGCGTATTGGGTTAAGTAACCCAACACGTGTGTAATGACGAACAGTATCGGCAGTCACGCCCATTAACTTGGCGAGTTGTTTAACATACATAATTTAGCTCCGTCGTGTTTCAGTAGCTTCATAATAAACCTAGGTGCAACACATAGGTCAATGACTATTTTAAAACTAATAAAATAATACCAATTCGCTTAATTAAGTAACCTATTTAAGACAAGAAAATAGTGTTGATAACAAGGCAAAGGTTTCGTTATTTAGTTGTTATCACTAATTGCCTCTGCATCCATGCAGTCGTATATCAAAATGTTTAACGCAGTTAACACCGAATTTAATCCCTCAAATTGATTAAGTATTGTTGCTCATTGGTATAGTGACACAAACATAATTAACTTAAGCTGATATCGGCCGTGTATTATCTGGAGGGGGGTAATTTAGGAGAGAAGCGCCTAAGTAAGGCGCGTATTAATCTAAGGGCGTGTTGATCATTGGTGGTTTAATTTACAGCAGACTGTTTGGTCTTTAGGCAAGGCAGAGCCTATGTTGTGTGGTTACCCCCCATAAACAGGCGATAACGCAGCATAAATACCAAATATGCGCTGCCCTAGTTTGATTCGCTACGGCTTTGCTCTAATTCGTCGCTTAGTTGCTGCGCTAAAGTTTGTATTTTAGGCATAGCATCTTTCATTAAGCTTTGTGACATTTGCATAGACTCTTGCATTACAACAGGCATTTTTTCAAGTATTTTTTGCCCTGTATCTGTTTTATAAAACGCTAACATATCGGCAATCTCTTGCTCACTAAAATGCTTGTCGTATACATTGACCATCATTGGCTGCATTTTAGCCCAGCTCATTTCGGTTTTTAATACCGTCGTCATGTCGCCGTAGTACTTATCAAAAATAGCTTGCTCAGAAGGCTCAACACCCATTTGGTCTGACATGCCTTTCATCATACCTTCAACCTGGCCGTACATAGAATCAACCATTGAATCTAAATTCATTACACTAATGAGTTCATCTATTTTTTGCTGCTTAGTATTTTGTTCAGCATATAAACTACTAGAAAAAATCAGTAATGATAAAAGTAGTACCTTACCCATAATAATATCCTTTCATATAAATAATTAATTTATAGTCACATGAATAGTTTGTATTGTAAAGGGTACAAGCAATCATTAAAAAGGCCGAATAAAATGAATTTATTCGGCCTTTTATAAATTACTTTTTGCGTTAGTCGTCTTCTACATTATCTAGGCCTTTAGTGCCTTCTTTGGCTTTTAGCTTATGATGAATAGCTGACTTTATCAGCATGTAACCACTAATCGGTGCTGTAATTAGTAAAAATATAGTAATGAGTATTTCTTTAACACTTAGGCCATGCTCTGAACTTGCAAAATAAACCATAGCCGCAATTAACATACTCGCCATGCCTAACGTGGTTGCTTTAGTTGGTCCATGCAAACGCATAAAAAAGTCAGGTAGTTTAATTAAACCTATTGAGCCAATTAAAATAAACGTACCACCAAATAACAATAATATTGATACAACCCATTCGCTGATCATGTTTTCACCTTATTCAATTATATCGCCACGTAGTAAATACTTACACACTGCAACCGTACTTATAAAGCCGAGCATGGCAATAAGCAATGCAGCTTCAAAATAAAGCCCTGTATCCATACTAATGCTGTATAAAATAATCAGTGCGATGACGTTAATGTACATAGTATCGAGCGCTAAAACACGGTCAGGCACTGACGGACCGATGATCAATCGCCATAAATTAAGCAATAATGATAAGCCAATCATCGAAAAAACAATGAGTAATACGGTGTCTAACATTGAAATATCTCCTTTAGTGGAGCTTCGTAGCGTTGTTTTATTTGTTTGATAAGTGCTTCTTCATCTTTAAGGTCAAGCACATGTATTAATAAGTAGCGTTGCGTTGGCTCTCCACCTTCAGGTAACGACTCAGCAATTGGATAAACTTCTGCACTCACAGTACCAGGTGTAAGCGATACACAACTGGCCAATATGGTAATTGGCATATCATGAGTTAAATCTATCGGTACTTTTATAAATGCCGGACGCAATTTTTTTGATGGCCCAAGTATAAGTAAAGCCACTTGTAAATTTGCAACAACAATATCGTACAGCACTATAAGTAACTGTTTAAGCGCCAAGCCTGGCTTTAAAATCAGTGGCTGAGGGTCTCGAAACGAAAAACTTAAAATAGGGATAAGTATCGCAAAAATAGTCGCTAATACTAAGTGCCCTATCGATACGCTATTGTTTAACAATAACCAAACCATAAACAAAAATAAGCTACGAAATGGCGTTGGTAACCAACGAAAACGGGCTTGTAATCTCATCACATGCCTCCTTTAAGTACAGCATTAATACCGCCGCTTAGATCATGTAACTGAGTAGCAGCATTTAGCATATATTCACTTATTGGTCCGCCCAAAATAACGAGCAATGGCGAACATGCAAGTAAAGCTATAATTACAGTTACCTGCAACGGGTGTGCACTTGCACAATCGGCATTTTCGCTATTTTTGCTTCTATGCTCCCAGAACAAAGTTGTGCCAGCGCGCGAAAGCGCAACTAACAACGCAAAACTTGTTACTAAATATACTGGCCAAAATAGTAAAGCTTGCTCACTGTTTAATGTCGCTTTAAGTATCCAAATTTTACCTACAAAGCCTGACAGTGGTGGCATACCAACTACCGTTAAAGACGCAATAATAAAGCACACACCTAATAAAAATGGCTGTTTAACAGAGCGACCTGCTACTAGTCTATCGCCAACTTTACCGCGCTGGATTGAAACTAAGTCTGCTAGTAAAAATAGTGCGGCACTAACAAGTGTTGAATGCACTAAATAATATAAAAGTGCAGCAGTGGCATTTACATTTTGCAATGCTATTAGCGCAACCAGCGTACCTACCGATACTAATATTAAGTTAGAGGTGAGTTTACGTAAGTCTTGTGCTGCCATCACACCAATTGCACCTACTATAATGGTCGCAATTGCTAAGCCCCAAAGCCAAGGCTGCGCCATGTGTTCAAGCGCTCCGGCTTGTTCACCAAATATCACCGTATAAACACGAAGCATAGCGTAAACACCTACTTTGGTCATAATCGCAAACAATGCAGCAACCACAGGTTTAGCACTTGCGTAAGTATTTGGAAGCCATAAATGCAGAGGTAATAGTGCGCCTTTTAAAGCAAATACTATTAATAGTAGTAAGCCACCTGCTTTTGCTAGATATACATCATCACCTGTAAGTAGTGATACCTTTTGCGTCATATCTGCAATATTAAGCGTACCAAGCACACCGTACAAAATACCCAAACCGATTAAAAATACGCTTGAGCCAACTAAATTCAATATTACATATTGCAATGCCGCACGAGTATTTTGTTTATCACCTGCGTGCATTAACAGTGCATATGATGCAATCAGTAGCACTTCAAAAAATACAAATAGGTTAAATAAATCGCCAGTTAAAAACGCGCCATTTACACCTAATATCAAAAAGTGAACAAGTGGGTGATAAAAGCTACCTTTTTCATCATCGCCAGCACTACCATATAAAATAGCGCCCAAACCTAAAAATGAAGTTAACGTAACCAATAAGGTAGATAACATATCGGCTACTAAGACTATTCCAAATGGTGCAGACCAATTACCAATAGCGTAAACGTTAATACCCGTATTATTAACATGTACAAGTAAAAGCACACTAATGGCAAAAGTAGCTATTGCCATTACAATTGAAACTAAGCGGCGAATTTTAACGCTTTTACCACATGGTGGCAGCAATAAAATAACGGCCGTCAGCATAGGTAATAAAATAGGGAGCGAAGCTAAATGTTGGATCATTTTTGCTCCTTATTATCTGCAGAGGTGTTAGGCACATAACCATCAACATGGTCGCTACCTAAATCGGCGCGTCCACGTATTGCCAAAATAACCACGAATGCGGTCATCGCAAAACCAATAACAATAGCTGTAAGCACTAAAGCTTGAGGTAACGGATCGGCGTATTCTGTACCAGTACCAAGCACTACAGCTTTATTAATAGTAAGACGACCTGCTGAAAACAAAAATAAGTTAACAGCATATGAAATCATAGTAAGCCCAAGTACTACAGGGAACGTACGAGCTCTTAGCAGTAAAAACACACCGCAACTGACCAATACTCCAACGCAAGATGCGTACAATAATTCCATTAAATATTTACCTCTTTTTTCTGGGTATCTGCCGTCATATTACCTAAGCTTGCCAAAATCATTAGCGTAGCGCCTACAACCGTTAAGTAAACACCTAGGTCAAATGCAATCGCGCTGGCAAGCTCTGTTTTACCGACAAACGGAATATCAAAGTAGTCAAACCAAGTTGTTAAAAATGGCTTATCAAAGAACCAGCTACCCACACCAGTGAACAGTGAAATACCAATGCCTGAAGCTATGATTTTACGATAATTAACATCAAAACGTCCGTTTATCCATGCTGTACCATGCGCCATGTATTGCAAAATAAACGCGATTGACGTTACCAGTCCAGCAATAAAGCCACCGCCAGGTAAGTTATGTCCGCGTAAGAAAATATATGCAGAAACCAATAACGCAAGCGGTAATAAACTTTGTGAAATACTCGCCAGTAAGATTGGATGGCGCTCTCGTGCCCATGGGCGCCCTTCGCTGTCACTTGCTGGCATAAATAATGGGATTCGAGAAAGTACTTTAAATATACCTAATGCGGCAATGCCTAATACGGTAATTTCACCAAGCGTATCAAAGCCCCTAAAGTCGACTAAAATAACGTTAACTACATTAGTACCACCGCCACCAATTTTAGCGTTAGCAATAAAGAAGTCTGAGATTGAATCTAATGGACGTGTAAGTAATGCATAACAGATACTCGCTATAACTACACCTAACGTAGAGGCAATTCCTAAATCTCGAAGTACGCGTAATGAACTTGATTCTTTTGGCGTATGCTGGGGCAAGAAAAACAATGCAAGCATAAGTAAAATAATAGTAACAACCTCAACAGTTAACTGTGTAAGTGCTAAATCAGGAGCAGAAAAGCGTGTGAATACAACCGATACCATTAACCCTACGATTGAGAGCATTAACAACGATACCATTCGAGAGCGATGCCAAATAACGGTAGCAAGAGCACCAATAATCAATAAGCCCGCACCAATTGCATTGTGCACATCAACAGGGGTAAGTGGCATGCTGCCAGCAAGTTGTTGCATTTCAAATAATGGCCAACCGGCACACAGTAAGACTACCGCTAACATAATTACTAGGTAGCGCTGCAGCGATCCATTTTCGATACTGCTTACCTTTGACTGACACCAAGCAACAACACTTAAAATTACACGTTCAAAGGTTTTTTTAGCATTTAAAGGTGGTAATGACGCTTGAAACTGAAATAGATATTTACGATTAATATAAATAAATAAACCGCCAGCAATCGCCATTGCACTCATTAATAGAGGCAAGTTAAACCCGTGCCAAATAGCCAATTCGTAAACTGGCATTTCTTTTCCAAGTACAGCTAAAGAGGCCGCAGATAAAATGCCATCAATTGTAAAGTGTGGGAACATACCCACTAGCAAACAAATCACAACTAATATTTCTATTGGTACCCGCATATAACGTGGCGGTTCGTGCGGCGTGCGAGGTAAATCGATTGGCTCACCATTAAAGAACACGTCATGAATAAAGCGTGCGGAGTACGCAACAGCTAATGCGCCTGCAACCGTTGCCAGTACTGGAATTAACCACGACATAGAACCAAGCACTTGCTGATGCAGCGTTTCTGCAAAAAACATTTCTTTAGATAAAAACCCATTAAGTAATGGAACCCCTGCCATAGCAGCCGCCGCGACCATTGCAAGCGTTGCAGTGTATGGTAAGTATCGCCACATACCATTTAATTTACGCATATCGCGCGTGCCTGTTTCATGATCGATAATACCAACGGCCATAAATAACGACGCTTTAAACGTTGCATGGTTAATTATATGAAATATAGCAGCAACAGTCGCAAGCTCAGTATCAAGCCCGAGTAATAGCGTTATTAAACCCAAATGGCTTATTGTTGAGTAAGCTAACAATCCTTTTAAATCGTGTTTGAATAATGCTATATAAGCACCAAACAACAGCGTAGCTAAACCTGTTAACCCAACAAGTAAGAACCACGTATCGGTGCCAGCTAAGGCAGGATGAAAACGTGCTAATAAAAATATACCGGCTTTTACCATGGTTGCAGAATGTAAATACGCGCTCACTGGCGTAGGCGCTGCCATTGCATGAGGAAGCCAAAAATGAAATGGAAATTGTGCCGATTTAGTAAACGCACCCAATAGCACCAATACTAATGCTACTTCGTATAAATCGTGAGATTGAATTATCGCTTTACTCGCTAGGATAACATCTAGGTCATAACTACCAACAATATCACCTAATAGCATTAAGCCTGCAAGTAACGCTAAGCCGCCCGCGCCTGTTACAGCAAGAGCCATACGAGCACCCTTTCGCGCTTCAGACTTATGCCACCAAAAACTAATTAATAAAAATGAGCTGATGCTCGTTAATTCCCAAAACAACCACAGCTGAATAACATTGTTAGACATAACAATGCCAAGCATTGCGGTCATAAACAGCATTAAATAACTATATAACTTAGCCATTGAGTCGTTGGCACTGAGGTAGTAACGCGTGTAGAGGATAACGAGCAAGCCTATGCCTAAAATCATAAACATAAACAATAAACTGAGGCCGTCTAACCGCAGAGATAGGTCGAGCCCTATTGACGGGATCCAAGCGAAAGAGTAACGAATGGTTTCGCCCGCTAAAACTGCAGGTGCATGGTATAAAGTTATTCCCAAAGCCGTTAAAGGCGCAAGAGCCGTTAAACTAGTGCTTAAATTGCGGGATAACTTACCTGTGCATGCAGAAATAACACTGCCAATTAAGGATAACAAGGGTATCCAGAGCAAAGTCATAATGTAGGGCCTTTTATAATCATAAGTTTATCAGGGCATCTCTTTTTAATACTAAGGGATGCTTTTACTGCCTGTTTTTAAACGACATTAATGACTATAGTTATACTGAAAAACACTGATTTTGTCTATAAAAAGCGGTTCTGTATGGGTGTTTTTTAAACATGAACTAACAATTTATTAAGCCTACAAAAACAATTAATTAATACTGATAATTGTTAATTTAATATGGCCTTATTTGCAAATGTAAGCGCGCTGGAGTGGCGATAAGAATTACCATTGGTCATATCTAAATGCTTCAACCAAATCTCTCTATACTGCGCCGAGAGCCCTAACTGCTGATATTGCATAATAGACCAATTTTCACTAGGTTTATATGCAACACCACCTATCTGGCAACTCTTTGCTTTATGCCAGCCTATTGGGGGCGACTCATCATGAGAAATAAATAAATTAGGTGCCACAAAACCTGTTTTTGCACACAACCATGCTTGTTTAGTTTTAGGCAAAGCATATTCATCTTCAAAACCGTTAAAATGCATCAACTCATGCAAAAACACACTGTATTTTGCTTTTGAGTTTATTAGCATTGTTCCTTTAGTAACATTAGCCGTTCCATCTTTTGGCATCATTACTATAAAATCAAAATTGTTAGGAAGCTGGTTATTGAGTTTAGCTGATTGCCAGTCACACTTTGCTATTTGATTAGTGCTACTTTTACACTCAAGCATACCTGCAACGTAAACAGGTTTTGAAAAGCAAAAAATATTTTCACGGGGCTCTGGCTGTTTGTTATAAGCATTAATAAACTCGGTGAGTTTATATAAGCCACTGCGATGATCGCTCATAGTCAGCACGTTAAACATACATTGCTTATTAGGTTTGCTTATATTTATTAAAGATGAAAAACCAAGAGCGTGGATAAACTCACTAGATACTTTACTCTGTGGTGTTTTTAACTGAAGCTTTAGATGATTTAGCACATCCCCTGCTGGTAATTTGTTTTTACTAGCGAGTAACTTTAAATCGCTCCAACGTGAGTGCTCAAGTAACTTTGCTGATAATATTTTACGCTCTGGGATTGTTAAATCATTTAATGCTCTGAGCCAAAATTGTTTTGCAGTATCGCTCTGACCGTTTTTAATAAGCTTAAGAGAATACAAATATTGGGCTGAAGAAATTTCACTGCGGGCGAGTATAGCTAAAGAGGTATTTGGTAACTGTTCTAAATGAGCAGAAAAATAACCAGGTGATTTCCAATAACTTTGTAGCACATTAGCTTTTACGTTTAAAACATGCCAAAAGCCAATAGCGCCTAGGTGATTACTCGAGCCTGTAATTAACAAACAACATAGTAATACACCTATTAATTTAAAACGCTTAACTTGCGTCAACACCTTGCATCAACTCAAGCTCTAAACGCGCATATTTGTACTCAATAAACTCGTGTACATTAGTTGCTAGCGCAAGCCTAAAGTAGTCTGATGCTAAATACAGCTCACCTGCTGCTTGATGCATTTTAGCTAAATAAAAATAAGCTTCGCATAAACGCTGCGCATATTCTTGCTCAGTTCTAACACCATCACTAATGCCAGATAAAAATGCATGTTCACTCATATCCCCCGTATAAAGAGAAATTAACTGGTACGCCCATTGTGACTCATCAAGCGCAGTGGCATTTTGTTTAAGTGCATCAAGCGCAACGGCTTTATCCTCTTGTGCTTGTGCTAAATAAACCCATAAAACTCGGTACGGATCTTTTGGAGAGCGAGCTAAAAATTCATTAAAATCATTTTTAGCAAGGCCTGCTCTGTCGCCGTAATACAGTGCGATACCACGATTTAAATAGGCGTATTCATGCTCTTCATCAAGCTCTAGGGCAGAATCGAAAAACTCATAGGCTTTTTCATACTGCTGCATAAGCGTATGTTGAATACCTAAAAAATTATACACTTCAGCTAAATCAGGCTTAAGCTTTACTGCGCGATTAAAATCAATACGCGAAAGAGTTGTCATACCTAGACTATCAAAAAGTACACCACGGTCGTAATAAAGCTTAGCTTGTTGTTCTTCGCTTAAGTCGGCTCTATTTAATAGCTCTGAGTAGCGTGCAATAGCAATTTCACTTCTAAAGTCAGAAGCTAAAGGTGCAGTAAATGGCACATTAACAATCGGGGTTGGTTCTGATTCTGTTGTAGTTTGGCAAGCGCTTAAAGACAAAATAGCAAAAGATGCCAAAGCTAAATGTTTGAGTATCATTAAAATCCTTAATACCAAGATATATCGCGATTAATATAAGACAGACCTTGTCCAATAAGGTTTCATTAAAGCATAAAAAAAGGGGCTAAACAGCCCCTTTTTTACTATCTAGCTAATATAACTAGATTAATAAGTTAGCAATTACGCGTCAGTTGGCGCGTCAGCTGCAGGTGCTGCTGATTCCATTGCTTCTTTAATACTTAGACGTACACGGCCTTGGCGATCTACTTCTAGTACTTTAACTTTAACTTCTTGACCTTCAGAAAGGTGATCAGCCACGTTATTAACGCGCTCAGTACTAATTTGAGAAATATGTACTAGACCATCTTTGCCAGGAAGAATGTTTACAAACGCACCGAAGTCTACGATACGTACAACTTTACCTTCGTAGATAGTACCTACTTCAAGTTCAGCTGTTAATTGCTCAATACGGCTAATTGCATTAGCTGCACTTTCGCCATCTGTAGCGGCAATTTTAATTGTACCGTCGTCACCGATTTCAATCGTTGTACCAGTTTCTTCAGTAAGCTGACGAATAGTTGCGCCACCTTTACCAATAACTTCAGCGATTTTCTTCTGTGGGATTTTCATTGTGTATATGCGAGGAGCAAACATCGATAGCTCTTCAGAAGGAGCAGAAATCGCTTCATCCATCACTTCTAAGATATGTAAACGTGCAGCTTTTGCTTGTTTAAGCGCAATTTGCATGATTTCTTGAGTGATACCTTCGATTTTGATATCCATTTGAAGTGCAGTAATACCCGCAGCAGTACCGGCAACTTTAAAGTCCATGTCACCTAAGTGATCTTCATCACCTAAAATGTCAGAAAGAACAACGAATTTATCGTCTTCTTTAACTAGACCCATCGCAATACCGGCAACAGATGCTTTAATTGGTACACCCGCGTTCATAAGTGCTAGAGAAGTACCACAAACAGACGCCATTGAAGAAGAACCGTTTGATTCAGTAATTTCAGATACTACACGGATTGAGTAAGGGAACTCAGTAAGTGTAGGCATTACAGCTGAAATACCACGCTTAGCAAGGTTACCATGGCCGATTTCACGACGCTTAGGAGAACCAACAAAACCAGTTTCACCTACACAGAATGGAGGGAAGTTGTAGTTAAGCATAAAGTGGTTTTTATGAGTACCAGTTAAATCGTCGATTAACTGTGAATCACGTTCTGTACCAAGTGTCGCTGTTACTAACGCTTGAGTTTCACCACGTGTAAAGATAGCAGAACCGTGAGTACGCGGTAATACGCCAGTCATTACGTCTAGTGCACGAATCATATCTGGTTCACGACCATCGATACGTTTTTCGCCAGCAGCGATACGGCCACGAACGATTTTCTTCTCAAGTGAACCGAAGATTTTGCCAATTTCTTGCTTGTCTAAAGACTCGCCTTCAGCAAGTTCAGCTGTTAATACTGCAACAACTTCATCTTTAGCTTCACCAAGAGCTTCTTTACGCGCTACTTTATCAGTGATTAAGTAAGCTGCGCCTACTTTTTCAGCAGCAATAGTTGCTACTTTATCTTCTAGTGCAACATTTTTCTCAGGTGCAGTCCAATCCCAAGTAGGCTTGCCTGCTTGCGCTTTAAATTCTTCGATTGCAGTAATGATCGCTTGAGATTGCTCATGACCATATACAACAGCGCCAAGCATTACGTCTTCTGCAAGTACGTTAGCTTCTGATTCAACCATAAGTACCGCTTTATCAGTACCGGCTACCACTAAATCAAGTTGGCTTTCTTCAAGCTCTTTTAATGTAGGGTTAAGTACGTATTCGCCGTTGATGTAACCAACACGAGATGCACCAATTGGACCACTGAATGGAATACCAGAGATAGCAAGTGCTGCTGAAGTACCAATCATCGCAACCATATCAGGTTGGATTTCAGGGTTAACAGAAACAACAGTAGCAATAACTTGTACTTCGTTTACAAAGCCGCTTGGGAAAAGTGGACGAATTGGACGGTCAATAAGACGTGCAATAAGAGTTTCGCCATCGTTAGGACGGCCTTCACGCTTTAAGAAACCACCAGGGATACGACCAGCAGCGTACATACGCTCTTGGTAGTTAACTGTTAGTGGGAAAAAGTCTTGACCAGGTTGTGCTTCACGCTTACCAACAACAGTTACTAAAACTGAAGTGTCGCCAATGCTTGCAAGTACAGCGCCGTCTGCTTGACGAGCGATTGCACCAGTTTCTAGAGTCACTGTATGTTGACCTAGTTTGAATTCTTTAATAATTGCTTGCACTTAAAATATTCCTTAAATGTATTCTAATAAGTTGTCATCAAAGTACCAATTACAGTACATAATTGTATTCAGTTGGAAATCAATTAAGTACTACAATTGGCAATGATGTGAATAATTGCAGATAAACCTTTTTACCTACGCGCATAGTATATACCAAAGCTACTTCAAAATGCGAGTCTAGGGTGTGTTGTTCTTTGTGGATTGAAATTTGTTCATCCTAGGGCAGCGCATGTTTGGCATTTATGCTGCGTTATCGCCTATTTATGGGGAATAACCACACTACATAGGCGCTGCCTTGCCTAAAGACCAAACATACAGCTGCAAAATTAATCACGAAAGGTCAACACACACTAGCTACTAGATTTAAGCTGGGCTAATGAGCGGGTAAATACAACGTTGCTTGATAAGCTATGAAATAGGAGTTTTACAATATAATTCAATAAGTTTATAAATTTGTCTTATTTTCAAACACAAATTTTAGGCACAAAAAAAGGAGCTAAAAAGCTCCCATTTCTATAATCTAGTTCTTAACGACGTAGGCCAAGTTCTTTGATTAGTGCAGTATAACTAGTGATATCTTTACCTTTAAGGTAATCAAGTAGTTTACGGCGAGTGCTTACTTTACGAAGCAGACCACGACGTGAGTGGAAGTCATGCTTGTGATCAGCAAAGTGACCTTGAAGCTTGTTGATATCATAAGTAAGTAATGCTACTTGTACTTCTGATGAACCTGTATCGCCTTCTGCACGTGCAAATTTAGCAATGATATCGATTTTTTCTTGATTGCTTAGTGACATAGTAACTCCAAAAATTAAATTTAAAAGGTGTCTTAGCCGATCACTAATTCAGCCAAAACGATTAAGCCGGCGTATTCTACCAACTGTGGGAATAACTACAAGTTAATTATTCCCATCTACAACTAATAAGCCACTGCTGGGCACACTAATTGCTTATTCAGGCTTTACGTAATCATCTTGCTGGCTAGCAAGACCACGTTTAACCTTTAAATGGCCACTTGAGTTGCGCTCGCCAGTACCAATAAACACACCATCCGAAACAACTTTAATTGCCCCCTCAGGTAAAGCTTCAGGTAACTCGACTGCTTGCCCATGACTAAATACTTTGCCCTGCTCTTTCGAAATTTCAATAACAGGTAAATCAGTTAAAGCAGTGTCTATAGGTAATAACAACGAGTCTAAATAAGTAGAAGGCGCAAGCTCTTCTGCTTTCGCTTTAGCAAGCAACGCTTCAATTTCATCAAGCGAAACCATTTTATCTGCCGGATACTGACCAACAGCAGTTCTGTGAAGCATTATAACGTGTGCGCCACATCCTAGGTTTTCGCCCAAATCATCAACGATTGTACGAATATACGTCCCTTTTGATACATGAGCCGTCATTTGTAATACGTTGTTTTGTTCATCAAATTCGTCAAACGATAAGCTAAACACATTTATTTTTCTGCATTTACGAGGGACTTCAATACCCTCTCGTGCGTACTTATATAATGGTCTACCTTGATACTTAAGTGCTGAGTACATTGATGGATATTGATCTGACTCTCCAACAAAAGCTGCAATTTCTTTTGTTAACTGCTCACGCGTCACATTCACATCTTTCGTGCTTACGATTTCGCCATCAGAATCTGATGTCGTTGTACGCTCACCCAGTTTTGCACGAACGATATAAGTTTTATCTGTATCGAGTAGAAACTGCGTAAACTTAGTCGCCTCACCAAAACAAATTGGCAGCATACCTGTAGCAAGCGGGTCTAAAGCCCCAGTGTGGCCAGCTTTTTGTGCAAAATAAACACCTTTCGCTTGCTGCAGAGCTTTATTTGATGAAATGCCTTGCGGTTTGTTTAACAACAAAATACCGTCAACTGCACGGCCTTTACTGCGCTTTGCCATCTGTATCAGTGCCTTCTTCGCTATCTGTATCTTCTACGTGCTTAGTACTTTGTTCACTATCTGAAATATCAGCATCAACACTTTCTACATCTTCATCGACATGCTTTGCGTTATCTTCGCGGATAATAGAATCCACTAAATTAGAAATACGCATACCTTCCATCAGTGAATTATCAACTACAAACTTTAACTCAGGCATTATACGAGCACGAATACGCTTACCAAGTAACGAGCGAATATAACCCGTTGCTTCATTAAGTACTTTTGCGCTTTGCTTTGCTGCATCTTCGTCTTGTGTGTTAAACACAGTGATGAAGATTTTGGCATAAGATAAATCACGCGATACTTCTACCGCTGACACTGTCACCATACCTAAGCGGGGATCTTTAATTTCGCGTTGTAAAATTACAGCAATTTCTTTTTGGATTTGCTGTGCAACACGATCAGTGCGAGAAAATTCTCTCATTGCATTTGTCCTAAAATCATAACTTATTGAAATTTAATAATAAGCTAATTAAATAATGGATACACAAATGGGGGCTAAGCCCCCATTTATTAGTTTAGCGAGCTAACAATTAAAGAGTACGTTGTACTTCAACTGTTTCAAATACTTCGATTTGGTCACCAACACGTACGTCATTGTAGTTCTTAACGCCGATACCACATTCCATGCCGTTACGAACATCAGCAACATCGTCTTTAAAGCGACGAAGTGACTCAAGTTCACCTTCATAGATAACCACGTTTTCACGTAGTACACGGATTGGAGCGCTACGTTTAATAACACCTTCAGTAACCATACAACCAGCGATTGCGCCAATTTTTGGAGACTTGAATACGTCACGAACTTGAGCAAGACCGATGATTTCTTGTTTAAACTCAGGTGCTAGCATGCCTGACATGGCTTGCTTAACTTCTTCGATTAAGGCATAAATTACGCTGTAATAACGAAGGTCTAAGTTTTCAGTATCAATCACTTTACGAGCAGAAGCATCAGCACGAACGTTAAAGCCAACTACAATTGCGTTAGACGCTGCAGCTAGTGTCGCATCAGTCTCAGTAATACCACCAACACCAGAGCCTACAATCTTCACTTTTACTTCATCAGTAGAAAGTTTAGTTAGTGAATCAGAGATTGCTTCGATAGAACCTTGAACGTCTGCTTTAAGTACCACGTTAACTTCAGAAACATCACCTTCAGTCATGTTAGTAAACATGTTTTCAAGCTTAGCTTTTTGCTGACGTGCTAGTTTAACATCGCGGAACTTACCTTGACGGTATAAAGCAACTTCACGCGCTTTACGCTCATCTTTAACTACAGTTGCTTCGTCGCCTGCAGCTGGAATACCAGAAAGACCTAAAATTTCCACTGGAATAGATGGACCTGCCGACTTGATATCTTTACCGTTTTCATCGCGCATTGCACGAACACGGCCATACTCAAGACCACATAATACAATGTCACCTTGGTTAAGCGTACCAGATTGAACAAGTACTGATGCAACTGGACCACGGCCTTTATCAAGACGAGATTCAATTACAACACCTGCAGCCATACCTTCGGTAGGGGCTGAAAGCTCTAAAAGCTCAGATTGCATAAGTACGGCTTCAAGAAGGTCATCAATACCTAGACCAGTTTTAGCTGAGATATGAACGTACTGCGTATCGCCGCCCCATTCTTCAGGGATAACGTCTAGCTGAGCTAGTTCGTTTTTAACGCGATCTGGATCTGCGCCTTCTTTATCCATTTTGTTTACAGCAATGATTAAAGGAACGCCAGCTGCACGTGCGTGCTGTACCGCTTCTTTAGTTTGTGGCATAACACCATCATCTGCTGCAACCACTAAGATTACGATATCTGTCGCTTTAGCACCACGAGCACGCATTGATGTAAATGCAGCATGTCCTGGAGTATCTAAGAAGGTAATCATATTGCCGTTTACATCAACATGGTATGCACCAATATGCTGTGTAATACCACCGGCTTCGCCAGAAGCAACCTTCGCAGAACGAATGTAATCTAGAGTCGATGTTTTACCATGGTCAACGTGACCCATTACAGTTACTACTGGAGCACGAGGCTCTGACTTACCATCTTCATGGCGGTCGTTAAGTACTGTTTGCTCTAATTCGTTTTCTTTAACAATGATAACCTTGTGACCCATTTCTTCTGCAACTAGTTGTGCAGCTTCTTGGTCGATCACTTGGTTAATAGTAACCATGTCACCCATTTTCATCATTGTTTTAACAACTTCAGCGCCTTTAACAGCCATGCGTGATGCAAGCTCAGCTACTGTAATTGTTTCGCTAATACGCACTTCATTTTTAACATCAACAGTTGGTTTTTGGAAACCATGCTGCAGCGATGCTGGTGCTTTTAATTTAGACTTGTTACGGCCTCTTGACGCTGCAAATTTATCTTTTGCTGGCGCTTTTTTCTTTTTCTTAGCACGGCGAGTGCCTTGCTCATCACGAGCATCGGCAACATCTTCTGCTTCACGTGCATAAGTTGAAGTCGTAAGATGGTGATCCGCTGTTTCTTCGCGTTTCTTACGTTCTTCTTCTTCTTTCTTCCAGCGTGCTGAAGTCTCTTCAGCTAGCTTTCTTGCCTCTTCTGCTGGACGTTTCGCTTCTTCTTAAGCTTTCTTCAATGCGGCCTCTTCTGCTTCTTTTTGCAGACGCTCAGCTTCTATGCGATCTTTCTCAGACTTAGCACTTTGCTCTGGGGTCATCTGCTTTTGTTTCGCTTTACGCTCTGCATCAGCTTTGCGTTTAGCTTCTTCTTTGGCTTTACGGTCAGCTTCTTCTTTCGCTTTACGTTCTGCCTCTTGTTTCGCTTTTAATTCTGCGGCTTCTTGTTCAGCTTTTTGTTGCTGTTCAAGACGGGCTTTTTCTTCAGCGGCTAAGCGTGCTTGCTCTTGTTCTTGTTCCATTGCGCTTTTCTTCACGTAGGTACGTGTTTTGCGAACTTCAACTTGAACATCTTTAGCTTTACCCGTAGAACCAGTCACACTTAATGTGCTTTTGCTCTTACGTTGTAAAGTCATACGCGCTGGGCCATCTGAACCTGTACCACCATGATGCTTGCTTAAATGATCAAGTAACGTTGCTTTTTCAGCTTCTGTTACGTTATCAGTTGCTTGCTTAGTGATACCTGCTTGTGAAAACTGCTGTAGCAATTTATCAACAGTTGTACCTATATCGCCGGCTAGTTTTTCAACATTTACTTCTGCCATAGTGTGTAATACCTCCGTTAATAAATTACTCGTCTGCAAACCAACAAATGTTTCGTGCAGCCATAATCAGTTCACCCGCTTTTTCAGATGAAAGTTCTGTGATATCAACTAATTCGTCAATACCTTGCTCTGCCAAGTCTTCAAGTGTAACAACACCTTTGCTTGCCATAACAAATGCTAAGTGACGCTCTAAGCCTTCAAGCGCAAGTAAGTCTTCAGCAGGCTCTGCGCCATCTAAGCTTTCTTCCGTTTTAAGTGCTTTAGTTGTCAATGCATCTTTTGCGCGTGAACGCAATAAATCTACAGTATCTTCATCAAGACCATCAATTTCTAAAAATTCAGACGCAGGTACATACGCCACTTCTTCAAGTGTCGAGAAACCTTCGTTAATAAGTAATGATGCAAACTCATCATCTATATCTAAATTTTCAGTGAATAAGTTAAGTAACTTATCAGATTCAGCTTCATTTTTAGTACGCATGTCTTCAACAGTCATTACGTTCAGTTCCCAGCCAGTTAATTGGCTTGCTAAACGAACATTCTGACCATTACGACCAATTGCTTGTGCTAGGTTATCGGCTTCTACAGCGATATCCATTGAGTGAGTGTCTTCATCCATTACGATTGAAGCAACTTCTGCTGGCGCCATTGCATTGATAACAAATTGTGCTGGGTTGTCATCGTAAAGTACGATATCAACACGCTCACCACCAAGCTCAGACGATACAGCTTGAACTCGTGCGCCACGCATACCAACACATGCACCAATTGGATCAATGCGTTTGTCGTTAGATTTAACAGCAATTTTAGCGCGTGAACCTGGATCACGTGCAGCTGCACGTAACTCAATCATCTCTTCGCCAATTTCTGGCACCTCAATGCGGAATAATTCCATTAGCATTTCAGGTTTAGAGCGCGTTACAAATAATTGTGCACCGCGTGCTTCAGGTTTAACTTCATATAAAAGACCACGGATTCGATCACCCGGGCGGAAGTTTTCACGTGGCAACATGTCATCACGGTAAATTACCGCTTCTGCGTTGTTACCTAAATCAAGTACGATTGCATCGCGAGTTGCTTTTTTAACAACACCCGTTACCAGCTCGCCTTCTTGATCTTTGTATGCTTCAACAACTAAAGCGCGCTCAGCTTCACGTACTTTTTGTACGATAACTTGCTTAGCCATTTGTGTTGTAATACGGTCAAATTTGATTGAGTCAATTTGCTCTTCAACATAATCACCCATTTGCAAATCAGGTTCTTCAACCTGTGCTGCTTCTAGAGTGATTTCGCTGTATGGGTTCTCTAAAGAACCATCTTCTAATACAGCGGCAATTTGCCAGCGACGGAACGTATCGTAATCACCGGTTTTACGGTCAATTGCTACACGTACTTCAATTTCGCCATCGTGTTTTTTCTTTGTCGCTGTCGCTAGAGCGAACTCTAGAGCTTCAAAAATCTTTTCTTTTGGAACCGCTTTCTCATTGGAAACGGCTTCAGCAACCAATAATATCTCTTTTGCCATGGGTAATGCCTCGCTTGCCCTATTCCTTCGCACTCGAATTTAAAACTTCGCGATTAAATTCGCACGTTCGATGTTACTAAGCATGATCAGATGCTCTGCACCATCGCTAGATAGTGTGATCATATCGCTGCTAACTGCTACTAAGTCGCCTTTAAAATTACGACGACCATCCTGTGGAAGTTTAGTACGCACGCGTACTTCCTCTCCTTGCGCCTGCTCGTAGTGATCTTGTTTGAATAATAGACGATCAACACCAGGAGACGATACTTCCAAATCATATTCATTTGTAATTGGGTCTTCGACGTCTAAAATCGCACTAATTTGGCGACTGGCATCCGCACAGTTATCAACTGAGATCCCATCCTCATGAGCAATATATACTCTTAAGGTAGAATGGCGACCCGCTTGTACAAATTCAAGACCATGCAACTCAAAGCCTAACATTTCTACCGCAGGCGTTAACATGGTTACTAAATCTTGTTCAAGTTTTGTCACGAAAATCCTCCATACAAACAAAAAAAGGGCTTATAGCCCTAAAATACTGAGTTTAAATTTTAATTTGATAGCAATTGCCACAAATCGTAAGGTGCAGATACAACAACGCCCCGAACCAAGCGGGGCGTCACACCAATAAAGCATAAAACTGTGTGGCCGAGGGCCAAGCTTGGTTGCGAGTCAGTAAACTGACCTAATTAAACTACATAGCCTAAAACGCAAAACGCGCATTACTTAGAATGCGCGATATAAATTAGTAAGGTAATACCTACTAGTAGAATTGGTTGCGGGAGCCGGATTTGAACCGACGACCTTCGGGTTATGAGCCCGACGAGCTACCAGACTGCTCCATCCCGCGCCAATAGATATCAAACCTTAAATTTAATATCGCTGTTAGCTGTTATACAACACGCTAAACAATGGCCGCTATTATAAGGATGTACAGGATAATTAGCAACTATAATACGCAATTAGTTTATAAAATTTGCAATTCGTCAAGATGCTAATTTAATGTATATGTAAGTAACATAAGTAATCAGCCAACTTTATAAAATGCCCATATTTGAGTCATAAAATGTAGTAGCTTATTATTTCAGGATAAAAATCAGATAAACTGAAGTTTAATAACTCTTAAAATACGTTTTAAAGGCTCACTAATTACCAGAAAGTAAATAGATATAACAAAAAGCCATACTTTCACACTAAAAAACGTGCAGAATTTGAACTGCCCGCTATAATCAACATTATTCCTACTTGATAATAATAGTTATTACTCACTGCAACGAGATAAAAATGAATCAACAACAATCAGCATTATTAAATAACTTAACAATTATTAAGCCTAACTTTCATGCGTTTACGGCTAAATTTCATAGTAAATTAGCCCAATCTAGTATTGAGATGAATTACCCGACGGCCTTACAGTTTAACGAAAAGAGCTTTACCCTCTTTTGCGTATTAGAACGAATTGTTAAGCATTTAGATAAACCAGCATCGGTAGCTCCTTTTTTAGCTCACCATTTAATGTATCTAAAAAAAAGCGGCGCTTCACACAGTGACATTGCCCTTTTATCTAACGCTTTTTACGAAACCCTTGAAGAGCACCTTGGTAAACATTTTACTACTGAGAGTCAGCTCGCTTGGAAAAAAGCGCTTAGGTACTTTGAAAGCTTTGCAAGCAATGTTCTTTTCAACGTTACCAATGTGGTTTCGTTACAACAAAGAATGCAGCAAAAGCAAAGTAATAAAATTTAGATATTCAATTGGGGGGGAGACTTAATTTACTTAATCTCCCCTTAATCAGGAACGCCTTGATATGCGGTTAAACTTTTTTGCCCTATTGCTAACAGCACAATGTATTGCGTTATTTACCGCCTCTATTCGTTTTACTAATCTATTATTAAACTCAAGAAACAACTAATCCCCAGCATTAAAAACAGCAAACTATTGTCGTTATGCACTTAATTACTCCTATTTGCTTGTTGTAAAATATTAAAACGATCGTTTAATTAACTATACCCGTATAAAAAAATTTGGCCTTACTATGACCCATCATAAAACACTTAGATTAATACTAGGCGATCAGCTAAACCCATCTCATTCATGGTATAAACAAAAAGACGACGACACGCTTTATCTCATCGCAGAATTAAAACAAGAAACCGACTACGTTAAGCATCACATTCAAAAACTGTGTGCTTTTTTTAATGCTATGGAAAACTTTGCAACTGCATTAAAAACGGCAGGTTTTAATGTTTTGCATTTGACACTTGACGATACCTCTGACGACAAAGACTTAATTGGATTACTCAAGCGAATTGCCGATAAATACCAATGCGAAACTATTGAATATCAATATCCTGATGAGTTTAGGCTTAAGTCTCAATTAGCTAAGTTTAAAAGTGATGCCTCATTTGATGTAATTGCCACAGATACTGAACATTTTTTATTACCGTTCACCGATATAAAAACACGCTTTACAAAAAACAAGCATGTGACAATGGAGCACTTCTATCGTGCTATGCGTAAGCAGTTTAATATATTAGTTGATGATACTAAGCCAACCGGTGGCAAATGGAATTTTGACAGTAATAATCGTAATAAATTTTCCAAAGCTGACTTAGCGTGTATACCAAAACCTAAGCTATTCAATAATAATGTCAAGAGCATCATTTCTCGCTTAAATAAGCACAAGATCGTTTACTTTGGCGAAATAGCCGATCAGAGACTAGAGTGGCCAACAACGCGTAAACAAGCTATTGAATCTCTAGAATACTTTTGCGAGCATTTACTTAGTTGCTTTGGTCACTTTCAAGATGCGATGACAGATCAAAGTAAAAATAATACCAGCTTGTACCATAGCCGATTATCGTTTGCCCTAAACGCAAAAATACTCCACCCGTTATATGTAATCAAACGTGTAATAAGAGAATACGAACAAAGACCAAGTGAAATATCCCCCTCGCAAGTAGAGGGCTTTACTAGGCAAATATTAGGTTGGAGAGAATATGTACGTGCCATTTATTGGATTAACATGCCCGACTACGCTGTTAAAAATCAATTACAAGCCAAAAACACACTACCATCTTATTTTTGGAACAGCTCAACAAAAATGAATTGCCTAAGCCACTCATTAAAACAAAGCCTTGAAACCGCTTATGCCCACCATATTCAACGCCTAATGGTTATTGGAAACTTTTGCATGCTTACAGGAATAAACCCTGATGACGTAGATAACTGGTACCTAGGTGTTTATATCGATGCCATAGAGTGGGTAGAGATGCCCAACACCCGAGGAATGAGCCAGTTTGCCGATGATGGAATAATTGCGACTAAACCTTATGCTGCAAGCGGTAACTACATTAATAAGATGAGCGATTACTGCAAAAGCTGTCAGTACGATGTTAAACAAAAAGTAGGTGATAAAGCTTGCCCGCTAAATAGCCTGTACTGGCATTTCATGAATAAACACAGAGACAGACTAGAAAAGAACCCACGTATTGGTATGGTATATAAAAACTGGGATAAACAAGAAAAAACACTCCAAGAACAAACGCTGCAACAAGCAACCTACTACCTTAATAATTTAGAAGCGCTGTAAACAAAAAGGCCGCCTCGAATGAGGCGGCTAAGTAATCAGGGAAATATGTACTTTAGAAGATTATTTACCTTCTATTAGATTGCTATTACCAATTTCAATTTTACGTGGTTTTAGCGCTTCAGGGATTTCACGTTCTAAGTCAATACTTAGTAAGCCATTGGCTAAATCTGCGCCAAGTACTTTTACATGATCTCCTAACTGGAATTTACGTTCAAAGTTACGCTCAGCAATACCTTGATGAATAAATTTACGCTCTGCGTTTTCATCTTTATTTGCTTTAGTACCTGTAACTTTTAATGTGTTATTTTCTGACTCAATGGTTAATTCGTTATCGCTAAAACCGGCAACGGCCATAGTGATTCTGTATTTGTCTTTATCGAGTGCTTCTATGTTGTAAGGAGGAAAACTTGGCTGCTTATCTGTATTAGCTGCCGCATCCATAAGTGATGCTAAATGTTCGAAGCCGATAAATGAACGATAAAGTGGTGATAAGTCTACTGTACGCATAATAATATCCTCATATTTAAGCGATATTTTGCATGTGCTCTTCTATTGAACAAGCTCAAGCAAAGTTTAATTAATAATATAAATTTCAATTGTTTAAGTTTAATTTAGGACCCATCAGGCGTCCTACTAAACTATATAAGGACGGTAAAATTGTTTTCAAGAGATTAATTTTAAAAAATTAAAAATAAATAAAAAAAGGCACTAAAAAGTGCCTTTTGAAACCATGAAAATGAATGTTATTTAATAAATGTGCCTCGGATTGGATAGTCGTTTTCTCTAGAAAACTTAATTCCACCTAGCAGTTGCTCTAAATCAGGACGAACAAATGGGCTGTTTGATATATCGACCATTTGAAGCTGATTTTTTTCATTAAGTACAAAAATGCCTGGCTCAGCAAATGGATGATCAGTTTCTGCATCACTGCGAGGCTCGCTGATATGTAGCCCTAAATCGGTCATTTGTTCGATTGTTAAACCATAGTAAATTGGGAAGTTAACATCTATTTTTTCAAGATGTTTATCAAGCTGCTCATGGCTATCACCACTTACCGCAACCACTTCAACACCAGCATCTTTAAAGTCTTTATGAACTTTAGCAAGCTCGTTAAGTTGCGCAGTACATTTAGGGCAGTGCTGGCCTCGATAAACAACAATCATTTTCCAGGGAGAGTCACTTACTCTATCAACTAAATCTACCTTGTTCTCATCAACATCACTCACGACTAGTGATGGCATAATATCCGCAGGTTTTAAACTAGTGTTACTCATTGCGATCTCCTTTTACTGTGTCAGATTAAAAATTAATTTGCTCTTACCCATAAAGCTTAGGGTAACTTTTATTAATTCAATCTGAAAAGTGTAATTAAAAAACGATTATAACTTTAAGACCATCCCTTTATTTTTCTATAAATGGTAGATGCACTAACCCCTAGATAAGCAGCAGCAAGAGGAATATTGTCTTCACAGCTTTTAATCGCATTTTCAATCGCCCTTTTTTCAACTTGCCACAAAGGTTCTATATCATGAACAGACATAGGCGATAATTGAACACTCTGCTCGTTTGTATTGTGAACTGACTTAGCGGATATCGAGTGCTTCACAGCGCCTAATCCAAATGAGCTTGGTAGCATGTCTTTTTCAATTACATCGCCATCATTAATAACAACGGTGTTTTCAATTACATTTTGTAGTTCGCGAATATTTCCTGGCCAATCGTAATTACAAAAAAGCGCCTTAACTTCATCAGAAAAACCAGTGAAATGCTTTGCATTACTATCGCTTTTTTGTTTCAAAATATACTCAGCAAGCAGTAATATATCGCCTCCGCGTTCTCTTAAAGGGGGGAGCTTTACGGGGATAACATTTAAACGGTAATATAAATCTTCTCTAAAACGCCCTTCTGCAACCTCTATGATTGGGTTTCTGTTTGTTGCACAGACTAAACGAACATCGCTGTGTAATACTTCACTACTACCCACCTTACTAAAAATGCCTGTTTGTAAAAAGCGTAATAACTTTGCTTGTAAGTTAAGTTCCATTTCACATAATTCATCTAAAAATAAGGTACCGCCGTTGGCCACTTCAACAGCCCCTTTTCGATCGCTTAATGCCCCACTAAACGCACCTTTAACATGACCAAAAAATTCTGATTCAAATAGCTCAGCAGGAATAGCTGCACAGTTTATGGCAATAAATGGTCCTGTATTTCTCGGGCTTGTATCATGAAGGGTTTGTGCGCAAACTTCTTTACCGGTTCCACTTTCACCTGTGATAAATACACACGCTTTGCTTCTAGCTGCACTATCAAGTAATCTAAAAACGGTTTTCATTGCCAGAGATTCACCAACAAAATCTTGATTTTTATCCCTGTTTTTAACCAATGGTTGAACTTTAACTTGCTCTTTTGGCGTCAAGGCACTTTCTACTGAACTAATGAGTCGTTGACTTGTGAAAGGTTTTTCTAAAAAATCAAAACCGCCTAAACGCATTGCTTCCACTGCAATATCAATAGAGCTGTTTGAGGTGATCATGACTACATTAGCAGGATTTTTCTGCTTATTTACAAATTGTAATACCTCAAGCCCACTTATATCTGGCAAGCATACGTCTTGTACTATGACCGCTGGCATTTTTTCTTTAATACCGACTAAAGCAGAGTACCCATCTGTAAAGTGTTTGCATTGGAAACCAGCCTGCTCAAGCTGACTTGCATATAAAGCACCACTGGCAATGCTATCTTCAACAATATAAACAAGACCTTTATCAATTATATCTGACACAGCTTTCTCCTAGATAGCTATACTATTACTCATTATTTGATACGCATCTCGGGTTTTATCCAAGTTGTGTTTAATAACAAGTGCTGCGTGCAAGTTTTCTTGTGTAGTTGAGGGTGGCGAATCGTGTAATTGTGTTGCTAACGCGGCTAAAGCAGATGCACCGTATAAAGCTGCTGAATTTTTTAAGACATGCATTACTTCTTTAATTTTAATAGTATCTTCACTACTAATTGCCGTATCTAATTGGTTAGCCATAGTAACTAATTCATCAATAAATAATTTAATTAAACGAGCTAACACGGTTGTCCCAACATCCTTTTCGAGTTGAGTTAATACATTTAGCTCGGTAATACTTTTATCGACAAACTGCTCTGATATGGGCATAGATAACCTTTGTGTAAGTTAAAACTTCGTACACTATTAAAATGTAAGAGTTGTAGTTTAAGAGTAATTTGTTTTTTGCATTTTGCAAATCAAAATGAATATAAACATTTACAAAGTCCAAGTATCAATACTTTTAGTTAACGTTTGAGGCTTATCTAGCAGGTACCCCTGAGCTATATCGCAACCAAGTTGTTCTAATATTTGTAATTGCTCATTCTCTTCAATACCCTCTGCTACCGTTTGTAAACCCAATCGTTGAGCCATCGCAATAATTGCGCTACATAACGTAAAGTCTTCATTATTAGTTGCAATACCACTTACAAAACTGCGATCAATTTTTAAACCATCAATATCAAATTGACGAAGTAAACCTAAAGAGGCATACCCAGTGCCAAAATCATCAATCCACACCTTTACGCCTTCTTTATGGAAGTTTTCAAACGCCTTAGCTATTTTATCAGGACTATGAATGAGCGCTGTTTCCGTTAATTCGACTTTAATAGCCTGTGGTGGTATTTGGTGCTTTTCTAGCAAAGACATTACTTTTGAAAACACATCACCATCTAAGATTTGTAACGGTGAAATATTTAATGAAACAGCAATATCTGTCATACCAAACTGCCGCATATGCTTTAAATCAGACAAGCATTGCTCAAAAATCCAGTCACCTAATTCTAAAATCATTCCCGATTGCTCTACATGAGGGATAAACTCATCAGGGCCAACAATGCCAAAGCGCGGTGATTGGCACCTTACTAGCGACTCAAAGCCGACCAGCTTTCCAGATCCCAATGATACAAGCGGTTGATAAACCATTTTAAAATAATTATTTTGCATTGAATCAGACATGATCCTCTCTAACTCATGCCATCTTGCTAGATTGACTGGTTTTTCCGATTCTAGGTATTTAAACGCACTCATGATTTTGCCCCGGTTTCACTCTTAGTGACTTATTATATTAAAGAGCAATTTACAGGCCATTTTAAATACAAAAAAACAGAAATAAAAACCAATATATTCAGGTAGTTAAATTAGAAGATTAAATGGATTTACTTCTCCCATTTCATTCGCATTTTGCAATTCAGTTTGCAATGCAGCTAAATTGGCAAGTGAGCGCTTAATCGAGCTTATAAAACACAGATAAGCCAGTTAATAGATACTGACCAAAGCTAATATTAGCAATTGTATATGAGAAAAGAGAAAGTTTTGATAAAACCCTGTTTAGGTTAAGCACCATCTAAATTTAAGAGAATATAAATAATTTTATGGGGAGGGATTAAAAAGTTAAATTGGTGGTAGGAACATAAAAAAACGCAGGCAACTATAAATAGTTACCTGCGCAAAAGTCTCTAGTTTGGAAGAGTGTCGTTATTTTCGTTTTTAGAAGAAGTTACATGTTGTGCATAGTTGGTATTTTGCGAGTCAAACGTATTACTCATCAACTGAGCGTTTTCAACATCAGCTTGTGTAAAAGTAATTGGCTGAATATCTGCCAGCGGTTCAATCGAATCGCTACCTCGTAAAACTGTTATACCTATTACTAAAGTGGCAACAAGCAAAATTGACAAAACCATAATTTCAGGTGTTAGTACCCAATTGTTACCTTTAGGCTGTTGTTTGGCTTTTGTGTTTGTTTGCATATTGCACCCCTTAAAAATTTAACTAAATTCGTCTTGATTTGATATTTAATATATTGCGAAAGTCGTGCCAACCAGATAACAACTTTACAAAAAAGTAAAAACCTTACAAAATCATGTCGTTAAAATAAATTAAAGGTATGATTGAGTATTTAAATAAAGTTCATAACATTTTATTTTTATTTTGAATTGCAATTTGCGAATCAAATTAAAAAAACACACACTAAAAACACTCATTAATTACTAAAAAATAAATTTAACTTACCCCTAAAATACTAGGTTAATTTCTCCGTTTATCAAGTTTTATGCAACACAAACCCACTTTTTATATTGTCTGTTGATCTTTGCGGATTAAAATTCGTTCAAACTACAGGCGGTTTAATCCCGGCGCGAGGTTTATAACCCAGCGGGTTCTGTAACAGCTCCTGCGTTACCCTACTAACTTACATCGATGTAAGACCGAGCGAAGCTTCTGCGTCCTGCTCACGCCCCTTACCTACATCCATGTTGGCAACAAAGAGTAAATAGCCCCTAGGAAGATCCCTTTGGGCAGCGCCTGTTTGGCATTAATGCTACGTTATCGCCCATTTATGGAAAATAACCACACTGCATAGGCTCAACTTTGCCTAAATACCAAACACACTGCTACAAATTTAACCCTAAACGTTTAACAAACCCTAGCCTTCATTGCTCAACTCAGCTTTTCCCAAACTTGCGCTAAACGAGAGAGCTTTAAATGTTTAGATTCAATAACCTGCTCTGGGGCATATTTATCAAGTAATAAATAAAGTGTCTCACTTACAATTGGCTTAGCTAAATAGTCATTCATCCCCGCGTCTATAAATCGCTCTTTATCACCATGAATCGCATTTGCAGTGAGTGCTATTATGGGGGTGGCTATACCTAACTTTCTGATTGCTTTAGTTGCAGAAATCCCATCGAGTATTGGCATTTGGATATCCATAAAAATAATATCAATTTCATCGTTTTGCGCCTTTATTATTGCCTCTTGACCATCACTAACAATATATACACGGCAACCTTTTTGTTCTAAAAACTGTCGAATTACAACTTGATTATTCGTATTATCTTCAGCAACTAATACCTTGGTTCCGCTTAACTGAGTTAACCCTAAGGGGCTTTCTAAAGTTTCTTTTTGCTCACGATTGGTAAATATAATATCCAAATGAAACAACTGCTCTTCTAATAAACTAATTGCCCGTAGTACATGGGATACTTTATAAGGGCCATTTAACCTGAGCTCTCTGTCGTTAATATTTTGCGGTAATAAGCTTTTACCTAGCAAATCTAGGATGAGTAAACACGGTGAATTAAGGGAGTTGTATGTATTTATACGCTCGCGTGTTTGGGCTAACATTTGAGGATCAGTTAGTACAATTGCATCAGGAAAACTATCGTACTTGGGTATATCTGGGCATACTTCGTAGTGTTCAAAAGTGATAGAAAACCGAGTGAGCGTATGCTCCAAGGCTGTTTTTAGAATTTCGTGATTTCCTACTATCCATACTTTTGGCTTTTTACTTCGTGCTGCAAACCCTTCTCTTAAAATTGAGTCAGTTGTGTCTATTTGCAGCGGGTAATTAACTACAAACTCGCTTCCTTTATTAAACTCAGAACTAACCGAAATATCTCCACCTACTACATCACAAATTTGCCTACATATCGCAAGCCCTAAGCCACTCCCACCATGCTTTCGAGTAATTGAATTATCGGATTGAATAAAAGGCATAAACATACTGTCAATTTTATTTTTAGCAATTCCCATACCCGTGTCTTTTACAGATATATAAAGGTTTAAATTATTACCTTCAATATGAGTGCACTTAACAGTAACCGTTATTACACCATGTTGAGTGAACTTAATCGCATTGGCTAATAAATTTATGACTATTTGTCTTATACGGGCATGATCACCAATTACTTGAGCTGGTACATCAGGATAAAAATCAAAAATAACCTCAAGCCCTTTTTGTAAAGCGCTTTGGGAAATTATATCTATTGCCTCTTCAATACACGTATCAATACTAAATGGCTGATTATTTAGTGTTATGGCTTGTGCTTCAAAACGTGAGTACGTTAATACATCGTCCAATACACTTAATAGCGCGTCAGAACTTGTTTTAATCATTTGTGTATAGCGCATTTGTTCAGAAGTTAAACCGGTATGATGCAAAATATCTGCAGATCCAATCACAGCATTTAATGGTGTGCGAATTTCATGACTAATATTTGCCATGAATCGGCTTTTTGACTCCGCTAGGGTTTCTGCCTGATGTTTAGCTTCAAGTAATATTTGCTCGCTTTCAATACGCTCTTGTATATCCACAAGTGTCGCAGCAATTGATGATAAATCACTTTCGTAGCCACCAACAATTGGAGTAAGTGTAATTTCGACCCAGTTATTTATACCTTGTGCATTAATTAAACGTATATCAAAGCGACGTATATCACGCTTACCTTGTTTATAATCAAGTAAAGTGCTACTAATTTTTTCTACATCTTCTTTTGCTATAAACTTAATTATAGGTAAACCAAGGCTCTCATCTACCCTGCTGTGTAGCACTCGCTGCCATGCTTGATTTATAAATAATAGATTGCCAAATGTATCAAGGCGTAAAACAATATCAGGGATATTATCAACGACAGAGTGATAATTATATTCTATCTCTGCCATTGCTTGTTCGGCTTTAACTCGCTGCGTAATATTAGTTTCTATAGCGATAAAGTGCTTTACTTGGCCTTCATCATCTCGCACTGGGTTTGCATCAATAGCAACCCAATAAATATTACCGTTTTTATCGTAATTTGTAGTTTCAACTTGAAAAGGAAGTCCATTTTTTACGGCATGAGACATGACCTTACGGCTTTTTTCACATGTTTTTGGCCCTTGCAGTAAATGACCAGGACTGGTGCCTATAACCTCATCACAGGTGTAACCTGTAAGTACTTCAAAACTATTGTTAACCCACTCAATTACGCCAAATTTATCTGTAATTATTACTAAGTTATTTGTATGACTCGCAACAAGCGATAAGCGCTTTACATATTTTTGCTGTTGCGTTAGTAAAAATTGAGAATCTTTATGGCGTTGAATGTCATAGAGTGAACCTATAAAACCGCTTTTTTCATCATAAACTAGCCTCAACTCAAACCAGTTTAAGAGTCCATGACTATTTTTTATTTGTATTTCTACACTAGGAGTCTGCTTTCCTTCAAGCAAACAACAACTGTATGCAACAAAATGCATAATATCATCGCAATTCATTAACTTAGTGATATTAGAACCAATTAATGAATCGCTTGAGTAACCTAGTTTCTTCTCCCATGCTTCGTTAATATAGGTAAGATTTAAATGTTTATCACACTCAAAAATACATTCATCTAAAATAGCTAATAGCTTTGCTTGACGTCGATTACTATTGGAGAGCTTTTCGACCAATGCATATTGGATTTGCACTTGTAGTTCATCGTTGTTATCCATGCTCTCTCCAATGCTTAATAAAAGTTTTACTATCACAAACTCGCGCATAAAGAGGAAAAACCTCTTCACAGTAAAAAGTTTGTTCAAAAGGAGTGCGACTCGATGTGCAGTCACTTAAAATAGTGACGTTAAAACCAAGTTCAACAGCCGTACGCGCAGTTGAGTCAATACAAATAGAAGTCACCGTACCGGCTAAAATTACATTAGTGACACCATGTTCTTTGAGCTTTTGCGCTAGAGCAGTATGTGTAAAAGCATTTAAACCTCTTTTCCCAGGCACCACTTCTATAACATTGCTAAAAAAATCTAGCTGCTCAATGGTTTGAGCGCCGTACGAACCTGCTTTAAATGCGCCCACATCAGCAATAGCTTTTAATATGCCAATCGGATTTTTAAGCTCACTGTAGTTTTGTGTAAAATGAATGGGTGTATTAACAACTAACGCAAATTGCTCTGCACAGGCGGCCAATAAAGAGAGTGTATTTTCTACCACGCCAGTAATTCTTGACGACTCTTCAACCACGTCATACAAAATACCTTTTGGTGAAAAGTAATCATTTTGAAAACCAATCAAAATAAGCGCTGTTTTAGAAAAGTCATGCATCATTGCCACCTTATTAACCAATTTAAGACGCTAATTGCCAAGGTTTAATAAACTTTTCGAGCACTGCTTTGGTCACTGGTTTTTGTAAATAGTGCGTAATACCTTTTTCAAATAACTCAGCTATCTGCTCATCCCCTGTTAGTCCCGTTAAAATAACTTTGGGTGTATCATTATTAGGGGTATTTTGACGCACCAATTGCTGTGCTACGTCACTGCCAAACATTCCTGGCATGCGCTCATCTAAGAGCAGTAAATCAAATGGTTCATTTTGAGCAAGCGTTAAGGCACTAGCGCCATTTTCTGCACATGTTACTATGCAGCCCAGCATTTCGAGCATCACTTTTGTTGCAATTTGGCTTGGTAAGCTGTCATCTGCCACTAATACAGATAAACGTGTTTGCGTATGAAATGTTGTTAAAATAGTAATTAGGTCAGTATCAAAAAATGGCCAACCTAATATTTTTTTAGATAGTTTATTCTCTTGGCTCAGCTCACTAATGTCGCTAATAGTGCATAACTTTATGTGTCTATTTATGCTGTCACCATTTAGTTTATCAGTTAGCGCATCACCACTAAGGTGACGTAAATCTTCAATCTGTACCGTTTCCTTAAAAGTGCTATTGAATAATTTAAAATTTAAGCCAAAGCGCTCATGGGTATTATCCGATGTTATTAAACAACTTTTAAATAACGCCTCACAATCAGTTAGAACGTCTATATTTTGGCTAATATCTAGTGCCAAACTAACAGACTCTTTTGTTGCTAAAAGCCCATGAAAATCCAGCGTGCTTACTTGCTCAGAATCATCAATCTGATAATGAAGACTAACCCCTTGTATATTTGCTTCTAGGTTAAGTAAAAAGCTCTGCTTAACAGATGCTAGCGCTGGAATCAGAAATTCCTCGCATTGCGCAATCATTTGCTCAAGAGGGATTTGCAAACAAACGTAGTTACATTGCAACTTATTAATTAAAGTAACTGAAAAATTTCGATTTTGGGTTTCACAATATTTACCGATTACCCCTTGGATAATTTCTAACACGTGACTATTAATATTCATAAAGTATTCTCCTTAACCCAATGTATACCTCTTAATCATCAAGTTATGTGCCACAAATTAATTCTTGTAAACACACTTGCATTCATATACTTAAGTATTAGTCAGACAACGCTTTAGTTTCTCATTCGCATTTTGCAAATCATATTGCTGTGCAATATATGATTTATGGTTTTTATTAGAATGGTGTAATCGATTTTTTTTGCTTTAAATAATTTTTCAATCATTTAAACTGATTTTAATCAAATTGAGGAGAAAGCTATGTTAACTGTAATTTTTGGCCGTGAAGGTTGTCCATATTGTGTTCGTGCAAAATATGTTGCGGAGCAACTATCAAATGAACGTGATGACTTTAAATTTCGTTACATCGATATAATTAAAGAAGGCATTAGTAAGGCCGATCTTGAAAAGTCAGCTGGTAAACCTTGCCCTACCGTTCCACAAATTTTTGTGGATCAAAATCACATCGGTGGATTTACAGAATTTGAAGCTTACGCAAAAGAAAACCTAGGCTTGTACAAATAAGCGTTGTATTAAATATGTTAACCAGTTTAATAAACCCCAAATTAAACTGGTTAAATTTCGACCAACATCAAACACATAGAAATTAGTTTCAATTTATACAAGCATTTGCCTCGCGAATCCTATATAATGCGCGCCTCTTTAAATTCGTTGAGGCGTATTAATGTCAGAACCAGTCACGTTTGAATCTCTAAATCTTTCTCCTGCAATTTTGAAGGCAGTTGAAGAGTTGGGTTACAAGACACCATCTGAAATCCAAGCTCAATGTATACCGTTATTGCTAGAAAGAAAGGACGTACTGGGACTAGCTCAAACGGGTACAGGTAAAACCGCAGCATTTGCACTGCCATTACTAAATAATATTGACCCGTCTGTGAAACAGCCACAGATCCTTGTACTCACACCAACACGTGAGCTTGCGATCCAAGTTGCTGAGGCATTCGAACAATATGCTAAACATGTTCGTGGTATTGAAGTATTGGCACTATATGGTGGCCAAAGCTACAGTATCCAATTAAGCGCACTTCGTCGTGGCGCTCAGGTTATTGTTGCAACTCCAGGTCGTTTAATCGATCACATTAACCGTGGCACTATCAAGTTTGATGCTCTACAAGCACTTGTACTTGATGAAGCCGATGAAATGTTACGTATGGGCTTTATCGATGATGTAGAAAGCATCATGGAAAAAACACCGCGCGAAAAGCAAACATGTCTTTTCTCTGCGACTATGCCTAAGCAAATTCAAAACATCAGCAGCAAGTATATGAACAATCCTGAACAGGTTCATATTTCTGCGCGTAACTCTACAGTATCATCTGTTGAGCAAGTGTTTTGGAATGCAAGCGTACATAAAAATAAAGCAATTGTTCGCTTCTTAGAAGCTGAGCAATATGAAGGTGCTATTGTTTTCGTACGTACGCGTAACGATACAGTACAACTTGCTGAGTTATTAGAGCGCGAAGGTTTCTCTGCTGCTCCACTTAACGGTGACATGAACCAGCAAGCACGTGAACGCACTGTAGATCGCTTAAAAAGTGGCATGCTAAACATTGTTATTGCAACAGATGTAGCGGCACGTGGTCTAGATGTTGACCGTTTAAGCTTAGTTATCAACTACGATATCCCACAAGATTCTGAAGCCTACGTTCACCGTATCGGCCGTACAGGTCGTGCTGGTCGTACTGGTAAAGCAATCTTATTCGTAAAACATAACGAACGTTATTTACTTAAAAATATTATTCGTCATACGAAGTCTGAAATTGCTCAAGTTGAATTACCTACAGCAAAAATTGTTGAAGAAAAACGTATCGAAGCGTTACAAGCAAAATTAACTATTGCGCTTGAAAACAAAGACATCACGTTCTTCAATGAAGTAGCTACTAACATGGCTGAAAAACTTGACCTTCCTCTTGAAAGCTTAGCGGGTGCGTTACTGTGTTTAGCACAGCAACAGTCGCCAATTAAAGTTGAAGAAGTTAAGATTCAACCTCGTGAACGTAACGAGCGTAACGACCGCAATTCACGCAACGATCGTGGTGACCGTGGACGTCGTAACGAACGTGGCGG
Source organism: Pseudoalteromonas sp. SG43-8 (assembly GCF_014164245.1). NCBI lineage: Bacteria > Pseudomonadati > Pseudomonadota > Gammaproteobacteria > Alteromonadales > Pseudoalteromonadaceae > Pseudoalteromonas > Pseudoalteromonas sp. SG43-8. Next base: position 62,029 of record NZ_JACJEX010000001.1, on the reverse strand, counting down.
CGAACGTGGTGGAGAGCGCGCTGAGCGTAAACCTCGCGAACGTAACAGCCGTGATGCAGGTCCTATGGATACGTACCGTATCGAAGTGGGTCGTGAACATGGTGTTCAGGTTAAAAATATTGTTGGCGCTATCGCTAACGAAGCTGACATATCAAGCAAGTTTATTGGTGATATTCGTCTACACGACAATCACAGCACGGTTCAATTACCGCAAAACATGCCTAAAGATGTACTTGATCACTTCCAAAAAGTGTTTATTTGTAAACGCCCTATGGGCTTAACAATTACAACTGATCAAGGCCCTGCTGAACCACGTGGCGAACGCTCTGAGCGTCCAGCTGGTGATAAGAAACGCAGCTTTAATAAAGATGACGGCGCACGCGGTGATAAGCGCAGCGGTCCTCGTAAAGAACGTCGCCCTGTAAGCTTCACAGCTAAATAAGCAACGACTCTTTAATAAAAAAAACCTTGCCACGAAAGTGACAAGGTTTTTTTGTTTTTAAGCTGCTGCTACAGTGAAAACAAAGTAAACTTTCGCGTCAATTCAATAGCGGCTTGAGATAGTTTTTTTATCCTGAGTTCGGGTTGCTTAATGCCTATAAATACATTTCTCTGATTTTTAAAATAACAAAAATTCTGTAAACTAGACAAAGGCTATAGTTCACGGACGAATTAAAAATTGAAAAAGATTTACGACAACTTGCTCCTTGTAGCAATAATACTCCCCATTTTATTATGCATCACTCTTCCTATTTTAATGGACTTTACAGATCCACCATTCATCTCAAATGAACTATACGACGTTGTTTTCTTTATAACCCTCCCTATTATCTGTTGTGCGCTATTTATCTATCTAAATATACTTATATTTAATGAATATAAACGCTGCAGTAAATATAGAGAATCACTTAAATACAATTTCTCAGATACTAAAATAAAATTAGCATCCATTTTCATGTACCCATTATCCCCTTTATTAGTCTATGGAATACTCTATATTTTTATCTCTGATCCTATTAAATTATGGGCTTACTACACGCAAGGCGACTATTGGTATAAAGAATACATCCTGACCGATGTACAAGAGTGTGGCACTGAGTATGAAGATAGCTGTACTCGTTTATACTTCAAAGAGCCTAAAACGAATAAGATTCATGATTTTAGGTGGTATGACGATAAGTCTACAATAATGAACAATAAAAATGATCATGTGTATATTGTTGGAGAGGCCAGCTTATTTGGCTATATAGTGAGAGATTTAGAAAGGTAACTTAGACTTACTTTTACATTACAGAACTTTTATTTAAAAACCTCACTCAAGTGAGTGAGGTTCATAAAGGTTTAGGCTAAGGCAATGCTGGATAAATGTAGCTTGCATCTAAACCTAAAGGAATACCAAGTGCCCAGTAACCTAATAAAAAGATACTCCAGCCAATCATAAAGGCAATTGAGTACGGCAGCATAATAGCAATTAAAGTGCCTATACCTGTGCCTTTGACATACTTTTGACAGTACACCACCACTAATGGGAAGTATGGCATTAACGGTGTAATAATATTAGAGCTTGAGTCACCTACACGATAAGCGGCTTGAGTTAAGTCTGGCGAAATGCCAAGTTGCATTAACATCGGTACAAAAATGGGGCCAAGTAACGCCCATTTTGCTGAACTTGAACCTACAAACAAGTTAACAAAGCCAGTTAAAAAGATAATGCCTACAACCGTTACTGCACTTGGCAATTCCATCGCCTTTAATAACTGCGCACCTTCAATTGCGAGCAGTGCACCTAAATTTGATTTACTAAATGCAGCAATAAATAGCGAACAGAAAAACGCCATGACGATATAATATGCCATACCGCTCATCGCTTTACTCATAGCATCAATCATATCTTTTGAAGTTTTAAAAGTGCCTACCGTAAATCCATATACAGTGCCTGGAATCCAAAAAAGTAAAAATATTAGTGGCACAATTGATTGCATTAAAGGAGAGCTAAAATTAGTAAGGGATCCGTCACTACTGCGCATTGCAGAATCGTCTGGAGCAGAGACAAATGCTAATAACGCAAGTCCTGCAATCATCACGGTACTGGCTATATAAAAGGCCCGTTTTTCATCACTACGTGCATCTTCAAATACAGGTAAATCCTCTTTAGCACCATCAATCGCTGTTTTTTGTAAACGTGGTTCAATAATTTTATCGGTAATGTACCAGCCTAATGCCACAATAAATAAGCTAGATGCTGAAGCAAATGCCCAGTTATTTAACGGGTTAATTGTTATTGCAGGATTAATTATTTGCGCCGCACTTTGGGTAAAACTTTGTAGTAATGGATCAATCCCTGATGGAATAAAGTTAGCCCCAAAACCACCACTGACTCCTGCAAATGCAGCTGCAATACCCGCAAGCGGATGGCGTCCTGCTGCATAAAATATAACACCGGCAAGTGGAATAACTAATACATAACCTGCGTCAGTAGCGGTATGGCTCACAATGGCCACTAAAATGATTGAAGGCGTTAATAGCTTTTTAGGAGTCACTTTAAGCATTAACTTAAGGCCGGTATTAATAAAGCCCGAATGCTCTGCAACACCGACACCTAACATAGCTACTAAAACAACACCTAAGGGAGCGAAGCCAGTAAAGGTTTTTACCATAGAGGATAAAAAAGTAGCGAGCGAATCACTTGCCAGCATATTATTAATAATAATCGCTTCACCGGTACGTGGGTCAATTGCATCAAAACTCACGCTTGAAAACCACCACGACAAAAACCAAATTAATAACATTGCAAACAGAAATATTACGGCTGGATCTGGAAGCTTATTTCCTACTCGCTCAACAAAATTTAAAAAACGCGCTACAACCCCTGAAGGTAAAGCGTCTTGATTATTATTCATTTTTATTGTTCCTAAAATTTATTTTAGTAACAATATCGCATAAAAACAAAACAGTAAATTAACATGGGAATGTGCTTTAAAAGTTTTGGGCACAAAAAAACACGATAGTGATAAACAAATCGTGTTCTTTTTGCCACTTAGGGTTAAGCAAGGGCTTTAACTTCATCCCACAAGCGTGCAACTAATGCCTTGTCTTCTTCGTTAAGCTCGCCGTTGCGATATGCTTTAACTAAGCTTTGCTCTACAGTTTCGTTTAGCTCATCTATACTGATTGTCAGCTTTTCTACTTCGGCATAACCAACTGCAAGATCAAAATGACCTCGTAAATAGCCGCCAGCAAATAACTCATCGTCAGTTGCTTTTATTACTAAATCATCGAAGTACTGCTGGGCTGCATCGATATAGTTCACTAAACTCATTTATTAATCTCCTGGTTTTGCAAAGCACCTGTATTTTCAAGGTTTTGGTGCCCTACTGCATACATAATATGGTCGTTAAATCCGGTGGTTACTTTAATATAACCGGTTAATTCATCATCTAATTCGCCATCGCCGGTGTCACAAATAAGGGGGCGGCTATTAAGCGCTTGTAGTTTTGTTTTTGTTGCTACTACAATAATGTTTTCTTTGCCAATTGCACGTATAAGCGCAGGGCTCAATTGCTGATTACCACGGCCAAAAATATGCCCTTGCCCGCCAATGAGCGTAATGACTAACTTAGTACTTTGATCATGTGTAAGCTCAAGTAATTGCTTAGCCGTTAAATCTTGAGCAACTAAGGTTTGATCTTTTATTAAATCAACACCAAGTAACGTATTTTCAAGCCCCATTTCTTCCATTATGGCTTCAACCGTTGAGCCGCTACCCATAATATAAAATGTGTCTTCATCCATTTGCGATACAACATGCGCTGCAATGTCGGCAAGTACGAGTTCGTCGGTTTCTTTACCGCCATTTTTAACCGCTTGCATATAGCGTACTTCGCTAGGTGTTTGCATTTCGCCGTAGCGTTTGGCTTTTACTGTGCCTTGCCTGAAAGCATCTTCATCTATATCCATTACATCTGCATCGGCTAAGGTAACTAACTCACCCTTAACCAGCATTTCGACTACGCGCCCTGCAGCCTTTGGCGTGATAGCGTAAACACCAGAATGAATTTTACAACCTGCGGGAATACCAAGTACGGGAATGGTATCCTCTATTGCATGGCAAATGTTACGTGCTGTACCGTCGCCTCCGGCAAATAAGACTAAATCAACACCAGAGTTTTTAAGTATTTTTGCGGCTTGTTCTGTGTCATCCGGGGTTGTTATTGCTGAAGTGTTGTATACAACCTCTACATTAAAGCCCAAGACTTTTGCTGTTTGCTCACCCATGTCACCGTTAACGGTGTAAATGGTTAAGCGCTCTTTATAAGGCAATAGCACTTCAAGCGCTGCTTTTGTGCGGCTATTTGCTTTGGGTTCTGCACCTAATTCAATTGCTTTAGCGGCTGTGTTTGCGCCATCACTACCTTTTAAAGCAACTGTGCCGCCTAAACCTGCTACAGGGTTTACAATTAAGCCTAATTTAAACGCCATTACAAAGCTCCTTTGGATGCTGCCAATTAAATTGCTGCGCTGTTAATGGCCACTGTGTATTGTAAAAATCACACAGTGCTTTTAAAAGTGATTCTGTACGGGAGTTAAAGCCATTTTCGATTAGCGATAATACCTGTGCATGTACTCGCTGCTGAAAATCAAACCGACATGTTTGCTCGCCGTTTAAGTTATCCACCGACACATTAAAATTAAACCCTGCTGCGGTGCTTAATAACCACTCGATGGCTTGGGGCTTTACTTCTACCTTTTCAAACTCAGCTTGTTTTTGTTTGTCGCGCCCATCGGGGCAGTACCAATAACCGTAGTCTTCTTGTAAACGACGTGCATCGCCTGCTACTAGCCAATGTGCAATTTCATGCAGTGCACTCGCGTAAAAACCATGAGCGAATACAACCTGATGAAAAGGCGTTGTATTATTAGCTGGAATATAAATAGGCTCGCAATCGCCTTTTATCAGCTGTGTATTATAACTTTGATAAAAAGTGCGTTCAAAAATTGAAATTAGATCAGCTATTTGATGCATAAAAATTGATTAATTCGTCTCGGTTACAGCGCCATATTAGCGCACTAAAAACGAGACGAATTGTACGGGCTTTTACAACTAAAGTAAAAATAAGGCGTGATAGTAAAATATAAGCGGACTAATCTTTCACTTTATTGATATTTTTAATAATACCTAAACAGTAAAGCGTATTGGCAAGTTCTTTACGCTGTGTTTTTTCACTTGAGGTTTTATTGGCTAAGCTAGTTAACATATCGTACCGTTTACGTAGAGTTAGTATATATCTGGCATGCTTACGGCATTCAAAACAACGTGTACAGTGTGAATCGACCCAAAAATCAAGTACCTCAAACCAATATTGCTGCTCTTGAGCAAAAAAAATAAATGCCTTAGAGCAACTTTCGCACTTCTCTTCAATATCAACATAAAGTGTTCGAGGAAAAATAGCATAATTTTGCTTTTTTATATCAGCCAATATTGCCGTATTAGGGAAGTATTTAAGACTCGAGTAACGCCAATGCCCTTTCTTTATCTCCTCTATTGTCACTGAGGTATTTGTAGTTATTGGTCTATTGCCATACCTTAGGTGGTTAAGGTACATATATCTACCTATTTTAAATTCACAGCTTACATCTTAAAAGTAAGCTAAATAAAAGCAAGTTAAGGCAAAATCAATAATACGTAGTTATTATCCGAATTTAGGTATAAGTAATTTCTACACTTTGAATAATTTAGCCCATTAAATACATTCGGCATTAGCATTACTTAGTGTTCTATGCCCTCTGATTTTACCTGCTTAGCTATATGTTTTTTTAACAAACGGGTATTACGCGTGTTAGCTTTAAAAAACGCATCAAAAATATCACCAAAAAATGGTACCAAACCGCCCACAAAATCTATGAGCATATTAATGATCATTTTAGTCTTTATACGTTTACTCACACCTAAACGCTGCGCTTCTATCAGCACATAGCTTGATAAAATTAGCCCTGCGGCATCACCTATTACAGGGATTAAACCAATCACCGCCTCCAAACCTATATTAAATTTAGTAAAAGGAATACCAATGCTGCTATCCGTTAACTTACTGAAACGTTCTAAGCGGGCTATTGCAGCTTGGGCTTTTATTTGTGAGTGTTCATTAATATTATCGTTCATGATTACTACCCTCCTTCTTGCAGTATATAGGGCTTACTTGAACAACTCCTGAAAGGCTTTAAACTAAATTACAGACATAAAAAAACGCGGTAATTCGCGCTTTTTATAATTATAAATACTTACACTGAGCCGTTAATTGGCCCGTGCTGATGATTTACATGCGGATTTTGTCCGCGTTGACGCAGTAAGTGGTCCATTAAGGTAATGGCCATCATTGCCTCAGCAATCGGGATTGCACGAATGCCCACACACGGATCGTGACGACCTTTAGTGATCATCTCTACCGCTTCGTTGCTTGTATTAATACTGTTACCTGGGATGGTAATGCTCGACGTTGGTTTTAGCGCAATAGAAGCAATAATATCTTGCCCTGTCGAAATACCCGCAAGTACGCCACCAGCATGATTTGATGTAAAACCTTCAGGGGTTAGCTCGTCGCGATGCTCAGAGCCTTTTTGCTCAACTACGTCAAAGCCATCACCAATTTCAACGCCTTTAACCGCGTTAATACTCATTAATGAGTGCGCAAGTTCGGCGTCAAGACGGTCAAATACTGGCTCTCCAAGACCAACAGGTACATTGCTTGCCACTACTTTTACTTTAGCGCCAACTGAGTCACCTTGCTTTTTAAGGTCACGCATATATTCGTCAAGCGCTTCAAGCTTACTTGCATCAGGGAAGAAGAATAAGTTATTTTCCACTTCATCCCAGTCAAACGTTTCCGCCTTAATAGGGCCAAGCTGACTTAAGCATGCTTTAACTTCAATACCATGAAATTGCTTTAAGTATTTTTTAGCAATAGCACCTGCCGCTACGCGAATCGCGGTTTCGCGAGCAGATGAACGACCGCCACCGCGATAATCGCGCAAGCCGTACTTATGCCAATACGTGTAATCGCCATGACCTGGGCGAAATACATCTTTAATTTTACCGTAATCTTGCGAGCGTTGATCGGTATTTTCAATCAATAAACCAATGCTGGTACCTGTGGTTTTACCTTCAAAAACGCCTGCTAATATTTTTATTTGATCGCTTTCACGGCGCTGCGTTGTATAACGGCTTTGGCCTGGTTTTCGGCGATCTAAATCAATTTGTAAGTCGGCCTCTGTGATTTCAAGACCTGCGGGAGTACCATCAACAACGCCGCCTAATGCAACGCCGTGGCTCTCACCAAAGGTGGACACTTTAAATAACTGCCCAATGCTATTACCTGCCATTAACTTTCCTCATTCCTAATGACTACCAATAGCCAAGCACTTGGCTTGGCTATTCATTTTTTACTTATTTTGCAAAATACTCATCTAGCTGCTTTTTGCTAATTACAAATACACCTAAGCCGCCTTGTTCAAATTCAATCCATTCAAACGGCGCGCCCGGATACAGCGCATCCATATGTACCATAGAGTTACCAACTTCTACAAATAACAAACCGTTATCAGTTAGATGTTCACTCGCTTCGCTCAATATAGTACGGGTTACATCTAAACCATCGTGGCCTGATGCAAGCCCAAGCTCTGGCTCATGATGAAATTCGCGTGGTAAGTCAGCCATATCTTCTGCATCAACATACGGTGGGTTTGCTACTATTAGGTCGTATTTTTGACCTGGTACACCGCTAAATACATCAGACTGAATCGGTAACACGCGATCACTCAACATGTAATCGTTAATGTTAATGTCTGTCACTTCAAGCGCTTCATACGATATATCTACCGCATCAACTTGTGCCTGCTCAAAAGCTTGCGCAAGTGCAATTGCGATACAACCCGAACCCGTACATAAATCTAATATACGGTTTACCGATTGTGGCTCTTCAAGCCACGGCGTAAAGCGGTTACTAATAAGCTCGGCAAATGGTGAGCGAGGTATAAGTACACGTTCATCAACATAAAACGGCATACCCGCAAACCATGCAATGTTTGTTAAGTAAGGTACTGGTGTGCAGTCGTTAATACGTTCTGCAATAAGACCAGCAAGTCGGTTTTTTTCTGTGCTTGTTAAACGCGCGTGCATTAATTCTTTTGGCGCATCAACAGGCAAGCTAAGCGCAGGCAGTAATAAGCTTACAGCTTCATCCCATGCGTTATCTGTACCGTGTCCAAAAAATATACTACTACTTGCAAATTGGCTTGTAGTCCAACGTAACCAGTCATGTAAAGTTGACAGTTCTGCAACGGCTTCTTCGAGTGTTGCTTCTTCTATTTGTAAATCGCTCATATATTTTTACCTGTATTAGCTTACTGACTGTTTTGAGTCTTTAAGACGATTGCATTGCCTATCTGCGCTGGGCAAATTACAATTGCCCCTCATTTAAGTATTGTACCGCCTTTTGCGCTGCGTTTTTACGTTTTTTTGTTTAGGTAATAGTTATGAAAAAAGACACTCCATCACATTCGTCCCTAAGCAATGACGACATAAGCTTATTTCGTCAAACGATCACAGGCGCCAAAGTATTTAAACAAGATACTCATCGTTTTGATACAAAGCCTAAGGTGTCACAAGCTAAGCAATTTGCCCAGCAAAAAAAGCAGGCTCAATCTGAATTTTTCTTCTCAGACGTTTATATTCCCGATATAGACACCCACGGCACGGTTAAATATGTAAAACCTGGCCAAGATACTTTCCTAGCTAAACAGCTTCGCCGTGGTGACTTTGCACCCGATTTGACGCTAGATTTACACGGCTTAAATAAAGAACTTGCTAAAGACGAACTCGCTGGACTCATTCACGAATGTAAAAAGCAGCATTATTATTGTGCATGTGTAGTGCATGGTATTGGTGGCGGTGTACTAAAGCACAAAGTACCGCAGTATTTAGTACAGCACCCTGACGTAATAGCGATGCACCAAGCCCCTCTCGAATATGGTGGAAGAGGCGCTGTACTTATTTTAATTAATTTACCGCAAAGTGATGAATTTAGACGCTAACTTTAGCCATTACTAGGATGTAACTACGTGCATATTTTTTCAATTATTTTTCCGCTCATTTTTATTGTTGCGCTTGGTTATAGCTGTTGCCGATTAAAATTTTTCGAAAAGCAGCATATCGCAGGCCTGAGTAAGTTTACTTTTTATATTAGTTTGCCTGCTTTTTTATTATTAAATATGTCGCAAATTAACTTACAGCAAAGCATTAGCCTTTTTGCATTTTTGAGCTTTTACATACCTGTTCTGAGTGTATTTGGGGTGGGTATTTTAATTGACCGCTTTTATTTAAGTAAAAAACATTTAAAAAATTACCAACAACACGGTGTCTTTGGACTTGCTTCTAGCTATTCAAATATGGTGTTAGTGGGTATTCCTATTGTTATTGCCTCGCTTGGCAAAGAGATGATAGCCATTGCATTTATGATCATTACTTTTCATAGCACATTGTTATTTGCACTTACTTTTTTAATAGGCGCTAAAGGTAGTAGCGATAAATTTTCGTGGTCGCACTTTGGAAAAAGTATGGTGTTAAACCCAATAGTACTAAGTATTGGGTGCGGGCTTATATTAAACATATTAGGAGTTACACTGTTTACCGACTTAGCAAATAGTTTGGAGCTATTAGCTAAACCAGCAATTGCCTGTGCGCTATTTGTACTTGGTGCAAATTTAGCTTTTTATAAAATAGCTGCAAATTGGCAACCGGCGTTAATAGCATCAATTTTAAAAATATTTTTATTGCCTGCGCTAGTTTTATTGGTAGGCACCTATGTATTTAAGCTAGGCACGCAAATACTTAATGTATTGGTACTTTTAAGTGCGTCCCCTGTTGGCGTAAATGCTTATCTTATTGCGACTCAAATAAAGCAGCATGAAGCCACGCTTGCTGGGGCTGTCGTACTTTCTACTATCTTAAGTGTTATTAGCTTTACGTTTTGGCTAGCTTTATTACTTTAGCTTACAAACCGCCGGCTACATCAACAAAGCTACCCGTTGTAAAAGAAGCGTGCTCTGAAGCTAAAAAGTAAATTGCTGCAGCAACCTCTTCGGGTGTACCGCCTCTGCCAAGGGGTAGTTTACTTTTAAGACGATCGACTCGATTTTCTTCACCGCCATCGCTATGCATATCAGTGTAAATAAGCCCAGGTCTAACCGAGTTAACTCGAATACCTTTACCTGCCACCTCTTTTGCCAAGCCAATAGTAAATGTGTCCATTGCACCTTTAGATGCTGCATAATCAATGTACTCATTAGGAGAGCCCGTTTTAGCAGCCCTCGATGAAACATTAACAATACTACCGCCATTTCTCATTCGTTTTATTGCCTCTCGGCTACATAAAAAAGCACTGGTAATATTTGTAGTCAAAACTTCGTTTATGCGCTCGGCACTCATTTCTAACAAAGGCATTTGTGGTTTTAAAATACCGGCGTTATTTATTAGTACATCAAGTTGGCTAAATTCTTTATCAATAAAATCAAACAACGCCAAAACATCTGCCTCTTTCGATACATCTGCTTTTATAACTTGAGCTCTAACGCCAAAGCTTCTTACTTGATCGGCTACTAGCTTCGCACTAGCTAAATCAGCTTTATAATTAATGCAAACATCATAACCATGCTTTGCAAAATATAGTGCGGTAGCTGCGCCAATACCTCGGCTAGAGCCTGTGATAAGTACAACGGGGGAGCGATTCATTAAAGCTATTATTCTTTTAAAGCTGCAACTACTGAAATTTCAACAAGTAGTGCATCACGTGCCATTTTAGCTTCTACGCAGGCACGTGCAGGCGCATAACCCTCGGGTACCCATGCATCCCATACTGCATTCATATCAGCAAAGTATTCCATGCTCTTTACATAAATAGTCGCGCTAAGCATATGTTCTTTTGAACTCCCTGCTTCATCAAGCAGCGCCTCTACTTTATCAAGCATAGTTTGAGTTTGCTCTTTAATACCTTTTTGCGCGTCGGCGCATACCTGCCCACATAAATACACAGTGCCGTTGTGTTTTACTATGCGGCTCATGCGCGCACCTGTTTGTAAGCGTTCTATCGTCATATTACTTTTCTCAATTATTTATATTAAAGGTTTTCTGGGGCATTTATACTTATATAACTACTACGCTGGGTTTGCTCATCATAACTAATAACAGCAACAGCACCTGTATTAAAAATTGGCATATTACCAGGGCTTAATTGGTCCACTAAATAACTTACAATAGGCATGTGTGCCACTATAAGCCATGTGTTGCATTGGGGATGAGTAGCAATAAGCATTTCAAGATAGTCAGCAGCAATTTGAGGTTTGCCTTCGGGGATAATATCGGATGTGGTTTCGCTAAATTTAAATACGTTATTTTTAGCCACACCTGCAGCTGTTTGCTGTGCACGAATGTAAGGACTAACTAACAGTGCATCAGGGCAATGTGCTTTACTGAGCCAAAGGCCCATTTTTTCAGCTTCATCGTGCCCTGCTTGGGTTAAATTTCTACCTGCATCATCAGCCTGCATGGGTGTTGCTTCGCCGTGGCGCATTATTAGGATTGTTTTCATAAAAAATCAACCGATTAAAGAATATAAAACAGTAGCCAGTTTGCCCATTTGTCAGCTATATTAACAACATAAATCTATTTATTTCTAAATAATTCTTTCATGAGATTCAGGTAAATCTTTAAGCTGTATTTCGCTTTCCTGAAGCCATCATCTGTTGTTAACAAGTAAACGTTTAGTTTCAGGAGCATCATTTGAATATCAGCCGCAATGATAACAGAGCATACCGCGCCTTTACACTGGACAATGGTCTAAAAGTACTATTAGTGCAAGATAAAGATTCTACAAAAGCGGCAGCATCAATGGCAGTTAACGCCGGGCATTTTGACGATCCTCTTGATAGGCAAGGCCTAGCACACTTTTTAGAGCACATGCTTTTTTTAGGCACTGACCAATACCCAGATTCAGGCAGTTTTAATAATTTTGTTTCGCAAGCCGGTGGTAACACTAATGCGTGGACTGGCACTGAGCATACCTGTTACTTTTTTGATATTAATAACCAAGAATTTGAACAGGCGCTTACCCAATTTAGCCGTTTTTTTATTGCGCCACTTTTAAATTCAGCCGAAACAGAAAAAGAACGCAACGCAATTGAAGCCGAGTTTAAGCTAAAAATAAAAGACGATGGTCGCCGTATTTATCAAGCCCACAAAGAAACGGTAAATCCTGCTCATCCATTTGCTAAATTTTCTGTAGGAAACCTACAAACCTTAGCTGACAGAGAGCGCTGTATTAGTGATGAGCTTCGCGACTTTTTTAATAGTCAGTACCAAGCTCAGTGGATGACTTTAGTTATTTGCGCAAACGAAACATTAGACACACTACAAAGCTGGGCACAAACTTACTTTGGCGCAATTAAGGGTAATAAAAACCTCAAAAAGCCAGAGATCAGTGAGCCCCTCTATCGCAAACAAGACATAGGAAAAATACTCCATATTGAGCCGCATAAGCATATGCAAAAACTTATCATAAGTTTTGCTATGCCTAATATTGACGACTTTTATCGCCACAAAACAGTGAGTTTTATTGCCCATTTACTTGGCTATGAAGGCGCGGGTTCTCTTTATTCTATTTTAAAAGAGCAAGGCTGGATAAACGCGCTTTCTGCTGGCGGTGGTATTAATGGCAGCAACTTTAAAGACTTTAATATTAGTTTAGCGCTTACCGATGAAGGTATTGAATACTTCGAAGACATTATTGAAATGGTGTTTGAATACATTTGCTTAATTAACGATAACACCGAAAAATTGCCGCGTTTATATCAAGATAAAAAAAATCTATTACAAATAGCATTCGATAACCAAGAAAAGTCACGCTTGATTGATTGGGTCAGTAATTTAAGCATTAATATGCAGCATTACGATGAAGCAAACTACGTACAAGGCGACTATTTAATGGAAGGCTTTAAAAAAGCGACCCACGAAATGGCCATGCAGTGGTTAACGCCACATAATATGCGCATCGTACTTATACATCCAGATGTAGAGTCTGAACATAAAACCGCATGGTACAACACACCATATAAAGTAGAACATATTTCACCTAGTTGGCTTGATGCACTTAGCGAGATAAATAAACCGCTGAGCGAAATGCTGCTGCCTACCGCTAATCCTTATTTAACAAAAGAAGTGGTGTTATTTGATGTCATAAAACCACAAACAAAACCCGAGTTATTAGTAAAAGAACCCGGTTTTGATTTTTGGTTTAAACAAGACAACACATTTCGTGTTGCTAAAGGCCATTTTTATTTGGCCATGGATTCTGATTTTGCCGTAAAAGATGTAAAGCATATGGCACTCACCCGCTTATTTACAGATTTATTTATGGATAGCGTAGGCGAGCAATTTTATCCTGCAGAACTTGCGGGGCTTAGCTATCACTTAACCTCGCATCAAGGTGGATTAACTCTACATACCGCAGGGCTTTCATCTAGCCAGTTAGAGCTTGTTGATCAATTAATAGATGCTTTATTTAATGTAGAAATTTGTGCAAAACGCTTTGCTGAATATAAAAAACAACTTGTAAGGCATTGGCGCAATAGCAACCAAAACAAACCAGTCAGTGAGTTGTTTAGTATTTTAGGCGCAAAAATAATGCCTTGGAACCCTCAACCTGGGGAGCTTGCATCGGCATTAAAAAACACTTGTTTTCAGCAATTTAATGAGTTCAGAACAGACTTTTTTAAAGCACTACATGTTGAATCATTTTTACATGGTAACTGGCAGCAAAGTGATGCATTAGCCTTTCAAAAAAAGGTCGCCGAACACCTAAAAAACGCAGCCATAATTGAAGATTTAAGACGCCCTCTTTTTGAAATTAAAAAAGTAACTCGCTACGAGTTAGAACTTCCTTGTAGCGACCATGCCATGGTAGTTTACTATCAAGCGCAAACGGATTGCGTGGCCGAAAAAGTAAAAATGATGGCGTTAAATCATTTAATTAATCAAGATTACTTTAACGAATTACGAACAACACAACAGCTAGGTTATTTAGTTGGCGCAGGTTATGCACCTTTTAATACTCGTGCTGGAATAGCATTTTATGTGCAGTCACCTAAGTTTGATGCAAAAACATTATTACATCGCCATAACAGCTTTATTAAAAAATACCTTGATAACATTGATGCACTTGATGAAAACGATTGGCAACAGCAAAAACATGGCCTTAGTACTCATATTGCAGAAAAAGATAAAAACTTGCGCCTGCGCTCACAACGGTTATGGCTTGCTATTGGTAACAGAGATCATGAATTTCATATGCAGCAGCGACTTTTAGATGCCCTAAACGCACTAACACTAAGAGAAATAAAAGTTTATGCACTAAGCCTATTTGATGATAATAGACCAAGATATGAGCTTTTAAGCTCGGCGAAAGTCAGTAAATCTCAAAATATGCCCGTTTACTCTCAATCTCTTTGACTCTAGGTTTAGCTTGTTTTAAATTATCATTTGTAAATTAGAAGTAATCAAAAAATGATAAAAACAATAATAAAACTAAGCATGCTTGTAGTACTTGCTTACTCATTTGAGCTTTTTGCCTTTGAGTCATCACTTAATTACAACTCAGACAATATACTTATACTAGCAAGCGCCATTATAGCGCTTGCTTTGCCCTACCTGTTATTTGTAATCCACAAACTTAGACGTTCACGCCGCCAACTTCGACTTTCGGAAAAACGCCTTAAAAGTACTGTAGAAGGTAGCGGCGATACACTTTGGGACTGGAACATAAAAACAGGCGAAGTTATTCGTATTAACGATAAGTATTTAATGGACTCAACTACGTTAATGGGGTTTCCACCAAATAAAGGCCTTATCCATCCTCACGATATTAATAACGTTGAGCACTTGCTAAAAGTGCACTTTGCAGAGCAGTCTGCTTTTTTTGAAGCCACCTACCGAATCAAAGATACTTTTGGTCGTTGGCACTGGGTGCTCGACCGCGGAAAAATAATTGAAAAAGACGCCAACTTATCACCCCTTAGAATGACAGGTACCGTTCGCGATATATCACAGTTAAAATCAACTGAAGAGCGCTTAAACCTTTTTGCAAAATGTGTTGAGTCGCTTACTGACGCCTTAGCAATTTACGATAAAAACTTTAAACTGGTTGATATAAACCCTAGCTTTTTAACCTTGTTTGGTGGCGTACGCGAACAATACTTAGGAAAAAATTTTAGCCTATCTGGGTATGAGCCAAGCTACACAAACAGAATTATTGAAATAGTAAAAGAGCGCGAACATATTCAACAAGAAGTGAAGCTTCGTAATAGTGAGCGTATTTTATTACCGATAGAAATATCCATAGATGAAATTAAAAACGATCAAAATCAAATAACTAATTATGTCGTTGTATATTCAGATTTAACAGAGCGTAAAAAAGCAGAATCGCAATTACATAACTTATCGAATAGAGATCGCACAACCAGTCTGCCTAACCGAAATTTATTTTTTACTGATTTGCATAAACTAGTAAAACTCAATTCGCATCACGCCTTGCTTGTATTCGATTTAGATAACTTTAAAAAAATAAATGACTCGTTAGGACATCAGCTAGGTGACAGCTTATTAGCTAAACTAGCAATGCGCTTAAATAAACTAACCCGCGAAAATGATGTGTTTTATCGTTTAGGCGGCGATGAGTTTGCTCTGGTAATGTCTGACACTAACGACATACATGTAATTACACGCATGGCTAAACAGTTTTTAGCAGCCATTGCTACACCATTTAAAATGGCAGGCCACGAACTGGCAATCACCTCAAGTGTAGGTATTGTATTATTCCCAGAAGACGGTAATACACCTGAACTGCTTTTAAAAAATGCAGATACCGCCATGTATCATGCTAAAAAGAAAGGTAACAGCTACTTATTTTTTAACGACACGATGAACCGCCAAGCCGTTAAACGACTGCAAATTGAAAACCTCATGCGCTTTGGTTTAAAAGAAGACCATTTTGAAGTGTACTACCAACCAAAAATGAATATTCGCACAGGCAAGCTAACCGGAATGGAAGCATTAGTTCGCTTTATAACCCCTAAAAAAGGCATTATTAGCCCTGGTGTATTTATACCTATAGCTGAAGAAACAGGCCAAATAATTGAAATCGGTGAAGTGGTATTAAACAAAGCCTGCAGAGACGTAAAAGAATGGCTAGATAACGGTTTATTTAGCGGCCGAGTAGCTGTCAACTTATCAGCAAAGCAATTTAGCCTCCCCGATTTAACCTCTCGTATTGACGTTATTTTGCAAAAAAATGAATTACCTTCTTACTTTTTAGAGCTTGAAATAACAGAAGGTACTGTAATGGATGACCCTAAAGAAGCCATTGCAATTATGCGTTCGTTAAGTGCCCGAGGTATTCATTTAGCAATGGATGATTTTGGTACTGGTTATTCATCATTAGCGTATTTAAAGCAATTTCCGCTTAATACACTTAAAGTAGATAAAGCATTTATAGATGACATGACCAACGAACGTGGCCGTAATATGGTCGACTCAATAGTCACTATTGCGCATAACCTTGATTTACATGTAGTTGCTGAAGGTGTAGAACAAGCCCATCAAATTGATATACTCAAAAAGCTTAATTGCGAAACAGTACAAGGTTATTACTATTCTAAGCCTCTATCAAAAAGTGAATTTACTGAATTTTTAAAGCAGCAACAAACTAAAGCAGCCCCAAGTTTAATTAGAAAAAATAAAAATGTGGCATCGATAAATTAAGGGCGCCATATACACGCATTTATTCCTACATTTCTTACTAAAGCACGACGATAATGTAGATTAAACAAGCACCAGGCTACAGGTCCAAGTAAACCGCCTAAAATCAGCCATCGCTTAATTGGCATGCCTTTTTTAATGGTTTCTAAATACATTAAAGCTATAAATGCACTGCTTAGTAAAACTATAAACAAAGCTACCCCTTAAAGTTGCTCAAAAATACGGCGCTTATTCTAACGCTAACGTGATTAAATTTAAAGCAACAAATCCCCGCGCGCAAAAAAGCCGAAGCTGTTAAATACAGATTCGGCTTTTAAAATTATAATTTACAAGTTACTTTTCAGCACGACCCATAAATTTGTGTTCAACAGTATTAATACGGATACGGTCACCTGTTGAAATATGCTCTGGCACAGAAATATTTAAGCCAGTAGACATACGTGCAGGTTTTGAACGAGCACTTGCAGATGCACCTTTGATAGATGGGTCTGTTTCTTCAACAACAAGTTCAACACTTGACGGTAAATCAAGTCCTACTGGCGCGCCATCAATAACAATGACGTGTACGCCTTGCGTTTCTTCATTAACAAATAAAATTTCTTCGCTAATAGCACCTTTGTTTAAGTTGTAAGGCGTGTAATCTTCATTATCCATGAACACATACTCGTCGCCATCAATGTACGATAGCATTACTTCACGGCGTGTTAAATCAGCCAGCGTTAGCATGTCACTGTCTTTGAATGTTTCGTCAACTTTACCACCGGTTACCACATCGTATAAACGCATACGGTATAAACTACCACCAGCACGACCTTGCGGCACAGAGCGCACAATATCTTTTACAACTAAAACGCGGCCATTGAAGTCAATAGCAGTACCTTTTTTAACATCACTCGCCTTTGGCATGTGTGAATTCCTATTATTTTTTTGATTGCCAGAAACATACCACGAACTGGATTTTGTTCAACTAAAATTACGTTGGTTTTACGCTACATGTTGTATTAGCTTGTAAAATTTTAATTTATACTAAAATACATATAATCAAATGTGAAAAAAACTGCTATGGTAGCTTTACCGAGTATGACTTCAAGGAATGGATCATGGACCAGAAAAAAGTACATGAGTATTTAGTTAAAAAACCACTTGTTCAGGTTACAAAACCATTTGCGCAAGAGGTTGATGTATATAAAGTGAATCATAAAATGTTTGCGACTCTTGCTATTGGCAATGACGGTCAAACTAATGATGATGGTGAGGTTATTTGGTGGCTTAACTTAAAGTGCGATCCTGATGAAGCAATATCATTGCGTGATACTTTCCCGGCAGTGATCCCTGGTTACCATATGAATAAACGCTTATGGAACACAGTAATTTTAGACGGCACAATTGCACAAAGTGAAATTGAGAGAATGATTGATAACTCATTTAATTTAGTCGTAGAAAACATGCCAGAAAAAGACCGCAAAGCTATCGCACTTCACTTGTAGCACTTTTTGGGCTAGGCTACTAGCCCATTAAAACCTTACACCTTAAGCGTATAAATTAAATCGTCGTATAACTTTCCGCCTATTGTATGCACTTTAAAAAGTGTATCGGTATGGGTTAAGCCGCACTTACTAAGCACCTTTTCAGAACCAATATTGCCACGCGTTACGACTGCTTTAAACTGCCTAATACCACATTCTTTCCAAGCCCAATCAATCACACCTCTTAACGACTCTGTCGCGTAGCCTTTATTAAAATACTCTGGCAATAATAAATAACCGAGCTCTGCGGTTTCTCCGTCATAGGCAAAGCCTGTAACACCCACTGGTTGTTTTGTTTTATTATTAATAATGAGTAAGCACAGTGGATGGCGTGATTTAGTATTCCACTTAGGTAAGCGTACCTCAAAGCGGTTTCTTATCAGTGACTCCATTGGCATATCAAAACAATACTTAAGGACTTGAGGATCGCGATGAAGCGCTAGAAAAAGAGGCCAATCAGACTCTTCTATTTGGTACATGCTCAATCTTTGTGTAAATAATGTCATTAAGCTCCTCATTTAAATATTAAAAATCATAAAAAAACCGCATCTAAATGCGGTTTTTATAAACAGTAGAAACTTTATTCTTTTGTTTCAATCTCTTTAGTAACTTCAGGCTCAGTGACACTTTGCTCTTGTGGCTCAGTGCTTTGTACTTCAGGAGCTACAACCTCAACAGTTGCTGCATTATAAAAAGTAGTACCAGAGCTTGCCATTGTTACCAGTGACTCACAAGGAGCAAAATTAGCATCGCTGTTAGCCAATGTAGACATATCAGAGCTTATTTTACTTGCGCCTAATTTATCCATATAGCTAAACGGGCCACCTAAAAATGGTGGGAAACCAATACCAAATATTGCACCAATGTCGCCATCACGAGGGCTTGCAATAATACCATCATCTAAACAGCGTACTGCTTCGTTAAGCATTTTTGATACACATCGCTTAGCAATTTCGCTTTTGTTTAAACGTGGAGCAGGGGTAACACCCAATAGTTCGTAAACTGACTCATCAACCTTTTTGCCTTTTTTATCGTATTCATAAAAACCACGACCCGACTTACGGCCAAGGCGTTTTGAATCAATCATACGCATAAATGCATCAGGACCTTTAAAACGCTCACCTAATTCTTTTTCAAGAATTGGAGCAATTTTAGAGCCAATATCAATCCCTACTTCATCAAGTAGAGCCAGCGGTCCTACCGGAAAGCCAAACTCAACTAGGGCTGCATCAATCTTTTCAATTGGCTCACCCGCAAGCATTAAGTTAGCAGCTTCATTTAAGTAAGGCGCTAAAATACGATTTACGTAAAAACCGGCCATGTCTTTTACAACAATTGGCGTTTTACCTTGCTTACGTGCAAAGTTAACAACGCGAGCAATAGTCTCTTTAGATGTACCTTCGTGTGGAATAATTTCCACTAATGGCATTTTTTCTACTGGTGAAAAGTAATGTAAGCCAATTACATTTTCAGGACGTGCTGCCTGCGCTGCAATTTGCGAAATTGGTAATGATGACGTGTTACTAGCAAAAATTGTATTTTCTTGGCATTGCTGCTCTACGTCTGCAACCATACCTTGCTTAAGTGCAAGATCTTCAAACACCGCTTCTATTACTAAATCAATGTGTTTAAAGCCACTGTAGTCTGTTGTACCTGTAATGCGGTTCATTGTTAATTGCATATCAGCTTTAGACATAATACGGCGCTTAAGGCGCTTGTCTAAAATTTTGTAGGTGTAGCTCATTGCATTACTAATGCCCTGCTCTGCTACATCTTTAATACGTACCGGTACTTTAGCTTTAACAGCACTTACGTGCGCAATACCTGCGCCCATTAGTCCACCACCTAAAACAGCAGTTTTGCTAATTGCGGGGGCGTCATCATTGCGCCACTCTTTTTTCATTTCAGTGGTTGCAAAGAAAATACCGCGAAGCGCTTTCGATTCGTCACTCATTACAAGTGTTGCAAAGCTTTCAGCTTCTGTTTTATACGCTTTTAGCTCATCAAGCTCTACACTAGCACGCACAGCTTTAATAATAGCGAGTGGTGCTGGGTAGTGCCCGCCCGTTTTTTTAAGTACGTTTTCTTTGGCTTTTTTAAAGATAAAGTTACGACCAAACGGGTTTGACTCTAATAATTTACTAATATTGTCGAGCTTTGGCTCTTTTGCTTGTGGCTTTTTCTTAGTCGCAAATTCTTTTGCAACTTTTAGCAGCACACTGTGTGGTACACAGTCATCAAGCACGCCTGCTTTTTTAGCTTGCTTAGGGCGAATTTGTTTACCTGTTAGCATCCACTCAAGTGCTTTTTGAATACCAACAATTTTAGTTAAGCGCTGCGTACCGCCGCCACCTGGTAGTAAACCTAGTTGCACTTCTGGTAAGCCAATTTTTGTTAAATCGCTGTCGGTACCAACACGGTAGTCACACGCTAAAGCAAACTCTAAACCACCACCTAATGCAGCGCCATGAATCGCGCTTACTGTTGTGTATGGCAGTTTTGTCATATCAAAAAATGCTTGATGACATAGTTCGCTAATAGCTAAAGCATCATCACGCTTTTGAACGCTATCGAGCATTTTTACATCGGCGCCCGCGATAAAGTTATCGCTTTTTCCGCTTATAAATACCATGCCTTTTACATTTTGCGACTTAGCGTCTTCTAATAATGCTTTTAAGTCATCGGCAAAACTACTGCGCAGGGTATTCATTTTCTCCCCTGGCACATCAATCGTTACTACGGCAATTTTGTTTTCATCTACCGCTAAATTAAATACTGAATCAGTCATTACGCGCTCTCCAATACAAAGGCTGCACCTAAACCACCAGCAGCACACGCTGTTGTTAATGCCAAACCGCCACCACGACGTTTAAGCTCGTGTAAGCTTTGCGTAATTAAGCGTGCACCTGTTGCTGCAAATGGGTGACCATATGCTAAAGAGCCGCCGTTAACGTTAAACTTATCCATGTTAATTTCGCCAATTGCTTTGCTGCGACCTAAATGCTCTTGTGCAAATTTGTCTGAGGCAAACATTTTCATATTGGCAAGTGTTTGCGATGCAAACGCTTCGTGCATTTCAATTAAATCTAAATCAGCAAGCGTAATACCCGCTCTATCTAGTGCAATAGGCGTTGAATGAGCTGGGCCCATTAACATGTCTTTTTCTACGCCAATTGCCGAAAATGCAAAGCTACGTACGTAACCTAGTATTTCATAGCCAAGTGCTTTTGCTTTGCTTTCGCTCATCATAAGTACGGCCGCTGCACCATCAGTTAATGGTGTTGCATTTGCAGCGGTAACAGTACCGTGCTGACGGTCAAAAACAGGTTTAAGCTTGGCGTAGCCTTCAACCGTTGAGTTTTTACGAATGTTGTTGTCTTCTGAGATAAAGCTTTTATATGGCGGTAAATGCGCCGTCATTACTTCATCTTTTAACTTACCATCAGCCCATGCTTGCGTTGCAAGTGAGTGAGAACGATGCGCTAATGCATCTTGATCTTCACGGCTAATATTATGTGTTTTAGCCATTTGCTCAGCAGTTTGCCCCATTGAAAGGCCTGTTGAGTACTCTGCAACTGCAGGAGGCACTGGTAATAAATCTTTTAAGCGCAGTTTTGAAAATATTTTTAAACGTTGACCAAGCGTACGCGCTTTATTTAAATCAACTAAGCTGCCTGCTAGCTTTTTACTAACACCAATCGGTAGTACTGATGACGAATCTGCGCCGCCTGCAATACCTACACTTACAGATCCCGCCATAATAGACTCAGCTACATTAGCAATAGCCTGAAAGCTGGTAGCACATGCGCGCGATACAGAATATGCATCAACCGATACAGGCATACCTGTGCCCAATACAATTTCACGTGCAATATTTGGCGCTTCTGGCATTTGTACTACTTGACCAAATACAAGTTGATCAATTTCTGACTTATTGAAATTTAATCGTTCAAGCATTTCGTTAACCACCAATTTACCCATATCAAGTGCTGGTACATGGTGAAACGCTGTTGCTTGTTTTGCAAAAGGTGTACGTAAGCCGCTAACTATGGCAATACGGTCGCCCTTTGGTGTTTTTAGTATGTTTTGCTCAGACATTTATGCTCTCCCGCTGACAGGTCTGACCTGTTTGTTTTCCTCGATTCTAAACAACCCGTGCCCTAAAGCCAATAGATAAACACAAATTTATATAAACAGTGTTTAATTACGACTATCACAATAGGCTTTTTTAGACGCATTTACAAAGTTTTGTGGTACGCTAAAATTCGTTAAAAAATAACGAACTATTTTAAAAAATACAGTCTAACTCTTGAGTTACCCAATTATAAACCTTATAAATAGGTCAGTATTTATCACCTAACACTATTAGGTACAAACCCAGCTGACGAGGACAGTCCACTTATTATGGCAGCTAACGCATTTTCACAATTAAAAACGTACTTAGATACACAAATCATTGGCCAGCCAGAGCTTACACAAGCACTACTTATTGCTATTTTAGCTGATGGTCACTTATTAGTAGAAGGCCCTCCTGGGCTTGCAAAAACACGTGCAGTTAATGCACTTGCTAAAGGCATTGAAGGCTCATTTCAGCGCGTACAGTTTACGCCAGATTTATTACCAGCTGATGTAACAGGTACCGATATTTACCGCCAACAAACTAGCGAGTTTGTATTTGAAAAAGGCCCTCTTTTTCATAACCTAATTTTAGCTGATGAAATTAACCGTGCACCAGCCAAAGTACAATCAGCACTATTAGAAGCCATGGCAGAGCGACAAGTAACCGTGGGTAAAAATACCTATCCGCTTAGCGAGCTGTTTTTAGTTATGGCAACGCAAAACCCGCTAGAGCAAGAAGGCACATACCCGTTACCAGAAGCCCAGCTGGATCGCTTTTTACTGCACCTAAGTATTGACTACCCTGGCGCAGAGCATGAGCTTGATATACTGCGTTTAACACGCGGCGAAGCGCTTAATGAACAACAACCAGTAATGCAAAAAATTAGTCAAAGCGACTTATTTGCAGCTCGTAAAGAAATATTAGGCCTTTATTTAGCAGAGCCGCTTGAGCAATATTTAGTACAACTTATTATTGCTACCCGTGAAGGCGCTAAATTAGATGCGCAACTAGGTAGCTGGATTGAGTTTGGTGCGAGCCCGCGTGCAACAATAGCACTTGATAAATGTGCTCGTGCTCATGCATGGCTTCAAGGCCGTGACTTTGTAGCACCTGATGACATTCAAGCTGTTGTGCATAACGTACTGCGTCATCGCATTATTTTAAGTTACGAAGCCCAAGCCGATGGCATTACTAAAGATCAAGTAATAAGCCGTATAGTTGAACTTGTAGCCGTACCATAAGTTATGCAAAAACAATTAGAAACCCAAGCATGGCTCAAACAGAGCCATAGCCACGGTGTTAATTTAGCACTCAAAGAGCTGATGTATTACAAAGCCAAAGCGCAATTGCTTGAACTTGCCCCTAAGGTAAAAATAAAAAATACCTTAACAGGACAATACCTTGCACCGCACAAAGGCCGAGGAATGGAATTTGCCGAAGTGCGACATTATCAGCAAGGTGACGATATTCGCTCTATTGATTGGCGAGTTACTGCGCGTACCGGCGAGACTCACACAAAGCTCTTTCAAGAAGAAAAAGAGCGTCCTGTATTTGTATTTACTGATTTTTCTAACTCAATGCTGTTTGGCTCAAAGTTACTGTTAAAGTCGGTGCAAGCTGCGCATATAAGCGCTCTTGTTGCATGGTCGGCGTGTCAGCGCGGCGATAGAATTGGCGGTATTGTGTTTAATCAGCACTCGCATTTAGAGCTAAAACCCAGCGCCCGTGAAAAAGCCGTGCTTAAGCTTTGTCATAATTTATGCGACAACCACCAGCAAGCGCTCAACAATATTGATAAAACAGCCACTAACAACTTTAGCGATAACCTAAAGCGCCTTAACCATTTAGCAAAACCAGGCAGCTTAGTGTATTTAGTGTCTGATTTTAATGCTCTGGATGATGCGAGCTTTAAGCAACTTGAAATATTAAGCCGCCACTGCGAGCTGATTGGTTGCCACATAAGCGATCCGTTTGAGCATCAGTTACCTGCGTTTAAGCAAGCCGTTACTGTTAATGCAAATGGTCAAGACTTTGCCCTACCATTAATGGATAACAGCTTTAGAGAACGTTTTGCTAAAAATGCTGAGCAAGCATTTAGCGCGCGCTTTAATCGCCTAACTAAATCGGGTCTTAATTTAATATCATTCAATGCAGCAACACCGCTTGAGCTGCAATTAGTGAGAAAATAACCATGCAAACCAATCCACTCGATGGCCTGCACGATATAATAGCGCCAAGCCAAGTTAATTGGTGGCCACTCGCCCCTGCTTGGTGGGTTATTATTACACTGCTGTTTTTAGCATTGTGCGCAGCTATTTATATATTTTATAAAAAACATAAATTTAAAAAGCCTAAACGCTACGCAATACAATTGAGCCAAAGTGAGCAAAACCCTCAGCAACTGCATATTATTTTAAAACGTTTAGTGATTGAATATTACGACAAGCGACTTGCTGCGCAATCTACCTCTAAATGGTGCACAACACTTAATACACTCACCGGTTTAAGCTTTACAGAACAAGAAATACTAAGCTTGTATAACCCTAGCCAAAAAGATACAACACTGTGCGAAAAATTTCGCCAAGGTATTAAGCAATTTAAAATAAAGGAGTCAGTAAATGTTTGAATTTAGCTGGCCATGGTTATTTTTATTACTACCCTTACCTTTATTACTTTTACTATTAAAACCCGCAGCAAGTAATGCCAGTACGCGTTTACGTATACCCAGTTTTGCAAAGCACAATTTAACCAGCCAAAGCATTGAGCCACACGCACGACGTTTAAATCCCCTCGAGTGGATAATTTGGTTATTACTTGTTACTGCTGCTGCCAATCCAACATGGTTAGATGAGCCAATCTCATTACCAAATGAAGGTCGCGACATAATGTTAGCGGTTGACTTGTCAGGCTCTATGACCGAGCAAGACATGGCTTACAATGGCCAATATGTTGACCGCCTTACCATGGTAAAAGCCGTACTCAGTGATTTTATAGAGCAGCGTCAAGGCGACAGGCTTGGGCTGATATTATTTGGCGACACCGCATTTTTACAAACCCCCCTCACGCGCGACGTTAAAACAGTAAGTAAAATGCTCAGTGAAGCGCAAATTGGTTTAGTGGGACGCGCAACAGCCATTGGTGATGCATTGGGTCTTTCGGTAAAACGCTTTGCCAATAAAGATGAAAGCAATCGTATTGTGGTGCTATTAACCGACGGACAAAATACCGCTGGTAATTTAAACCCAGAAGATGCTCTGCTGCTAGCTCGCGAGGAAGGTATTAAAGTGTACACCATTGGCGTTGGCTCAGATAATCCGCGCGGCTTTAGCCTCTTTAACATGGGTGGCTCTAGTGGCAGTAGTTTAGATGAAAGCTTACTTAAAAAGATTGCCGAGCAAACTGGCGGGTTATACTTTAGAGCCAAAGATGTAGCTGGCCTTCAACAAATTTACGCAGAGCTTGATAAGCTTGAACCTATTAGCGCTGATGAACAAACATTTCGCCCACAAAGCTCATTATTTTACTACCCGTTACTTATCGCTATTTTACTTATTAGCTTAAAAGTAATGCTTAGTACACTGCGTGCATTAAAGGAGCCAAACTAATGGATTTTGAATTTATTCGCCCCGCTCTTTTATGGTTACTCATCCCTGCTGTGGCATTATTTTTTGTTGCCTTAATTAAGCATAAAAAAACCACCAGTGAGCAGTTAATTGCACCTCATTTAGCACAATTTATAATGAGCGAAGCAAACACTAAAGCCAGCCAGCCACTTTGGTTAGTTGCTTTGTTTTGCAGCCTTGGCATTTTATTTAGTGCTGGGCCTAGTTTTGAAAAAAAACAAGTTCCTGTATTTCAAAGTAAAAGTGCCCGTGTAATTGTTATGGATATGTCGTACTCAATGTACAGCACCGATATTTTGCCAAATCGTTTAATGCAATCACGCTTTAAAGCGCTTGATATGATTGAGCTATTTAAAGAAGGTGATACCGCGCTTGTAGCTTACGCAGGCACGGCCTATGTAATTTCACCACTAACAAACGATGCCACAACACTCAGTAATTTAATTCCAAGCTTGAGCCCTGAAATAATGCCAGACAAAGGCTCAAACGTTTTAGCGGGTCTTGATATGGCCAAAGAGCTATTAACGCAAGCGGGTTATATAGATGGCGACATTATTTTAGTGACCGACGGTATTGACCAACAAGAACAAAGCGACGTGAGTAGCTTTACCAGTAACACCCAATATAGATTAAATATATATGGTGTAGGTACCGCTCAAGGCGCACCAATTAAGTTACCTGAAGGCGGCTTTTTGAAAGACAGATACGGCCAAATTGTAGTACCTACAATTAATGCCTCTCAGCTTAAAAATTTAGCATCAAGCAGCGGTGGTAAATTTGCTAGTTACCAACCTAGCAATAATGACATAAATACGTTTGCCCCAAATGCGCAGAGTGAATTATTGAAAGACGAAAAACAAAGCCATGCACTTTGGCGAATAGATGCAGGTATTTACGGACTCTTGTTATTACTGCCATTTGGTTTGTATTTATTCAGACGCGCTGCCTTGTTAGGCGTATTTTTAGCTTTTGGTTTTTTACCGCAGCAAAATGCGTATGCCGTAGAGCTCCCTACTCTTTTGCAAAATGCAGATCAACGTGCATTGCAGGCTTACAATAATAAAGAATACGATGCGGCAACACAGGCGCAATCGAGTGAGTTAAAAGGCGCGGCGCTATACCAGCAAGGTAATTTTGATGCTGCACTTAATGAGTTTAATAATGATAAGTCGGCTACCGGTTTATACAACTACGGTAATGCCCTTGCCAAAGCTGGCAAGCTTGAGGACGCAATTGAGGCGTACAAACAAGCCCAAAGCTTACAAGATGACTTTACGCAAGCAGCCGATAACCAAGCCTTAGTTGAGCAATTACTAAATCAACAAGAGCAACAAAACCAGCAAGATCAGCAAAGCGACGGCGACGACTCTCAAGACCAAGATGATAGTCAGAAAAAAGATGAGCAGAACCAAGGGCAAAATTCTGATGAGTCAAAACAGGATCAGCAACAAAATGGTGATAAAAGCGATTCTGAAAAAGGCGAAAACGAAAGTCAAAGCTCAAGCGATGAAAAATCAGATAAAGAGTCTGAACAATCAAAAGATCAACAAGGTGAGCCTGGCGAGCAATCAGATAAGCAAAATGAGCCTGATATGCAAGCTCAGCCACAAAGTGAGCAAGGGCAAAATAAAGACGCTGACCAGCCTAAAGAGGATGAGCAGCAACAAAGTAAGCCACAAGCAATAAGTGAGCAACCTGCCACTGATGAGCAAAAACAAAATGCTCAGCAACAAGCGATGCAAGCCCAAGCAAGTGAGCTCACTAATGAAGAAAAAGAAAAAGCACAACAGCTTAATCAACTACTTAGAAAAGTCCCGGACGATCCGGCTATTTTATTACGGAATAAAATGCAATTAGAAGCCCAAAAAAGACAATATAAACGTCGCCCTACAGGAGTCGAAAAATCATGGTAATGCGATTATTTTGCTGTTTATTGCTATTAAGTGCGATGCCTTCGTGGGCTGCCACCAAATTAGAAGCCAGCATAGATAAAAACCCTGTATTAGCGGGTGAATTTTTTATGCTTAATATATCGGTAGACGATACAGTTAAAGGCGAGCAACCAGACACCTCATCGCTGTTAAAAGACTTTGTTGTAGGCCCGACGAGCTTAAGCTCTCGTACCAACATTATTAATGGCAGCATTAATAAACAAACTACGTGGTCAGTTAAACTAATGACCCGTACAGAGGGTGATTACACGATACCGGCATTTAGCGTTGCAGGGTTAACCTCACAACCTATTAAATTAAAAGTGGCAAAACGCTCAGTTGATGCAGATAAAAATAACGAAATATTTTTAAAAACGTCGCTCTCAAGTAATTCATTATTTGTCCAAGAAGCCGGTGTTTACACTGTTAAGCTCTACCTTGCCAAAGAACTGCTTGATGGCAGCTTAAGCACACCAAGTATGGAAGATGCTCAGCTAACCCAATTAGGTAAACAAACTGAGAGTTATGAGCTGGTTGATGGCAAACGCTACCTTGTTATTACTCGTGAGTATTTAATTCAGCCACAAAAAAGTGGTGCCTACACGATTGCAGGCCCCGCTTTTCAAGGGCGAGTACAGCAAAATTACCGCCAACTGGAGGTATCTGCTCTTGGCGAGGATCAGCAAGTAGAAATAAAACCAATCCCGAGTGACTATAAAGGCGCATGGTTACCAAGCGAATTGGTTAACCTTGATGAAGAATGGCAACCTAACGACAACACAGTAGAAGTAGGTACGCCTATAACACGTACTATTACGCTTACCGCGCTTGGAGTTACAAAAGAGCAATTACCTGAAATCTCTATGCCTACTATTGATGGCATACGCAGCTATCCTGATAAAAAAGAAAATAACAATGCAGTGCGAGACGGACGCGTTGTATCGCAACAAACGGCATCATATGCCTTACTGCCGCAAAAACCAGGTACTTATACTTTGCCTGAAATAAAGCTGCCTTGGTTTAATACCAAAATGAACCGTATTAGTGTAGCTACATTACCAAAGCGTACTATTACAGTAACGCCAAGTACTACCGCGCCTAATACAGCCATAGCAAACCCACAACCCAGCACAAATAATTCACCTACTCTTGAAAATATTTCGAATCAAGCAACTGGCACACAACCTATTGAAACTAAAAGTGATACTCCTCTTTGGTTAATAGTTGTTGCCGCTTTAGGGTATATTTTATGGATTGGTACTGTAATTTTTTACTTAATAAGCCGTTCTACTAAAAATACGACTGAAAAATTACAGCTAAACACCCGTGGTACTTCTCAGCCAAGCTTAAATGAGCTTAAAGCATTAGCCAAAAAACACGATGTGAAAGCCTTTTACACCGCATTAAATAACTTTTCTGTAAAGGTGACCCATAAAAATGTTGGCGCGATTGATGAGCTCTGCATCCACGTAAACAGCAGCGAGCTTAACGGTCTCATTAGCCAATTGCAGGCACAACTTTATAGTAATAAAGGCGCAAACACGGATCTTAATGCTATTATTAAAATTCTTGAGATCTATCAAACTCAGGCATCAAAGTCGCAACAAGCTGTATTAAAAGACCTTTATGATTAATAACTACGAACCTTAGGTCTTTTTTTGCAATAACTAATAATTTTTAATTAAAAAAGTGCTTATGCTTGGAAAGAAAAAATCAAACAATCAGGTCTTAATCGATATGGCAGAGAAACAAAAGCGTTATGAAGCCTTGGTCCACGTTTACAATAAAGAGCTTTATCGCTTTGCTTATTGGTTATGCCGTGATCCGCACATAGCAGATGATTTAGTACAGGAAACGTTTTTACGCGCATGGCGTTCACTCGACTCTTTACTTGATCAAAAGGCAGCTAAACCTTGGCTGCTTACTATATTACGAAGAGAAAACGCACGCCGATTTGAACGTAAACAGTTTGATTACAGCGACGTAGAAAACGATACGCTTGTTGATGAAACCAGCCATTCATTAGACGATGAAATGGAACAAACGGTAATTCAACGCCAGATTGCACTGCTATCTGATGAATACCGAGAGCCATTATTACTGCAAGTTGTAATGGGCTGCTCTGGTGAAGAAATTGCAGGCATACTCAATTTAAATAAAAACACGGTAATGACTCGTTTATACCGTGCCAGAAATCAACTTAAAGAGGCTTTAAGCCGTGATGATGAACAACTTAAAGGGGCATCAAAATAATGGATGAACTTGAGTTTCGTCGCCGCACTATTGCGCAGCCAAACGACATTGACAAGGAGCTTATGGAGTTTGCTGACAATAACCCAGAGCGACAAAGTTTTATTAACGATATGAAAGATTTTGATAAATTCATTCAAGATTCTTTAGATATACCTGTGCCTGAAAATCTTGCAGACCGCATTCTTTTAAACACATCCTTAAAAGAAAAAGCACTCCAAGAAGAACAAGCAACTGGTAAAAACGTGGTTGATGCTCGATCGCGTTTTAAGTTTGATCGTGTACATCTTGCGTTAGCAGCGTCTTTTGTAGTGGCGATTAGTGCCTTCTTTTTTAGTACAGAGCAAAATATTGCACACGAAGCAGGTGAGCATGCGCTTGCCCATGTGTACTACGAAATTAATGCGCTTGATAAAAAAGAGCCCATTAGCCTACAAAGCGTTAACGACAAGCTTGCAGTATTAGGTGGTCATCTTGATGAGCTTCCTGGCGCTGTAACTTATGCCATGTTTTGTGATTTTAAAGGCGAAAAAGGACTGCATTTAATATTTGAGTCTGACTTTGGTCCAATGACGGTATTTATAGTGCCTTCTGAAAATAAATCATTTGGTTTTGGGGATGACAACTTCCGCGATGAGCGCTTTGAAGGTCACATTAATCGTGGCTCACAAGCTGATACTATTTTAGTGGCAAGTCTTGGAGCACCTCTAGATACATACAATGAACGCGTTACTGGCGCAATTCGTTGGCTTTAAAATAGACAAATTTACCGCTTAGTTTCTACTGAGCGGTTTTTTGATTATATACTCACTAACAAAGCGTTTCTTCTCTCCCCAAAACCTCTGATTTTTAAAGTAATTAATTAAATTTCTAAAGAAAGTAAATTATAATCGCGGCTCGATTTTAATTAGGGAATTTCATGAAGAACATCATCGTTATTTTTTCATTATTGGCATTATTATGTACTGCCAGTTTTGATGCACACGCACGTAAAAAGTTTGGCAGTAGTAAACGCGGACAGACACCTGCAACACAACAAACAGCGCAAAAACAGCAAACAGATACAACAACACCTAACGCTGCACCTAAAGCCACATTAAATAAAAAAGGCATTATGGCAGGCGTTTTTGGGGGACTTTTAGCGGGTGGCTTAATTGCAGCAATGTTAGGCGACGATTTCGAAGGTTTTCAGCTATTAGAAATGATTTTATTAGCTGGCGGACTCTTTATTTTATTTAAGCTAGTAACGGGCTTTTTACGTGCTAATCGTGCCCCACAACTTGCCAGTGCAAATACAAGTGCTCAGCAAAATGCTCTTAAACAAGCACCTATCGAGCAACCAACAAGTACAGGCTTTGCAAGCAGCGCCCCACAAGGTGAAAGTGTGCCTTTTAATTTACCACCTAACTTTGACGTTAATGGCTTTTTGCAAGGTGCCCGTAGTCATTACCATACGCTACAAACTGCATGGAACAATGCCGATTACACCACAATGGCTGAATACTTAAGCCCTGCACTTGTTGCCGAGTTTAAAGCTGAACGTGAAGCTATACAAAGCGTAGAAACAGAAGTGATGTTTATTGATGCCGAACTTGTGCGCGCAGATACAAACGCGCAATCGTGGCAAGTTAGTGTTCGCTTTAAAGGTAAGTACCGTGATTTAGGCGATAAAAAAGAAGAGCCTATTTTAGAAATTTGGCACTTAGAGCGTCTAATTTCAGACGACGCTCCATGGCTAATAGTGGGTGTTGAAGATTTAATTGATACTTAATAATTTTATATTGTTTAAAACACCGCGCTCTTAACGCGGTGTTTTTTTATTTAAAAAACAATTGATTTACCACGTCCTGATGCTTCAGAAGCGGCATCTAATTGGCCCTCTTTATTAATAATAACGTGTAAGTCACCAAAGTGATTCTCATCTATGGTGTAACCCATTTTTGTAAGCTCTGCTTTTACGCTATCGGTTAAACCTATGTGTGTTCTAATTATATTTTTAGGCCATAGTTGATGATGAAAACGAGGGCTATTTACAACCTGCTCAGCAGTCATATCAAACTCTACCGCATTTAAGATAGATTCGTACACAGAGCTAATAATTGTTGTGCCACCAGGCGAGCCTGTCACCATTTTAACGGTGTTGTCTTTAAGGAGTATTGTAGGCGTCATAGAGCTAAGCATACGCTTGTGCGGCTGTATTTCGTTAGCTTTACCGCCTATTGCACCAAACACATTCATAACGCCTGGTTTGGCACTAAAGTCGTCCATTTCATCATTTAAAATAAACCCTGCACCTTCAACAACTACACCGCTACCAAACCCTAAGTTTATTGTGGTGGTATTTGCGACAGCGTTACCCATTTTATCAACGATTGAAAAGTGTGTAGTTTGCTCACTTTCTTTAAGGCCCGGTTTAATATTTTCGGTAGTCGAGATAGCGGTTAACGAAATGCCATTACTGCGCTCTTTGAGGTAGTTAATATTAGTTAATGCGTTGACTGGTACATCAAAAAAATCAGGATCGCCTAAATACTCCGCCCTATCTGCAAATACACGTTTACCTATTTCAGAAAGTAAGTGTACATACTGAGTAGAGTTATGCGCTAAGCCCGCATCTGGTTTTTGTAACTCATACATTTTAAGCCACTGTAAAATAGCAATACCACCTGAACTCGGCGGTGGAGAAGTAAGTACTTCATAACCATTCCAACTCGCTTTAATAGGTGTACGTGATTTAGCGGTGTAACCTTTTAAATCATCTTGATTAATTATACCGCCATGTTGGTGCATAAATTTAGCAATAATATTTGCAGTTTCGCCTTTATAAAACCCATCTTGTCCGTTATCACGGATACGCTTTAGCGTCGCCGCTAACTCGGGTTGCTTAAATACTTTATTAGCTTTTACATCAGCAAAGTATTTTTCGAAGTTTACATTTATTTTTTGCTCTTTTAGGTGGGCTATATAATTGCTCACACCTTTTGCTAACTTAGGCGGAACTACAAACCCTTGCTCAGCCAACGTTACCGCAGGTTGTACTAATTCTTCCCACTTTAAAGTGCCATGCTTTTGATGGGCAAGCCACATGCCCGCTACACTGCCAGGTACACCGCTTGCGTGAATGCCATATATTGATTTGTTTGCAATAACATTACCTTGCTCATCTAAATACATATCACGATGAGCTGCTGTTGGCGCTGTTTCGCGATAATCTATAAAATCACCCTTGCCATCTTTTTGAATAAGCATAAATCCCCCGCCGCCAATATTGCCGGCTTCAGGAAGTGTTACTGCAAGTACAAATTGTGCCGTAATAGCCGCATCAACAGCATTACCGCCTTGCTCTAATATACTTTTAGCAGCATCGGCACTGAACGAGTCAGGCATTGCTACCGCGCTTTGCGATAAAGGCTGCGCTAAAACGCTAAAAGCAGCGAACTGTAAAACCAGCACACTTTTGACGATTAATTTACTTGGTGCAAAAAACAATCCCATACAACATCCTTAATTTATTATTTTTTAGTTACGCATTCTTATTAATGCACGTCACTTAAGGACAGGTCAATCTTTATACTGTTGATATTTAATCATCTTTAAACACTTTTTGAATAAAGCACCGCGGGTAAGTCGCCTTGCTCGTCTGTATGTGTATAATTTTTTATAAATTGCAGGCCTAGCTTTTTCATTATATTTATAGAGGCCGTATTATCTTTTAGTGCCGTTGCACTTATCGCCTTAACGTCATCTTGCTTTATAAGTTCATCACATAATGCTAAAGCCGCCTCGGTTGCATAACCATGCCCCCAACTTGCTTGCTTAAAGCGCCAGCCTATTTCAATATCACTGTAGTTTGGTGCATCAGTAAAAAAGCCCATAGGCCTTATTAATACCCAACCTATAAATGTATTGGTTTGCTTTATAGTGATACTCCACAGCCCCCAGCCTTTAAGCTCATTTCGATATGCGAGCATACGAGGCACTCCCTCATTTTTTATTTGCTCTAAAGAGGTAGGTTCACCTCGTGTTAAATACTGCATTACAGCTGGGTCTTGGTCGAGTTCAAATAATTGAGGCCAATCATGCTCATTCATTAATTTAAAATTTAATCGTTTTGTTACGGGGGCGTTCATTTTCATTGTTGTATAGTCTGCCTCGAATTAATTATCAGTCTCTAAAGGAGATAGCACATGAATAAATTAGCAGGTTTAGCTTTATTAGGCACTTTAATTACATTAACTGGTTGTGAAGATGCCAACGAAGTAAAAGAAGATGCAAAAGATAAAAGCGCACAAATGCAAGAAAAGCTTGGTGATGCATGGAACGACGTTAAAGAGACAACTAACGATCTTAAAAATGACGAGTCTTTAAACGAGCTATTAGAGCAAAGTAAAGCAATGGGCTTAGACATGTACGACGACGGCAAAGAGATTGCGGTTGACGCATGGATTAAAAGCAAAGAAGCTGCTGGCGAGTTAACTGAAAAGACTAAGCAAAAAGCGCAAGAAATTGCTGACGAAATTGAGCAAGCGCGTCAAGAACATAACGAAGGTTAATTAAACTTTCGATAATAAAAAAGGAAAGCCTAGGCTTTCCTTTTTTGTTTTGGGCTATTTAGCCCAGATATACGTTTGCATATAGGGCTTATAAGCTCAAATTAACCTTTGTACTTACTCATAACTAAAGTCGCGTTTGTGCCACCAAAGCCAAAGCTATTAGACATTACAGTATTTAACTCAACGTCACGACGCTCAGTAATAATATCTAAACCTGCTGCTTGCTCATCTAACTCATCAATATTAATTGAAGGTGCTACAAAGCTGTGCTCTAGCATTAATAATGAGAAAATAGCTTCGTGAACACCTGCAGCACCTAATGCATGACCTGTCATTGCTTTAGTTGCACTGATCATTGGTGATTTACCACCAAACACTTCTTGTATCGCACCTAACTCTTTAACATCGCCTACAGGCGTTGATGTGCCGTGCGTATTTAGGTAATCAATACTATCTACATCTTGCATAGCTTGGCGCATACAACGTGCTGCACCTTCGCCAGATGGAGCAACCATGTCGTAGCCATCTGATGTTGCACCGTAGCCAACAATTTCAGCGTAAATGTGCGCGCCACGTGCAAGTGCATGTTCAAGTTCTTCAACTACAACAATACCGCCGCCGCCAGAAATAACAAAACCATCGCGATTTGCATCGTATGTACGAGACGCTTTTTCAGGTGTTTCATTGTATTTAGTAGAAAGTGCGCCCATAGCGTCAAATTCCATTGCCAATGTCCAGTGTAGCTCTTCACCACCACCAGCAAACACAACGTCTTGCTTGCCAAGCTGGATTTGCTCTACTGCATTACCAATACAATGCGCAGATGTTGCACATGCAGAGCTAATTGAATAGTTAACACCTTTAATTTTAAATGGTGTTGCTAAACAAGCAGATGTAGTGCTCGCCATAGTGCGTGGCACCATATAAGGCCCTACACGTTTTACGCCTTTTTCACGTAAAATATCAGCAGCTTCTACTTGCCATTTAGACGAACCACCGCCAGAGCCAACAATAATACCCGTGCGCTCATTTGATACTTGGTCGTCAGACAAACCTGAGTCTTCAATTGCTTGCGTCATTGAAATATAAGAGTAAGCAGCAGCATCTCCCATAAAGCGCATTGCTTTGCGGTCAACGTGTGCTTTAACGTCAATATCAATTTTACCCGATACGTTACTACGTAACTTATAATCGGCAAATTCTTGATTAAAAGCGATGCCGCTTTTGCCCGTTTTTAACGATTCTAATACTTCTTCTTTGTTGTTACCTATACTTGATACAACACCGATACCTGTAATTACAGCTCTTCTCATGGGTAATTCCCTTAGCTTAATACTTAATTGCATTCTATTTTACGCGAATTTAATCACCTAAGTGGTCAGCTTTCTAGCGTACACTTGTACTCTGAACTGCTAGCTTATAAATAACGCCAGACTATTTCAAAGAAAACCCGTAAAATAATTAAAAAATATATCTATAAAATTAAAAAATCATGATCAAAAATGCACATATACACTTTAATAATTTAGGTACACCTTTCGCTAATGACTTCGGTGATATTTATTTTTCTAATGACGATGGCTTAGCTGAATCGCATTATGTGTATTATGAGCAAAATAATATAGATGCACGATTACAAAATCATGACCAGCCACATTTTGTTATTGCCGAAACCGGCTTTGGTACAGGTTTAAACTTTTTAAATACATGGCAACGCTTTACTGACCACCTTGCACGTCAACAAGTTCAAAATCAATTAGATAATGGTGTTAAACGCTTACACTTTATTTCATTTGAAAAATATCCACTGCACATAGATGATTTAAACAAAGCACTACAAGCATGGCCTTCATTAAGTGCCTTTAGTAACAAATTATCTAAACAATACCCAATTAATTTAGAAGGATGCCACAGACTCGAATTTGACAATGGACTTGTTGTTCTCGATTTATACTTTGGAGATGCACTTGAATCAATACAAGCAATGAGCTATCCGCAAACAGGAATTGTTGACGCTTGGTATTTAGATGGTTTTGCGCCAAGTAAAAACCCCGAAATGTGGCAGCAAAGTTTATTTAATTCTATGGTCAATATATCAAGGGCAAATGCAACCTTATCAACATTTACTTCAGCAGGTTTTGTTCGCCGTGGATTAATTGATGCAGGCTTTAATACTAAAAAAGCCAAAGGCTTTGGCCAAAAAAGAGATATGCTTGTTGGCCAACTAGAGTGCGTAAATGATGCTCAATCAGCTCCTGCATATTTTCATCAAGATAGCAGCGCTTTAAAAAATGTAGCGGTCATTGGCGGCGGTATAGCCAGTAGCTGCATTTTATATAGTTTGGCTAAACGAGGCATAGCAAGCCAATTATTCTGCCAAGATGAAAAACCAGCTATGGGGGCATCGCACAATGTGCAAGGCGCTATCTACCCTCACCTACAAGCTAAAAACTCGCCGCACAGCGAATTGTTTGCACATAGCTTTTTATACGCAAAGCGCCTATATAACAACTTACTTAGCAGTGGTTTTAATTTTGATTACGATTGGTGCGGCGTATTACAACACGCAGTAAAAAAACCTCTGGCCGATAAACATGAAAACTTAGCACAAAAACAACTGTGGCCAACCCAGCTAATGCACAACGTAACCGCAGAGCAAGGCGACGAAATAGCCGGCGTAGAAACAGGTTATTCGGGCGTGTTTTTTGAACAAGGCGGCTGGGTTAACCCTCCGCAATTAGTAAACGCCATGTTAAGCGCTGCAAATAGCATAAACCCATTTAAAAGCGTACCTAACTGCAATATAAAACAGCTTAAAAAAACTGACAGCGGTTGGTTTTTATTAACGAATGATGAGCAGTTAGGTCCTTTTAGTGATGTAATTATTTGTGCAGGCGAGCACAGTGATGCATTTGAGCAAACAAAAGCGCTACCAATAGTAGGCGTACGCGGGCAAGTTTCACATATTGAGGCAAGTGAGCAATCACGCAAACTTAAAACAGTGCTATGCCATAAAGGGTATTTTACCCCAGCCTATTTAGATCATCACTGCATGGGTGCAACGTTTGAAAAAAATACTAAAAGCCGTCAAGTTACAGCGCTCGACAACCAATTAAACCAAGAGCAACTACTTAGCTTTTATCAGCAAAGTGAATTTGCCTCTACCCTTGGCAATATTACCTCGGCAAAAGCAGCTGTACGATGCACATTTATAGATCACCTACCAATGGCAGGGCAATGGTGCGAACAAAGTGATTATACAATGGCCTTTGCTAACTTACGCTTAGGAAAACGCTATCAATATGAGAAACTTAATAAGCCACAACAAGGCCTACATATTTTTACCGGCTTTGGCGCCCGCGCTTTATGTAGCGCACCGCTAAGCGCAGAACATCTCGTGAGTTGTTTAAATAACGAGCCTCGCCCATTAAGCGAACGTGTAAGCCAAGCTATTCACCCTGCCCGGTTTATAGTGCGAGACTTAATTCGTAATAAAATTTAAATGAGGTATGCACATTAAAACAATAGGTCTAATGTGCATATAAATTAAAAACATAAATTATTTCGAACTAGACAACCTTTCAACTAATTCAACACGGCGATTTAGTTCACGACCTAAATCATTTTTATTAGTTGCAACGGGTGAATAAGGACCCGCTCCTTGAGCTAATAACCTTGCTTTAGCTACCCCATAATCAGCAATTAATGCGTTAACAACCGCATCAGCACGGCGCTTTGAAAGCTTTAAATTATAATCAAACGAGCCTTTATCATCGGTATGACCAACAACATATAAACTCAATTTTTTATTTTTTTCCATAACTTGAGCAATAACATCTAACGCCTCTTTAGATTCAGCTTTAATAGTGGCTTTATCATAATCAAATAAAACACCGTAAATAGACGCTTTTCCTTTTTGCTCTAACTGCTCAAGAATTTTATCACTATTCGTTTCTATTAAGCCTGTCACTAAGGGCTCTGTACGAGCAACAACAAGCTGAATACGAGAATCGCCATTATAATTACCTATAAAAAAGGCAACGTAGGTAGTTTGCTCATTTAGAGTGTTTTTCATAACTTGATATCTAGGTTGGTGAAAGTAGTTATAAACAGATTTGATTGCCAGCTTATCGCCTAATGCTTGAATCTCTTTTCTTTTTGTACCGCATTCATTTTTTTGACAAGAAAATACGGTTTCAAAACCTTCTTTAGTCAAAGCACTCACATAGTTATGATAAATTTTTAACGTCGATACTTTATTCGCAATATAAGTAATTCGCGTTAAATCTCCTGTAACATCAAGCATAGGTGAAGTACTCGTTTTTTTATCAGACTTGCCAATTGGGATACTAAACTCCTCATAATCAACATTTTGATAATCCTCGATATAGCTACCAGGGTAACGACTTAATAAAAGATGATCAGCAGAACCTTTAAGATCTTCATGTGTAGATTTTTTTATTTTATTACTAACTTTTTTCTTGAATGCTTCAAAATCAGCTTTTATCAGCCCAGTTTCAATTTCTTTAATATTGATCGTAGTCAAAAGCGCTTGTGTCGTATTTTTATATTGTCCAACAAATAACGAAATGGCAGCTTCAGGAACCTCTCCTTTTGCTGCGTAAATATAATGTGGTTGTCCGTAATAACTAGACACGTTGAAATAGCTCGACTCTTCAGCCAGCAATTTATCCTCTCGCTTTTCATAACAATCGTTTAAAGAACATGTATACAAAACTTTAAATCCAGCATCATTTAAAGCGTCTTTGTAGTTTTCTATTACCTTTAAAGAAGCAACATTCTTTATTAGATAAGAAAAATGACTTACATCACCAATAAATGTCTTATATTCAAATTGTTGAGGTTTTTTTAGCGCAGGATTAAAGGCTGATACAAACTGTGCTTCTTCACCCGATAAAGTGACTTTTCTCTCTAATTTCGCATCGGGGTAAGCCGTTAATAATGGCTTTGCTTGCAGGTTAAATATGCAGCACAGGTAGGTAGTACAAATTAAAAGTACTTTGATAATATTATTTTTCATAAAAATTCCTTTTAAAGTATTAGTTTACATTAGCACTATGCCTAATGAGCAAACTTAATTCAACGATCCTTATTTGCGTAACTTTTTCAAACTTCAACGTGTAACTGGAGTGCAGCCATATTAAGAGTTGTATAATGCGTCGGTTAATAAGTTGTTTAAATAACGAGCCCCGCCCATTAAGCGAACGTGTAAGCCAAGCTATTCACCCTGCTCGGTTTATAGTACGAGATTTAATTCGTAATAAAATTTAAATGACAAAGGTGCTTATTGAGGTAAAATGAGTACCAATAAATGGAATTTATTATTTAAAGGACTTTAATGAAAACTTTAGCATTTTTAATAATACTGCTATGCACTCTATCGTTTAATGTACTTAGCCAAAACGTCACTGAAATCCCACTTCCTGAAGAGTTTGTTACAACAATGGATGTAGCCGGCGAATACCCAATGGTTCGCACTGGTTATTTAACAGATTCAATTTCTGATATCGCTCGCTTTTATCAGCAAAAATTAGGTGAGCCGTTAAAAACAAACGGCAATAATACATATCGCACTTTGTTTTATAATTACCAAGAACATAAGGTTCGTATTAGTCTATATCGCCGTAGTTATGTGACCGAAGTGAGTATAATGGTTGAATAAAAAGTTCTAAAAAACACGCCAAAAGCAGCTAATTTTAATGCTCAGTTAAGTATTGAATTTTAATTAAAGTATTTTTTGAAATTAGCTCATTTAAACTCTTTTTTACCCTTTAAAAATTATCCCCTACCCCCAAGGTCTGTTTGTAAGCACATTACTTTTACTATTTATTGGAAGGAGTTAATTATGAGTAAGACCCTAATTATTGGCGCAAGCGGACAAATAGGTAAAATGGCAACTGAGCTACTTTTAAAAAATGAGCAAAATGTTGTGGCATTAGTGCGTGACAAAAATAAGCTAAGTGATTTAAACAGCTCTTTTTTAACTATTGTTGAGCAAGATCTTGAAGGCGATTTTGGCGAAGCAATAAAAGGCTGTGACCAAGTGATTTTTGCTGCAGGTTCTGGTGGAAGTACAGGCGATGATAAAACTGTACTTATTGATTTATGGGCTGCAACTAAAGCAGCTACCTTTGCAAAAGAACATGGCGTTAAACACTTTATTATGGTCAGTTCAATTGGTGCAGACGACCCAGATTCAATTCAAGGTGATTTAAAACCTTACTTAGTTGCTAAGCACATGGCTGACGAGCACTTAATCAATAGTGGTTTAAATTACACCATTGTTCGCCCTGGTACACTGACTGATGATAACGCTTCAATGCAAGTAACGACGCAGCGACCAAGTGATCGTTCTGAGGCTAAAATTAGCCGTGAAAACGTAGCCAATGCATTATTACATATTGCGACTAACTCATTTATTACTAACCGCATCTTTGAATTATTTGATGGCGACAAACCAATTAAAGCCGCTGTTAAATAAGCTTTAATACCTATTTAATTAAACGTATAAACAATTATTGCAGATTAGTATAGCTCATCGATAAGCCAAAAATTACAGTGTAGTCACTCTGCATCGGTAGTTTTTAGGCAATGAGTTATTTAATTCGCTTAAGTAATTTATGTTTAATAAAGTTAAATTTACTCCACTAAGTAAATTAGTGGAGTAATATTTTAATACCTTGCCAACCGAGTTGTAGCGTTAATAGCGTTAAAACGACTCTAAAAATACGCTTAAATTTATCCCCAGCCATCCTTTTAAGTAATTTAATTCCAAACCAAGTACCTACAGCACCACTTAGTACCATAGCAATTACAAGCGGCATCCATTGCCAAAAGCTAAAACCAACAGCACCATAAATTACCGCTTTTAATAAATGTTGCACACTCATAATGCTCGAAAACGTTGCCGTAAACTTTAACTTTTCGTAATTATTTATATATAAACAGCTACCAACTAATGGCCCGCTTGCCCCCACAAACATAGAAATAAAAGTCGTTATGCCACCGGCGACCATACGCCATAGCTTAGAGGTTAATTTTATAGGTGGCGTTTTACCCCACAGTAAATAAATAACAAAAATAGCGACCACTAACTTCATAGCATCAAGCGATATATCATCAATAACAAAACTTGATAACCCCGCCCCTACTAAGCCGCCTAACGCAAAATATACAAACATGCTTTTATCTATATGTTTAAAGCTGAGTAAAAACCTATTTGCATTAGAGCCAAGCTGTACTAAACCATGCACTGGCACAACAACTGCCATAGGCATAAACGACGCCATAACAACAAGCAGCATTAATCCGCCACCCGCACCAAATGCAGCAGATATAAAAGAAGTAAAGCCAGCGGTGATCATCATTAATAAAAACAAAAATAAAGACATACTGTCGGGAAATAAAAAATCCATAAAACTCCACTGTCTATTTAGGTACTTTAAAGTCGCAGTATCTTAAACAATTAAAGGTACAACATACACTTATAGCAAGCGGTATCAGCCTCTATTTCAGGCAATGTATTATGTTGCGTTGTTTTTGCACTTTATTTGCACATTTAACAAATATTATACATTCAACTTCATTACCGGATATTTCTGATGAGAAAACTTAACGCACCAATTTTAGCACCGCTTGCAGTTTGTATACTTACACTGGGTTTAGCTGCCTGTAACGGTAGCGATACTCAAAGTAGCGTCGTAACTGAAACAACCACCGATGAGGGAACTACAACAGATACTTCAACCGATCTTGTTGTAGAAGTT
Source organism: Pseudoalteromonas sp. SG43-8 (assembly GCF_014164245.1). NCBI lineage: Bacteria > Pseudomonadati > Pseudomonadota > Gammaproteobacteria > Alteromonadales > Pseudoalteromonadaceae > Pseudoalteromonas > Pseudoalteromonas sp. SG43-8. The sequence continues at coordinate 19,381 of NZ_JACJEX010000001.1, read as the reverse complement.
GACCCTTTTAACTTTGAAAGCGATGCGCTCATTTCATCAATTACCACTCAAACATGTACGCTAAGTAATGGCGATGAAGCTTCATGCTACAAAATTGATATTGCAGGTGCACCTTCAAATTACGAGATTGGTGTATTTTGCCCTAGAAATATCACCTCAACAGCAGACGAAGCCGGTATTTGGTTTGATGGCACCGGTGAGGTTTATGATATAACTGGTGACTTTATTTTAAATCTTCCTACATTATATAACGATAGTCATTGGCAGCTATACGACGAAGGTACAGGCCTTGTAAATGTAACAGACACACAAGAATCGTGTGATGGCGCTGCACGTCCAAACGTAGAAGAACAATACCAAAACCACTGCGTAGAATGCTCTATTGATTATGTTGATGGCGGTATATCAGAATCATTTTTAATACCAATAACGCCCGTTGCAACCACTCAAAACAGCAGTATTGGTAATGCTAATGTAGGTGTTGCTCTCAATGGTGTTGTACTTGCTGCACCCGCTCCTGTTGAGGCTATTTTAGGCGCATACACTATTGCAGCCTTTGATGATTGCGCTGGCCATATTAACTTAGTAGCAGGTTATCACTATCACGGTGAAGCAGGCTGTAGCCAAACACAAATTCAATCAGACGGTCATGCCGCCATGATGGGTTATGCACTCGATGGATTTGGTATATTTGGCATGCTTAACGAAGATGGATTAGAACCCACTGATTTAGACGAATGTAGAGGCCACACCGACGATACACGCGGATACCACTACCATGCAGCCGATGTATCTGAAAACATGTTTATTGGTTGTTTTAAAGGTGCTACCGCAAGATAACTCGCATTCTGGCCAAATAATTAACTGAGATACTAATGAAAATATTTAACGTGATAAAAGCACTAACCACTGGCTTTTTACTTGCTGCCTCATGCTCAGCGCTAAGTCATGCAGGCCACGGCTCAAATGCGCCTTGGGAAGCATGTGAAGCATGTGAAGCAAAAGCCATTAATGAAGATTGCAGCTACACAAGCCATGATAAAAAAGCGACAGGCACATGCCAAGCAATGAACAAAGTACTTATGTGCGTTCGAAATAAACCACTTGAAACATTAATAGACAAAGCAACCCAACCAGCAAGTGATCAAAAGCAATCTGTAAAATCACTCGCTAAACGATAAAGTAACAGCTACACGCCAAAGCCTTAACGCTGTTTGTTAAGGCTTTTTTAATCGCAAATCATTAGAAAGCATATCCTTTATCTGTTAAGTTAACTTTGTGTATCAAATAATAAAAATAAAATTCCAAAAATGGAATTACACAAGCAAGGTACTAACGTGAGCGCCACATTTAAAATTGTTTTTAATGGTCAGTTATATCAAAATACTGATATTACCTCTGCCCAAGAAAAACTTAGCCAACTTCTTAATATTCCTCATAATATAGTTGTTCAGTTATTTGATGGAAAAGCTTACGCTTTAAAAAAAGACTTATCGAGTATTGATGCTGTTAAAATAGAATCCTCACTAAAAAAGCTAGGTTTGATTACTAAAGTAGAACCTCAACTCTCTACTGTAAGCTCTCAGTCTCAAAATAATCAAATAGCACTCACTGAGCACAGTAAAAATACAGATAAACACATTAGTGAAAGCACTAACGGCAAAAATATCTCAATACAAAACGAACGCCTAGATACAGACGAAGCCCCAAATACAGCTGCAGCTATTAAGCAAAGTTATAATAAATATAAACTACTGCGTAACACTTTAAAAAGCGCATTGTACTTTTGCTATTGCGCACTTTGTATTATTACCATAATAGGCGTAGTGATCAGTGTTAATGCACTTAAAAATAACTTTGGCACTCTAAATAATGGAACCACAAATAACACAACTACAAACAGCTTAAGTTACCAAAACTATAAACAATATTTGATTGATCAAAATAGCCTAAATAAACCAACACAAAAAGTAACAAACGAGCAAACAGCTAACCCTACACAGCAAAAAAGTAATGAGTACTTTAGTCGCTTTTCATCGCTAATAAATAGCTACGCGCAAAGTACAGGACAAGCTGATATAAAAGCGATGGGGGGCAATAAATTACAACAGCACCTGCAAGAAATAGATGACCTAGGCCCTAAAAATGAATTTTGGCAGCAACTGATACAACTTTCAAAAAGCTTAGATAACGATAAGCACGCAATAGGGATGCTAAACAATACTGACCCCGCCAAAGTACAATGGATAAACGCGGTAGATTGGATCAGCCAAAGCTATATTAGGCAATATCAAAACTCGCAAACTATAAATAACTCTCCTGTCGCTACCTATGAGCCAAGTAACCCCATACTTAACCTAACGTTGTTAATAAGTATGCTGTCATTATTTAGCCTGCTTGTGATTGCAATAAAAATAAAGCTACGTGCTATAAGACATTCTTAAACTTTATTTTTACTTTATAAATTTCATAAAAAAACCCGCAAATTTGGATTAACAAATTTGCGGGTTTCTTATGGTTTTCGAATAACGAGTTCAAAAACCTTTATTGGTGGAGCTGGGGGGATTTGAACCCCCGTCCGAAAAGCCTCGACCGTCGGTACTACATGTTTAGTATTGTCATTTAATTAACCTTTAAGTCCCGGACAAACACGGTAAATAAAGGCGAGGCCGCTTAGTTTTAACGCTTCAACCCCGGCCAGGGTTTCCGTCGCGATCAGGTGTTAGGGTGACACTCCAAAATCCAGTCCACAAGAATACATGGAAGGAGCGCTAGCCAGCCTAAGCTGCTAGAGAGTAGTTATCGTCGTTTGCGATTACTTTAGGTTGCGGCTGTTTAACGAGGCAAACCGCACCTCGACATGCACCTTGGGCTTCTTGAATTCCGTCGAATCCTAATCAGCCCCTGAATTAGTAACTCAATCCAGAGCGTGCAAACAGTATAACTGAGTAAAGTACTGATACTCAAGGCCTAGTAACGCTTTATTTTAATTGCGTGCACTAACCGAGCATTAAGTAACCAAAATTTAGTTTATGCAAGCCCATCTAAACATTTGCTTAACAATGTGTTTAACCTGTGTTCAAATAAGGAGTTAAGGTTTTTGTCATTTCTAAACCTTTAGTTGTAAAAAAAAATAATAACAGGCATAGAGTAGGGAATTAATAAATGTCGGTTTTTTCATTTGATCAAAATACAGGGTTTGTCTCTTTAGTTAGTCACCCTATTGATAGTGGCTTTCCTGTTACGAGTACTCAGCTTACGCAAATGCTCGAACAATCTGAGTTTAGTGAGTACGAAGCTGTCATTGCCAATATTGGAAAGCTTTTTGCGCCAACTAAAAACTATCAGGAAGTATCACTTGTCGTTGCTAAAGCGGTAGATGCGTCGCTTGTCATTAATATTGATGAAAAAAACATGGTCGCAGAAGCAACATTAACTACCGCTAAAGGTGGTGCGCTTTTGTCTATGGAAGGTGCACAAAAAGCGCTTGCTAATGCAGGTGTTAAAAAAGGAATAAGCCCACGCGCGCTTGATACCTTTTTAGGCCAGCAATTTGAAAAACCAGCAGGAAGCTCTTATAGCGCCATAATTGCACATGGGCGTAATCCTAAAAAAGGCAGCGATGCTAAATTTGTGCGTTTATGCTCAACAGCCCAAGACCGTGTGCTTAGCCCACAAGCTAAAGAAGGCGGTAAGGTTGATATGAAAAATCTTGGCGCTATTATCACCGTAAAACCTGGTACTCCCTTAATGCAGCGTATTGCCGCTACCCCTGGAGAAGATGGCTATACGGTATTTGGCGATTCAATTAGTGCAAAACCAGGTACAGATCACCAACTCCAGCCTTTCGAAGGTACAAAAGTAGATCCTAATAATCCTAATATGCTTATTGCCGACTGCAAAGGTGTGCCCGTTGCCCTAACCCGAGGTATGCGTGTAGATGACGTTTTATGCTTTGATAATGTAGATGTAAGTACAGGCCACGTTGATTTTGATGGTAGCGTAATTATTACTGGCGATATTAAAGACGGCATGCGTGTAAAAGCCAATGGTGATATTACGGTACTGGGTTTTGTAGAATCAGGATCTGTTGAAAGTAAAAGTGCGGTAACCATTATGCTTGGCGCAATTGGTAGAAAACGTGAAGGCGAGGAAGCATTTACATGCTCTATAACCGCTCAACGAACTATTTCTATTGGTTATGCTCAGTACTGCAATATTAAATCAGAACAAGATTTATTTATTGAACGCCAAGCTCTACATTGTGATTTAAGCGCTAGGCGATTAATACGTGTAGGCAAAGCAAATGATCCGCGAGGTAAAATTATTGGCGGTAAAATTTTAGATGCTATGCGCATTGAAACGGGTGAGCTAGGCGCGCCAGCCGGTACTAAAACACGCGTATTTTTAGCACAACTCTGGTTTGAGCTTCGCCAAAAGCAAACACAAATAACCGATTTTGAAAAAGTACTTGCGACTAAAGTAACCGCTTTACAACAGGCTCGTGAAAAAGCGAGTAAAATTGCGGGGGCTGCTCAGCGTCAGCAATTCATGAATAAGATAACTGAAAATGAAAAGCATATAAAAATACGCTCTGCGCATATTCATCGTCAAAAACTACTTATTAAGCAAAAAATAGTGCAATTACTTGCCAGTAGTCGTTTAAAAGTAAATGAATTAATGCACCCTGGTGTGGAGCTTAAAATAGCGAAAGATTCTAAACAATTTTCGCGTATTTACCCGCCCCACCTAGTTAAGCTAACTGAGGGTAAAATTACTCAGACGTTTTAGTTTCTTCGTTATTTTGTGTCTCAGTTTCAACTTCGGCATTAGCGTCGCAATCGTCGGTTGGCGCTAATGGCCAACCACCTAATTGCTGCCAGCGATTTACTATTAAACAATAAAGCTCAGCTGTACGTTCTGTGTCGTAAAGCGCTGAGTGTGCTTGGCTGTTATCAAACTCGATACCTGCCGCTCTACATGCTTTTGCTAATACAGTCTGCCCTAACGCTAAACCCGCTAAAGATGTTGTATCAAAGCTTACAAATGGATGAAATGGCGTACGCTTAATGTTATTACGCTCTATTGCTGCATTTAAAAAGCCATGATCGAATGCGGCATTATGCGCCACAATAACTGAGCGTTGGCACCCAGCGGCCTTTTGCGCTTTGCGTACTACTTTACATATTTCTTTAATTACTTCGTCTTCAGGTACTGCGCCACGTAATGGTGAAAACGGGTCTATACCGTTAAAGTCGATGGCTGCTTGTTCAATATTAGCGCCTTCGAATGGCTGAACATGAAAATGAACAGTATGATCTATGCTGAGCAGTCCTTCGTCATCCATTTTTAAAACAGAAGCTGCTATTTCTAACAAGGCATCTGTCTCTTTGTTAAAACCTGCAGTTTCAACATCAATAACAACAGGAAAAAATCCACGAAAGCGTTTTGCGAAAGGTGTTTGCTCAGTATTTGCCATAGTCTTCTTTGTTTATACGTGTAAGCTGACTATTATGTCAAAATTGATGCCCCCTAGGCTAGGGGATTTAAGTATTTATTGCTTTAAAATTGTAGGCACATAACTTGCTTTAACTTATAAGTTAGTTACGTAGAGAACAAACTAATCATTGCAGTCGTTAATTTGCCAAATTATTGGCATTCCCGGATAGCTGGAGAGCACCATGAAGTATAAGTTGTTATTTATTAGCCTTAGTATAAGTGCAGTGCTTTACAGTACTCACTCGCAAGCTGCTATGCGCCAATATACAGCAACCCAAGACAACTCCAACTGGGAAGTAGTTAAAACAACGCGCTTACAATGCCAATTAAATCATGAGGTTCCTTATTATGGGGAAGCTATTTTTAAAGCTTCAGCAAGTAAAAATAAAAACTTAACGTTTAATTTAGATATGGTTGTACGCCCAGATAACTACGCAATTGCTGGTTTAAAAGCCGTGCCACCGTCTTGGCGTGCAGGCTTACCGGCTCGCGATATTGCAAATATGAAATTACTTAAAAAGTTTGATGGCGAGCTGGGCAATAAAACCGCATGGGAGATGCTTAGCGAGCTTGAAAAAGGCTACTACCCTACTTTTTATTATCAAGACTGGCAAAACAGTGCCGATAAAATTGCCGTTGGTATATCGAGCGTAAACTTTAAACAAGCTTACTGGGCTTTTTTACAATGCCGTGATGAGCTACTCCCTTACAGCTTTGAAGATATTTCGTTTACTGTAATGAACTATCAATCTAACAGCAGTAAATTAACTAAATCGTCGCAACAACGCCTTGATAAGATTGCTGAGTATTTAAAAAATGATGCAAGCATAGAGTCCATTAGTATTGACTCATACACTGATAGCTATGGCGGCCGCTGGAATAACTTAGATTTATCGCGCAAGCGCGCCAAAACTATAAAAGATTATATGGTGAGCTTGGGTGTCGATGAAGCAAAAGTGCAAACCACCGGTTTAGGCGAAAAACGCTTTGTTGATAATAACGATAACATTTTAGGCCGAGACAAAAACCGTCGTTTAATTATTCAAATAGAGAAAATGTAGTAAAACTAATTTGTGTTTACTTTCTTTCGCTTTAAAAACTTATCACCAAATTGGAAAAATGCAGTAAAACTAATTTGCGCTTACTCTCTTTCGCTTTAAAAATTTATCACCAAATTGAAAAATGTAGTAAAACTAATTTGCGCTTACTCTCTTTCGCTTTAAAAATTTATCACCAAATTGGAAAAAGCCCAGACTAATTAAAATAATAACCGCACCAATTATTAGCTCTTGGCTTAATGGCTCATTGTTTAGCCAAGCTCCTAAGCCTAACGCAAAGCTAGGAGTTATGAGCGTAGTAAGTGATACCGTACTCGCATTTAGGTTTTGCAGTACATGAAAATACGCCAAAGCCCCAACTAAAGATCCAAACACACCTAGATAACCAATTGCCCACAATGATTTTGCACTCCAGTTTTGTATATGCAACTGACCATCTAATAACCACCAAGCAATAAAAAAGAGTGGGGTTACAAAAACTAAGGCACCAAATGTTGTCGCCATAGGGTGAATCGCAATTTGTACGCGCTTAATCATCACACCACTTAAGCTAAAAAAGCAAACAGCCATAAACACATAAAGTAACCCGAGCCCTTGAGTTTGCGAGTTTTGTACTTGGTTATAACTAACAAAATATAAGCCGATTAGGGCGCACGCTAACGCCACTAATTTAATCGGGCTAAATTTAGGTTCATTTAGTAATTGCTGAGCAAGCAACCCTGACAAAATAGGTGCAAGGCCAAACATAAGCGAAATAATACCCGAAGGGACTGTTTTAGCTGCCATATAGCTCAGTAACATACCGCCAAAAATACCTATACTCGAATAAAAATAAAGTAAGCACGCATTCTTGCTCCAAGGTACTCTAATGTTTGTTATGGCAACAATTAAACCACCTAAAAACAACCCCACCAGCATACGCATTAATACAGCAAGCGTTGGCGATACTGTTTCACTACTCCACACTATACCCAGTGGTGTAGTGGACCATATAAGAACCATTAAAAAATACGATACTTTTACCGGCACATGCCAATCCTTAGCGTTTTATAACGCAATCCAACGTACATAAAATTATACCCTCACCACCCTATTTTAATACTTTTAAATGCATACAAGTCCTTAATAAATACAGTTGTAAATTGTAAGTTACATTTTAATACAGCTCTTTTATTACAAAACTATTTGAGATTTGAGTAACTAGTTATATCGTGCATGTATATTAATAATAATTAAGGTAATTAAGTGCTTAAAAATAAAACAACTGGAAGCATGTTAATTGTTGCAGGCACAACTATCGGTGCAGGTATGTTGGCACTGCCAATTGCATCTGCCGGGCTTGGGTTTAGCACCGCGCTTGCATTAATAATTGCTAGCTGGTTACTAATGACCTACACCGCACTACTCATGCTAGAGCTACACCAATATGCACCACGCGATGCAACGTTAAATACGTTGGCTAAATTATGGCTTGGAAAGCGCGGACAATACATCGCGAATTTTTCGATGGTTTTTTTATTTTACGCTTTATGCGCTGCTTATATTGCAGGTGGTGGTGCACAACTTCAAGCGCGTATAAATATAGGCTTTGATGTAAATATAGCCCCACAGTTTGGCTCTGTGATCCTCGCTGTTATTATTGCAAGTGTGGTAACGCTGGGCACTAGCAAGGTAGATAAACTAAACAGAGTGTTATTTACAATAAAAATTATTGTATTAGCTAGTTTGTTTTACATGCTAACCCCTTATGTACAAGGTAAGCACTTATTAGAGATGCCTGTAGAGCAAGGATTAATCCTTTCGGCTATACCGGTTATATTTACTTCGTTTGGCTTTCATGGCTCTATTCCTTCTATTGTTAAATATGTTGGTGTAGAAATAAAAGTACTGCGCAAAGTAATGATTGCTGGAGCCGCCCTCCCTTTAGTCATTTATATTTTTTGGCAACTACTTAGCCAAGGTATTATGAGCCAAGCTGACTTACTCAACAGCCAAGGCCTTAGTGGCTTTGTATCAAGCGTGGCAAGTATTGCGCATAACCCAAGTGTGGCAACGGCCGTTAAGTTATTTGCTGATTTAGCACTTGCGACATCATTTTTAGGGGTGAGTTTAGGGTTATTTGATTTTTTTGCTGATACATTTAAAAAAGGTGACAATAAAACGGACCGAATTAAAACGGCCTTGATTACGTTTATCCCGCCGCTTGGCTTTGCATTATTTTATCCTCAAGGCTTTATTATGGCTTTAGGTTACGCTGCAATAGCACTTGTCGTACTTGCAATATTTTTGCCTGTAGCAATGGTTTATAAACAGCGTACAACATCAAGTAAAACAGGCTACAAAGTTAAAAGTGGGAATGTTGGGCTTGGCATAGCAGCTATATGTGGCATAACGATTATTGCTGCGCAGTTTATGCAAATGGCGGGGCTAATTCCTGCTATCGGTTAAAGCTTTTTGTTTTAATTTAGATAATAAAAAACCGCACATCATTAGATGTGCAGTTTTTTATATTAACTGCGTTTATTTACAAACGTCAGCTACAGCATTTGAAAAGTATTCAATATTTGACTGGCTAACACCTGCAACATTTACGCGGCTAGAACCTACAATGTAAATACCATATTCTTTTTGTAGGCGAGCAATTTGCTCTTTATTAATACCTAAGAAAGAAAACATACCGTTTTGGCGTTCAATAAATGAGAAGTCTTGCGCAATATCTTTAGTTGCTAAGCTTTCTTTAATTAAGCTACGTAAGCCATTTATGCGGCTACGCATTTCATCAAGCTCAGAGTGCCATAATTGTGTAAGCTCTGTACTGCTTAAAATAGTATTAACAATATCAGCACCATGCGCTGGCGGCATTGAGTAAATACTACGTACAACGCTTAGCATTACAGAGTTTGAAATATCTGCTGTTGCGCTATCTTTTGCAATTAGTGAACATGCACCAATACGCTCGCGGTATAAGCCAAAGTTTTTAGAACATGAAGAACAAATAATTAGCTCTTCTACTGCATCAGCTAAAATACGTAAGCCACGTGCATCTTCTTCAAGTGAAGCTCCAAAGCCTTGGTATGCAATATCAACAAGTGGTGTAAAGCCAACTTCTTTTGCAAGTTCGGCAACTGTGTTCCACTGTGTTTCGTTTAAGTCCATACCGCTTGGGTTATGACAACATGCATGCACTAAAACCACATCACCTTTAGGCACTTGTTTAAGTGTGTTGATCATTTCATCAAACAGTAAGTCTTTATTTTCGTAATCGTAATACGGGTATTCTTTTACTGTTAAGCCTGCAGCTTCAAACAAGCTAATATGGTTTGCCCATGTTGGATTAGTTACCCATACTGTTGCATCTGCATTGCAACGCTTAATAAATTCAGCTGCAACGCGAAGTGCACCCGTACCACCTGGTGCTTGCGCAGTACGTACGCGATTTGCTAGCAATGCTTGATGTTCGCCTAGTAGTAACTGCTCCATCTTTTGGCAGTAATCTAAGTTACCCGCTAAACCAATGTAAGATTTGCTCATTTCGTTTTCAAGACGAAACGCTTCAGCTTTTTTAACCGCTTTAAGAACCGGTGTATTGCCTTGCTCATCTTTGTAGACACCTACACCTAAATCAATTTTATTAGGGTTTGTATCTTGTTTATAGGCCGCCATAAGGCCAAGAATAGGATCTGTTGGTAATGGTTTTAATACTGAGAACATTGGCTATCTCTTATCGTTATTTAGGGGTTAGCTGTTAAGCTAAGCTTAACATAAAAGCACATCATGTTGACTAGCGTTATTTACACTAGAAAGTGAGGAATTTTAATACAACATGCAATTAAAACGGCAAGCGTCTTTTCATCAAAAAAATCATTTTTAAAAGCTTCAGCATCTACAATACCAACACATTCATTTTGTGTATTAAATAAAGGTAAGCAGGTTTCTGATTTAACTTTAGGATCGCATGTGTAGTATTCACCACCTTGTGATAAGTACTCTTCAACGTTATTAATAATACGGCCCTTGTGAGATAGCGCAACCTGCACGTTATTACTACCTGCCGCAAATGCTTGCGTTAAAGGGAACAACGGACGACTAGGCACACCATGATAAGCCAATTTTAATAGTTGCTTACCTTCACTAGTATTAGTTGATTGATAAATACCATACCAATCAACACTTGTTTGGTGCTCAATGTAGCTCACAATACTTTGTAAATTAGCTAGCTTGAACTGGGTTTGCTCATCATTTTCAAGATAATCAGTTAATTTGAATGGCTCATCTTGTAGGTAACCAAATAAACTACACGCACCGCCCTCGCCAAGCTCAGGTATTTGATACTCCCAACATACATCAGGCAAAGCTGTGTTTGCTAAATGTAGCTCAAGCTTTTCAAGCTCTGTTGAAATCAAAGCTGGATTAGCACTTAGTTGTGCTTTTTTTAGGTAAGAAGAAATCATTTGGCCATCCATACATCTAAAGTTTCGAGAATAATAGCATGGATATTTTTGCAGAGCTAGCTCAACTTGTAGCACATTTCAACTTGGTTACCGCTGGCGTTATAAGTTACCTTTTCGGCTATTTCTTCTAGTAAAGACACCCCTCTACCAAATTCATTATTAAACTTTGCCAACTCATCGTGCTTACTACTAAACCCTCGGCCTGAGTCACAAATAATGAAATATAAACTGAGCGTGTCGGGGCAATAGCGCATATCAATAATAATCATCGCATCTGTAAGTTTAGCAAGAGCTGCCTCTCTTAATTCATAATATCGAAAAAAGCCGTCTTCTTGTTTTTTAATCTCTGAGTTAAGCCCTAGTACACCATGATCAAGCGCATTGTTATAAGCCTCAGACAACAGTAAAAATATATTAGAACGATGGGCATTTAGCCCCCCAACACTGCTTAAAATATTAACAACGTCGTAAACGGGGTCTGTTTTTTTTATTTGTTCTGAGTTTAAACTTAAAGATAAATTAAACGCTAAAGTAGAGAATGCTTCTCGCTCTTGCTCCTCAGGAACTAAAGGCAGGCAGTTTAGTAAAACAATGCTTAAATCATCTTGCTGTTTAGTGCCATCTGCAAACTTAGTAACGTCACCCACTATATCTTCGCTACTAATCATCGATTTACTTTTTAAGGTTTGTAAAAAACGCTCTTCCCCAAAAAATGTATCTTCTTTGTTTGCTGTTTCTATAATACCGTCGGTTGCTAATACTAGGCGTGTATTACTATTTGTTTCAAAGTGAATAACTTCATATTCAAATTCTTGGTCGTCTAAAATCCCCAGCGCCATATGTTGCGACTCTAATGTTTGTTTTACATTACCGTCTTTATCTATTAGGTACGCATCTGGCAGGCCGCCCATCCATGCAGAAATACTTTTACCGGATGCACTAAGCTCGATAATGGTTGCAGCACAAAACATGTGTCCAGGTAGGAGATTGTAAAGCAGTGTATTTAGCTCACAGGCAATGTCATTAATCGCCATGCCTTTTTGTACCATAGTATAAAAAACACGAGAGATAGGTAATGCACCAATAGCTGCCGCTAAGCCGTGTCCTGTAAAGTCTCCCAACATGCAATACAGATTGCCTATTGGACTTTGCGCCACTAAAAACATATCGCCGTTAAACATAGACGCCGGCGATAAATTAAAATCGAGGTACTCTTTAAACTTGCCTTGATTCTCTAATGAGTTATTAAAAATATGCTCAATTATTTCGTGTTCACGTTCAATTTGATTGTGATGATATTCAAGCAGCTTTTTTTGTTGATTTGATTTTTTACTCAACTCTCTGGTGCGGCTATGTGCTTTAATTTTTGCATGCAAAATAACTTTGTCAAATGGTTTATGAATAAAGTCATCGCCACCTACCGCAAGGCAGCGCTCAAAACTTGCTTGATCTTCTAAGGAAGTTATAAAAATAATCGGTAAGTAAACTTCACTATACTGCTGTTTTATTTTTTCAGCGGTTTCAAAACCATCCATTACGGGCATTAAAACATCAAGTAGAACAATGTCTATTTGCTCTCTTTTAAGTACATTAAGTGCATCTAGCCCATTGTAAGCCACTGAAATTTTGTAACCTTCCTGCTCAAGCATTTTACTTAGTAAAATGCGATTGAGCGCCTGATCGTCAACAATCAACACATGTATCATTAGCTAATATCAAACTTTTTATCAAAACGTGAAATTTGTAGGATTTTTCTAAGCTGAGGCTGGCAATTACTTATTTCGATGGTTTTTACTTGGCTATCAATGGTTTTTTTCATGTTAAGTAACATGCCAAGTGCTGAACTATCCATATAATCAGTCTCTCTTAAATCGATAATAACCTTTACTGTTTTTTCGCTCATTTGAGCATAAGCTTGGCGAAAAGATTGCACTAAATTAAAATCAAACTTACCTTTAATTTGTATTGTTAATGTAGTGCCATCGACTGATTCATTCTTAGTTAAACTCATAGTAAACTCCAATAATATTTCCTTTGAACTAAATATAACCTGTTAAAAGTATTTAGCAAAAAGAAAAACACACAACTTCAAATTTGCTATCATTTACACCAGTATTTAATTCATTTTTATCCACAAAGGTAAGGTATGAGTGATAGTCACTTAGTATATTCAACTAGTACGGGTCGCATTGACCAGCCGAAACCAGAAAAAGAGTTGCACGCTAAACTTTTTAAAGATGGTTTTATTCGCATTGAGCGTCAAACAAAAGGGCGTAAAGGCAAAGGCGTAATGCTAGTTGTTGGCATTGATCCAAAAGATCATGATTTAAAAAAGTTAGCTAAAACTATAAAAAGCAAAATGGGCCAAGGCGGCGCAGTAAAAGAAGGCATTATTGAAGTACAAGGTGATGACCGAGATAAACTAAAAGGCATTTTAGAAGCGTTAAAATTTAAAGTTAAAATTGCGGGTGGTTAACCCGCAATTTTATTAACTAGTTACTTCGCTATTTGCGAGTTCATTTAACCTTTCATACAAATTCGGTAGTTCGTGCTCAGCAATTGGCTTACTAAAATAATAGCCTTGCACAATGAAGCAATTATTATTTTGTAAAAACTGCATCTGCTCTATTGTCTCAACCCCTTCTGCTACCACGTCTAGCTTTAACTTTTGCGCCATGGCAATAATAGCTGCAGTGATTTCCATATCATTTGTATCCTCTGGGATATCTTTTACAAATGAACGGTCAATTTTCAATATATCAACCGGGAATCGTTTTAAGTAACTGAGCGATGAATAACCTGTACCAAAGTCATCAATAGAAATAGATATACCTAATGCTTTAAGCTCGTGCAATTGTGTAATGGCTGCCTCTACATTACCCATTAGCATGCTTTCGGTCAGCTCTAAATGAAGGCGCTTTGCTGAAACACCCGACTTAACTATCATTTTGCTCAGTGTTGTAACTAAGCTAGAGTCTTTAAACTGGCGGGCCGATAAGTTTATCGATATATTATTTTCTAGACCTTGTTCTGCCAATCTTACGGCAAAATCACAAGACTCTTGAAGCACCCATTCACCTAATTCAACTATAAGGCCTGTCGCTTCTGCAATAGGAATAAATTTATCTGGAGGGATTGCGCCTTCAGTTGGGTGGAACCATCTTAATAACGCTTCATAACCAACGACCTGATGAGTACGGCTATCAACTTGAGGTTGGTAGTAAACTACAAATTGCTTTTCTTTGAGCCCTATACGTAACTCATTTTCAATAAATAAACGCTCATTTGCGGCCGCATTTAATTCTTGGCTATAAAAGTGGAAGGTATTACGTCCTTTTGCTTTTGCCTCATACATTGCCAAATCAGCATGTTTGAGTAACTGATCTTCCTCTAAGCTATCGTAAGGAGCCATAGTTATACCAATACTCGCGCTCACAATAACTTCATTGCTACCTAGTTTTATAGGCACATTCAGTGTTTTTTGAATTGTATTGGCAACATCAGCCGCGTGAGCTTGGCTTTCTATACCACTGAGCAACACTGCAAATTCATCACCACCTAAGCGCGCTATGGTGTCCTCGGCTCGTAAACGTTTTTTAAGTCTGTTTGCCACTTCAATTAATAATTGATCGCCAGCATCGTGCCCTAATGTGTCGTTAATACGCTTAAATTCGTCTAAATCAAAGTAAAACAAAGCAAATGCATAATGTCCGCGCTCTGCTAATGCCATTGATTTACGCAATTGCATTCTAAAAAATGTTCTGTTGGCAAGTCCCGTAAGGGTGTCAAAGTAAGCCAATTGTTCCATTTTACGCTGGCTTTCTTTTACAAACGAAATATCTTGTGCTGATGCTACATAACTGGTTATTTCACCGCCCTCTTCACGAATTGGCGAAACACTTAAAGACACCCAAATTGGCTCTTTGTTTAAACCAGCTATTAATGTGTCCCCGCGCCAGTAATTACGGCTGCGTAAATCTATGTCTATATCTTCAATTAAAATAGACATTTCTGAGGCAATAATATTAAGTAATGGTGCTCTATTAAAATGGCTTTCTGGATAGCCTGTCATTTCGAGCATTTTGGGGTTTACGTACTCAATGACAAAATTTTCATCGGTGATCACAACCCCGGTGCCCGAGAACGCGACCGCTTTAGATAAACGATTAGCTGCTTTCTCAGCAATTTCTTTTTCTGTAATTCTTTGGTTTAAACCATCAATAAGCTTGCGGATTTCTACCGTCATGTCTCTAAATGAGCCATTAAGGGTACCAATCTCATCTTTGTTTTCTGGCGGAAACTCTGTTGTTAGCTGACCTTTACCAAAGCTTGTTACTGCATAAACTAAAGTATGTAAACGGCGAAGCACTAGTTGATAAAGCGCCTGATGCAGCAATAAGGCAACTAATATTGCGTATAAAATAAAGAGTCCAAAAAACTTCAGTTTTAAATCTTGTAACGCAGATAACGTTGATGAACGTTTTTTATAAACCCCTATGTACCAATCTAAATCATCAATTTTACGGATATTAATAATGTGAGCTTCATCATTTTGTTCAAATGAATTGGCGTATTCTGGTAACTTCACCGCAATTGCATCGTCAATAATTGACTGCAGTTCTGGGTTTACAAATTCGTTAGTAGCGAGTGCTTTATTGTCACTACCGTAGTCAGCTAATAATGCGGGGTTTAGATTGGGATGGGCTAACAATTGCCCTTTACTATCAAATACAAGTAAGTGTTTTTCTTTATCGCCAACAGGTAAAAATGAAATAAGTTTGTTAAGGGAAATATCGCTTCCCGTTACACCTAAAAACTCGTTATCAACATACACCGGCACTAGTAAGCTAATAACCCACTTTCGCCATACTGTATCGTAATAAACTTTTGACCATGCAGGCTCTCGCTCTGACCCCAACATACTTTTAATATATTTATACGTTGTTCCTTGCGTAACTCTAAACTCGGCTGGTGCATTTAATGCCCAGTTTGGAGGAGAAACACGAATGAAATCGTCATCGGTAATTAAATAAAAGTTAAAAAAGTCGTGTACCAGAGTCGGAGAAATTATACGCCATAACATTTCAGAATCATTAAATAGGCGTTTATAAAAGGGAGAGTAATTTTGCTGTGGTAAAAATGCTGCTGACAATCCATCAGCCGAGGCACTTCGAATGGTACCATCGCTATTAAACTGTAACTGTGATTTATTACCTAAATTAATTGGTGAATTAGATTGAAAAAGCTGCTCTGTTACTACGTTATTAGCTTGCTGAGCAATATTTATTTTTGTTTTAATACGCTCATTAAACTGCTTCACTAATAAATCTGTAGAGCTTTTTAACACCTCATGTTCTTCAAAAACAAGTTGTTTCTCTTCAGATTTAAGCATTAAGGCAGCCGCACATACCCCTGCTATTAAACAAATAGCAGATATAAGCAGTGAAAGTTTTACACTTAAAGAATTCAATCCAAAACGAGATGGAGGCCGTCTGTAAACCACGGGTCAACCTTAATTATTAATAATTGTTATTATTTGAACCAGTTAACGAAATATACCAGATCCGCATTCATATTTATAAATTATTTGTAAAGTTTCTATAATAACCACCTAAGGTAAATAAATAGTACCCTAAGCTTATTTAGATCTTTATTGACATTGTTGGCAACTCTCCATACATTAACCGTATGAACATATTTATCTCTCGCACTTTTTTTTCGTTTTTTAGCTTCTTTATATAGAAGAGGCTTCCCTGTTTGTGAGATAAAATCAATCGAATAGTAAAGCCTCCCAACCGGGAGGCTTTTTTGTTTTTGCTGTGTAATAACAGCCTACTTTTGGAATGAGGATACCAAAATGACAAATGATGTATTAAATGCTCTAAGACACGATATAAATGAAATAGACTCCGACTTACTCGTGTTATTAGCTAAACGCCGTCGCATTAGCCACGGTGTGGTTGAATATAAAATCGCCAACAACAAGCCAATTCGCGATGAAGCACGTGAACTCGCGCTTCTAGAAAAATTAATTGGTTATGGTAAGTCACTGGGTTTAGATGCTTACTACGTAAATAATGTGTTTCAAACTATTTTGGAAGATTCAGTTTTACACCAACAAGCAATGTTACAAAAAAACCTTAATCCAGACGCACTGAGTGAAACACACCGTGTAACTTACTTAGGTGGTCAAGGTTCTTATAGCCAGCTTGCATGTCATAAATACTTTAGCCGCCGCCCTGGTAAATTAATTGAAATTGGCTGTACATCGTTTGACGAAATAACAGGTAAAGTAGAAAACGGCCAAGCTGATTTTGGTTTATTACCGATTGAAAACACAAGCTCTGGTAGCATTAACGAAGTATTTGACTTATTACAGCACGCACAAGTCTCTATTGTTGGAGAAGTCACTCACAGTGTAGAGCATTGCTTACTCGCAAACCCTGATACTGAACTTAGCCAACTAACAAAAGTATTTGCACATCCACAACCATTTGCACAGTGCAGCCGTTTTTTGCAAGGCTTGGGTGATTTGCAACACGAAACTTGTGACTCTACATCAAGCGCATTACAATCAGCTCTGAACACACCAAATAGTGCTGCAATTGGCTCTGCACAAGCAGGAAAAAATGTCGGCCTTGAGGTTATTAAATCAAACCTAGCTAATCAAAGCGAAAACCATAGCCGCTTTATTGTTGTTGCGCGTAAACCTCTGCAAGTGTCTAACCAAATTCCAACTAAAACTAGTTTAATCATGTCCACAAAACAGCAAGCGGGCTCACTAGCCGATGCGTTGATGATTTTTAAACAGCATAAGATTAATTTAGTAAAACTTGAGTCGCGCCCAACTCCGGGCAATCCGTGGGAAGAAGTATTTTATGTGGATCTTGAAGCAAACTTAGCTGATAGCCAAGTAAAAGAAGCGCTAGAAGAACTTAAAGAACACACCCAATATGTGCGTATTTTAGGCTGCTATCAAAGCGAGTCATTACAGGCTGTAAGCGTTAATACCTAATACACACTTTCATAACTAAAAAGGGCCGATATCGGCCCTTTTTAGCAAAAAGTGACAAGTATTAGTCTAAAACTTTTGAATCATTCGCTTTATTTAATAAGCTTCGGCTTTGTGTTAAAAAGTGCTCTGTTGAGTCAGAAAAGTAAACTTTCGCCTGTGCAAAAGAATCAATAAGCGCTGCTTTATCTCCTGCTTTTAATTTTTCCAATGTACTTGCAAAAGTGTCTTGGTACTGTGCGAGTAGGCTCTCTACATCATCGAATTGCGCTAACATAATATCTGAGTACAACTCCGGCGACTGCGCAAATAAACGCCCTACCATCATCAGCTCTAATTGATATATAGGTGATGAGCAACTACGTAACTCTTCTAGTGTATGACTTTGTTTTGCTAAAAACTGTCCGTACACAAATGTTGTTAAATGGCGCATTACCTGAATAATTTGCATTGCTTCGTCGTGTTTTTTAGCATCAAGCTCAACAAGCTGACAACCCCATACTTGTAACTGCTGTAACAAGCCTTTTGCCGCTTGGTGCTCTCGCCCTTCACATACAACGACTGTTTGTTTTACCCAGTGTGATATGTCAGGGCCAAACATAGGATGCAAACCAACCACAGGGCCACTGTGCGCAGCTTTTAGTGCTTTAATAGGCGATTGCTTTACCGATGTAATATCAACTAGTAAACAGTCATCATCTAGTTTAGGTAACTTAGCAACTACTTCGTCCAATGCATTAATTGGTACGCTAATCATTACTAGCTTGGCACCTTTTAAAATATTTTGCGCATCGTTTTGCTGATCTTTATCTAAAACTTTAACTTCGTAACCTGAGCGAATAAACTGCTGAGCAAATAGCTGCCCCATAGCACCTTGGCCACCTACAATAACAATTGGCGAAAGTTCTGGCGCTGCACATGCAAGTTTTGCTTGTTGGTTTTGATAGGCTTCTCGCATCATGCGTCTTAGTATATCTTCAACGAGATCGGGGCTTACATTTTGATTTATTGCTTCTTGTCTTCTTGCCGCTAATAGCTCTGCTTCACGATTAGGAGCATGTAAAGGCGCGCCTGTTTGTTGTTTTATCTCACCAATTTTTTGCGTAATACCATTACGTTTAGCAAGTAAGGCAACAAGCTGTGCGTCGCATTCATCTATACCTTCTCTCAGCTGTGCTAAATCACTTATGTCAGCCACGTTCATACCACCTTAAAAAACAAATAACGTAAATATAAATTTACATAAAAGTAAACTAATCAATACGATAAATACTAACAGGATCAGCTAACTGATAAAAGGCTAAAGCTTAAATTTTACTTATGAGGAAATAAGAATTGAGAATGGAGAATTGAGAATTGAG
>NZ_JACJEX010000019.1:0-36957 GCF_014164245.1 Pseudoalteromonas sp. SG43-8 | reverse complement strand
CTATGAAAACTATGAAAACTATGAAAACTATGAAAACTATGAAAACTAAATACGTTAAGTTAGTTGGTATTATCTTTTTATCAGAAATACAAAAGCATGCAGGGTAGTTATTCTGGTTTGTGTCATCAACTCCGTTGTTGCCATATATTTTTTGTATCAGAACTAGTGGTTGAATCACAAAAGTTTGATTATAAGCTTACATATCTCAGTAACTTTAATACTGGCTATAGGCATCTCAGCCGTTGTGTTACTTTTCTCTTACTTTATTTCAATGTTACAGTTTTAAGGTATCGAAAATAGATATTCAAATATAACTTTAATCATTCGCTTGTCTGGTTTTTTTATGTCTAAAACCTCAATTTATCGCCTTAAATGAATATTCTGGTATGATTAGCAAATATGCGCTTTTGAATGAATTTTTGAGGTAATAATGACGCGTAGTTTTGAATTTCATTTAACTGATGAGATTGCCACGGTTGCAATGGGTAATCGCGTTGCTGATATTATAGATCAAGGTGCGGTTATTTATTTACATGGTGATTTAGGTGCTGGTAAAACAACGTTTACACGAGGTGTAGTGCAAGGCTTTGGCCATACAGGTAAGGTTAAAAGCCCGACCTATACACTAGTAGAACCTTATGAGCTTGAGCGTGCAAATGTTTATCATTTTGACTTATACCGCTTAGGTGATCCTGAAGAACTCGAATACATGGGAATACGCGATTATTTCTCAGCAGACGCAATTTGTGTTGTTGAATGGCCTGAAAAGGGTGGTGAATTTATTCCTGTGCCTGATTTAGATATTACTCTAAGCTATGTGGGTAACGAACGTAAAATTGTTATAAATAGTGCGAGTGAGCGCGGTATAGCAATTGTCGAAAAACTAAATAATCAATAATAATATAGTTAAGGCAGTAATTATCCAATGAGCCGAGGTGTAGTTAAACTTTTTATTTATCTTATGGTTATCACCATAAGCTTGCCGCTATGGGCTAAAAACACAATCAATAGTGTGCGTGTATGGCCGTCTCCAGATAGTACGCGCGTGGTATTTGATTTAAATGATAAGCCCGACTTTAGCTATTTCATGCTTAAAAACCCTAGCCGCCTAGTGATTGATTTAGAAAATACTAGCGAGTTAAAAACATTGCCAGGTGTGCCCCCGAAACATCAAATAGTAAGCAAATTACGTTACTCAAAACCTAAAAATAAACAAAGCGTACGTTTAGTATTTGAATTAAGTGCGCCAATAAAGCCAGTGGTATTTGCCCTCGCACCTACAGGCCCTTATAAAAATAGACTCGTTGTTGATTTATACAATAAAAGCCAAGCTACTACAGTTTCTCCCGCTCAAACAGCCGCTAAAAACCGTCAACTAAGCCAAGAGCGCGACATTGTTATTGCGATTGATGCGGGGCATGGCGGCGAAGACCCTGGTTCAATTGGGCCATCAGGCACCTACGAAAAAACAGTTACACTGCAAATTGCGAAGCGTTTAGAGCGCATGATTGATGGCGAACGTGGCATGATTTCGCGCATGGTACGAAGCGGTGACTATTTTGTAAAATTAAATACCCGTACTAATCGGGCCCGTGAAAAAAAGGCAGATTTTTTTGTTTCTATTCATGCTGATGCATTTACAAGCCCTGGGCCAAATGGTGCCTCTGTGTGGGTTTTATCATTAAGACGTGCTAATTCAGAAATAGGTAAATGGATAGAAGATAAAGAAAAACACTCCGAGCTTTTAGGTGGCGCTGCTGATGTAATGAAAGATGCCGCCAATGAAAAATATCTAGCACAAGCGTTGCTTGATATGTCGATGGACCACTCAATGAAAACTGGCTTAAATGTAGCTGACGAAGTGGTTAAAGAGCTTCGTAAGGTTGCCAAACTGCATAAAAAAGATCCCCAGCATGCGAGCCTTGCAGTACTAAAATCACCAGATATTCCATCTATTTTGGTAGAAACAGGGTTTATATCTAACCCGCGAGAAGAAAAGCTACTTAAAAGTCCTAATCATCAAGAGCGTTTAGCTAAAGCTATATTTACTTCAATTAAAAATTATTATTTGAAAAATCCGCCGGATGATTCTTTATTTGCTAAATTAAAGTCGCAATATCCAACAAAGCATAAAGTACGCCCCGGTGAATCTTTAAGTATGTTAGCGAGTCGCTATGGCGTTACAGTCAATAAATTAAAACAAGTTAATAAGCTTAGTTCTAATACCTTATTTATTGGGCAAGAGCTCGATATACCTCAAAGTTAGTCATTATTATTAGCGCAATGTTTGCTAGGAAGTCTCATGAATATTGAAATATTACCCGCGCGTTTAGCCAACCAAATTGCCGCAGGCGAAGTGGTTGAGCGCCCAGCGTCGGTAGTAAAAGAGCTTGTTGAAAATAGCTTAGATGCTGGCGCAACGCGTATTCAAATTGATATTGAGCGCGGCGGCCACAAACTTATTCGTATTCGTGATAATGGCGCAGGGATAAGTAAAGATGAGCTAACGCTCGCACTTTCTCGCCACGCGACAAGTAAATTAAAATCACTTGATGACCTTGAAAACATTTGCTCACTTGGCTTTAGAGGGGAAGCACTTGCGTCAATTAGTTCTGTGTCGCGTTTAACGCTGAGCTCAAAACCAAAAGAGCAAGAAGCAGCTTGGCAAGCTTTTGCAGAAGGCCGCGACATGGCCGTTCAAGTAAAACCTGTAGCGCATCCCGATGGCACAACCATTGAAGTAAAAGATTTATTTTTTAACACTCCAGCACGTCGTAAATTTTTACGCACCGAAAAAACTGAATTTAGCCATATTGATGAGTTGATAAAGCGTATTGCGCTTAGTCGCTTTGATGTCTCTATTACACTAACTCACAACGAAAAAGTAGTAAGGCAGTATCGTGCCAAAACTGATCCCTCTCAGGCTATAACACGCGTAGCACAAGTTGCAGGTAAGGCCTTTGCCGAGCAAGGTTTGCATATTCAATCAGGAGAAGGCGGTTTACAGTTGCATGGTTGGGTGCTGCCTGTCGGCTCAGCTAATACGACTCAGTACACTTATGTGAATAATCGCATGATGCGCGATAAGCTTATTTTGCATGCGATACGCCAAGCGTTTGAAGAGGTAAGCGGGACGCAAGAGCTACCAGGGTTTGTTATTTATATTGATATTGACCCACGACAGGTTGATGTAAATGTTCACCCTGCTAAGCATGAAGTGCGTTTTCATCAAGGGCGATTAATTCATGATTTTATATTGCAAGCTATTAAGCAGGTAGTCGTGCCATTGCAAGGCGAATTCACTAACGAATCAGCGAGCATAGAAGCAGAATTCACGCCAGCGTTCATTGAGTCAACGCATAGCAGTGCTAATAATATAGAAAGCGAAGGAGTGTTTGATTACCCTAAATCGCAATTACAGCCCTCTTACTCTGGAAGTGCTGGTAGCTCAAGTTCGTCCTCAGGTACTAGAAGTGTTAGCGGAGCATACCGTGCTGCACCAAGTACGAGCCATCATGACGTAAATGCGTTTTATCAAGGAGTGAGTGAGCAACACGCCGCGCATTTTGATAATGCAGCCAATATATCTGCTGCACAACACCAATCAGTATCTG
This sequence comes from Pseudoalteromonas sp. SG43-8, assembly GCF_014164245.1. NCBI lineage: Bacteria > Pseudomonadati > Pseudomonadota > Gammaproteobacteria > Alteromonadales > Pseudoalteromonadaceae > Pseudoalteromonas > Pseudoalteromonas sp. SG43-8. Next base: position 33,343 of record NZ_JACJEX010000019.1, on the reverse strand, counting down.
TTGATAATGTCTTAAAAGCTGTTTCTATTATAAGTGTTAGTAAAGGAGTGTGTGTCTTTAGTGAAGAGCAGCAATTGTATTGCTCACATTTTAAATATGCATTAGTTGATGATTGGCATAATCAAATTAAAGAGTTCGGAAGTTTAGAAGGGAAAGCCCTTTTGTTACCAGTGCGAGTAAACTTAGAAAAAGAAGATTGCTTACTTATAGAATCCCAGCAATCGTGGTTTACCTTACTTGGTTTTGAACTTGTAATAGAAACACAATTTGTAATGGTTAAAAAATTGCCAGCGTGTTTATATTTACTTGACGTAAGTGCAGCGGTAGGTGAGCTACTTGATGCGTGTAAAGCAAAACTTGAAAATATAGAAAATTGGTTAGAATGGCAAATGAAATGCGTGCCGACCCGATTTTATTTAAGCAATGTATTTTTAGCGCAACAAATGCGCTTACAAAATAATCCACAAACTATTGAACGCTTGCGTAAAAAAGCAGTTAAAATAGAGCTAAATCACTATTTAACGCAATTAGATTAAGGTATCAGTGTTGAGTAATTTACCAGTTATATTTTTAATGGGTCCAACTGCAGCAGGTAAAACAGCATTGGCAATCTCGCTGTGCGAGCATTTAAATACAGAAATAATCAGCGTAGATTCAGCGCTAGTGTATAAAGGTATGGACATTGGTACAGCAAAACCTGATGCCGAAGAGTTAGCCAAAGCTCCGCATCATTTAATTGATCTACTTGACCCGAGTGAAACGTATTCAGTTGCAGATTTTAGGCGCGATGCAGTGCAAAAAATTGACGAATTTCACAGACAAGGTAAAGTGCCTGTATTGGTTGGAGGTACAATGCTGTACTTCAAATCTTTAATTGATGGTTTATCGCCATTACCTGAAGCAGATACAGAGATAAGAGCAGAGTTAGAAGCGCAAGCTAAAGAATTTGGCTGGCCTCATTTATATAAAGAATTAGTTAAAGTTGACCCAAAAGCAGCCGAAAAAATAAGTGAAAATGATTCACAAAGAATTAATCGGGCTTTAGAGGTTTACAGGTTAACTGGTAAGACCATGACTGAGTTGCAAATGCAAAAACAGCCGGCTTTACCTTATACTTTTCATCAATTTGCGATTGCACCGCAAGAACGCAGTGAATTACACCGCCGAATTGAAGAAAGGTTTAAAATAATGATTGATCAGGGGTTTGAAAATGAAGTTTCGACCCTATATCTACGTAAGGATTTACACCCCAATATGCCTTCTATTCGTTGTGTTGGTTATAGACAAATGTGGGATTACCTTGCGGGTGAAACAAACCATGATGAAATGGTTTTTCGTGGCATCGCAGCAACACGTCAGCTGGCAAAACGGCAGTTAACGTGGCTTCGTAGTTGGCCTGATGTTACTTGGTTAACAACAGGCGACGAAGAAAACTTGCATCGTGTAGTAAGTTCGCTAAGCTAGTAGTAGTTGAATATTGTTTTTTATCAAATAAGTTCAGCCACTTAATTATAATAACACCTAGAACGAAGGAACAATAACATGGCAAAAGGCCAATCGTTACAAGACCCATTTTTGAATGCACTACGACGTGAGCGCATTCCAGTATCAATCTTTTTGGTAAATGGCATAAAATTACAAGGCAAAATTCAGTCATTTGACCAATTTGTTATTTTACTAGAGAACACCGTAAATCAAATGGTTTATAAGCATGCAATTTCTACAGTTGTCCCTGCTCGCGCAGTTAACTTCCAAGCAGTTCAAGGGAGTGAAGACACTGAAGAACCAGAAGCTGGTAACTTTTAATTAGGAGCATAATGTTTGTTTGACCGCTATGAATCCGGCGAACAGGCAATTTTAGTTCATATCGACTTACCTAAAGAAGGGGATCGTGAAGATCTTCATGAATTAGAAATGTTGGTATCTTCTGCTGGTGTTAGTAGTTTGGCGGTTGTGCAAGGCAGCCGTCAAGCACCACATCCGAAACTATTCGTCGGTACCGGTAAAGCAGAAGAAATAGCTGAGATTGTCAAAATCCACAATGCAGATGTCGTAATTTTTAATCATCAACTCAGGCCATCACAAGAGCGTAATTTAGAGCGCGTTTGTCAATGTCGTGTGCTTGATAGAACGACACTAATTCTTGATATTTTTGCCCAACGCGCACGTACCCACGAGGGTAAGCTGCAAGTTGAATTGGCTCAACTTCGCCATATGTCGACTCGATTAATTCGAGGCTGGACTCACCTTGAACGTCAAAAAGGGGGGATTGGTTTACGTGGTCCTGGTGAAACTCAACTTGAAACTGACAGAAGATTACTTCGTGCCCGTATTCAAAATATTCGTGCACGTTTAGCTAAAGTTGCAGTGCAACGTGAACAAGGTAGGCGAGCTCGTACTCGCAACGAAATACCTACAGTTTCATTAGTTGGTTATACCAATGCGGGTAAATCTACGTTATTTAATCGAATTACAAATTCAGATGTATACGCGGCCGATCAGTTGTTTGCCACGCTTGACCCGACTCTACGTAAGCTTGAGTTAGGTGATGTTGGCCCTGTTATCTTAGCTGATACAGTGGGCTTTATTCGTCACCTACCACATGACTTAGTTGCTGCTTTTAAAGCAACGCTTACTGAGACTCGCGAAGCTGATTTGCAGTTACACGTAATTGATGCAGCAGACTCACGTCTGCAAGAAAATATTGAACAAGTACAATCGGTGCTTAAAGAAATTGAGGCCGATGAAGTACCACAGCTATTAATTTATAATAAAATTGATGCGCTGGATAACGTAAGCCCACGTATTGATCGAGACGACGAAGGCCAACCTATAAGAGTATGGCTTAGCGCTCAGACTGGTAAAGGGTGTGAATTACTTAGCGAGGCTATCAGTGAGCTACTAGCTAAGAAGATGTTTAACGAAACATTATTCCTTACGCCATTGTATGGTCGCTTAAGAGCAGCATTGTTCAGTTTAAATGCAGTGCATGAAGAGCAATTTGATGAGCAAGGTAATTGGCTGTTAGATGTTAGAATGCCAATGGTTGAGTGGAATCGTTTAATTAAAGAATTTGGTCCTGAAATTGCTGGTTTTATCAACCGTAATTAAAAATTGACGTTTTAATGTCGGTTTTTGTATGAGAAACGCGGTAGATTTGTTAGATTTAACACAATTTCCTAATTTATTTAGATAACAATGGAGTATAGCTATGGCCTGGAATGAACCGGGTAATAATGGCAATGACAAAGATCCGTGGAATAATAAAGGCGGACGTGATCAAGGCCCACCTGATTTAGACGAGGTGTTCCGCAAGTTTAGTAACAAGTTCAGCGGCTTATTTGGCGGGAAAAAATCCGGCAATGGTAGCGGCGGTGGACTTGGCGGAGCCGGTATTTCATTCATACTTATTATCGCCGTTATTGTATGGGCGTTAAGTGGTATTTATACGGTTAAAGAAGCCGAGCGTGGTGTGGTTCTTCAATTTGGTAAATATGACCGAATTGCTGATCCTGGTTTGCGTTGGAAAATGACTTTCATCGAAACGGTAATCCCAGTAGATATTGAAGCAGTTCGTTCATTATCGGCTTCTGGTTTTATGCTTACTGAAGACGAAAACGTAGTGAGCGTAGAGTTTCAGGTGCAATATCGTGTTATTGACCCATACCTTTATGAATTTAGCGTAACTAACGCTGATAGTAGCTTAGAAGAAGCGCTAGACAGTGCTCTGCGTTATGTTGTGGGCCATGCAAAAATGGACCAAGTATTAACTAATGGCCGTGAGGTTGTTCGTCAAAATACATGGGATGAGCTTAATAAGATTATCGAACCATATAACTTAGGTTTAATTGTTACTGACGTGAACTTTAAAGACTCTCGTCCACCAACTGAAGTTAAAGATGCATTTGATGATGCAATTGCTGCACAAGAAGATGAAGAACGTTTCATCCGTGAAGCAGAAGCATATGCTCGTGAAATTGAACCGCGTGCTCGTGGTCAAGTAACGCGTATGACTCAAGAAGCGGAAGGTTATCAAGAGCGCATTACATTAGAAGCACAAGGTGAGGTAGCTCGCTTTGAAAAGCTTTTACCTGAATATCAAGCAGCTAAAGAAGTTACTCGTGAGCGCTTATACATTGATGCAATGGAAGAAGTGTTAGGGAGTAGTTCTAAAATATTGGTTGATGTTAAAGGCGGCAATAACATGATGTATTTACCTCTTGATAAAATCATGGACAAGCAAGGAACCGCAACACGAGTTGCACTTCCAAGTTCAAGTGATATTCAAGACTTACGTAATAAAGTTAATACGTCGCGCAATAGCTCTGTTAATAGTGGCAATGACCGCTTTAACAACGACCGCTTCAATGATGGGAGATAATCATAATGAAAAACTTTAGTTTAGTAATACTATTAGCTGCCATTGTTATGTCTTTCTCATCGGTATTTGTTGTACCTGAAGGGCAAAAAGCAATTGTAATGTTATTTAGTAAAGTACAAAAAGATAGTGACGATAAAGCGATTGTATATGGCCCAGGCCTACAATTTAAAGTACCATTTTTTAGCCAAGTACGTCGTATTGATGCACGCATTCAAACGCTAGATGGTGCGCCAGATCGCTTTGTTACTAGCGAGAAAAAAGACTTAATTGTTGATTCGTTTGTAAAATGGCGAGTTAATGACTTTAGTGCTTTTTACTTACGTGCTCGTGGCGATAAGCAATATGCTGAAACGCTACTTAAGCAAAAAGTAAACAATGGTCTTCGTACAAACTTTGGTACACGTACAATTCGCGAAATTGTATCAGGTGAGCGTAGCGAGTTGATGGAAGAAGCGTTAGTACAGGCTTCTGAAAGTGCACGTGAGCTAGGTATTGAAGTACTAGACGTACGTGTTAAGCAAATCAACCTACCACAAGAAGTGAGTAGCTCTATTTACCAACGTATGCGCGCTGAGCGTACTGCGGTTGCAAAAGAGCATCGCTCTGAAGGTCAGGAAAAAGCAGAGACTATTCGTGCGGGAGTTGACCGTCGAGTAACTGTAATGCTTGCTGATGCTGAGCGTAATGCACGTTCTGTACGTGGTCAAGGCGATGCTGATGCTGCAGGCATTTATGCTAATGCGTACAACAAAGACCCTGAGTTCTTTAGTTTTGTACGTTCGCTGGAAGCTTACAAAAAGACTTTTAAAGATAAGCAAGATGTTATGGTGCTTTCACCAGATAGCGACTTCTTCCAATATATGAAAGGCGCTAAAGCTCAATAGACTTTACGTTAATTATTTAAAAGTTAAAAAGCCTCGCATTTGCGGGGCTTTTTGTTAAATACAAACTAGTGCGTTAAATCACTGTTATTTATGTGGTTATTGGTCAATATTTGGATATAACAATTGCCCGCAGAAAAAATAAGCTGAACAGGGGTGATCTTTACTTTAGTTTTCTGGTAAAATCTTGTCCTAATTTTCTCTAAGTGAATTTACGATGGGTAAAAACGTTGTTGTATTAGGCACCCAATGGGGTGACGAAGGAAAGGGTAAGGTAGTTGATCTCCTTACAGACAAAGCATCTTTAGTAGTTCGTTATCAAGGTGGCCACAATGCGGGTCATACTTTAGTTATCGAAGGTGAAAAGACGGTTCTACACCTTATTCCATCGGGTGTATTACGTGACAATGTTAAATGTGTGATTGGTAATGGTGTAGTTTTATCACCAGAAGCGCTAATGAGAGAAATTGGCATGCTTGAAGAGCGCGGCGTACCAGTACGCGAGCGTCTTTTAATAAGTGAAGCATGTCCGCTAATCTTGCCTTTCCATGTTGCATTAGATGTAGCCCGCGAAACAGCTCGTGGCGATAAGCCTATTGGTACAACTGGCCGTGGAATCGGTCCTGCGTACGAAGATAAAGTAGCTCGTCGTGGTTTACGCGTAGGCGATTTATTTAATCCTGAAATATTTGCAGCTAAATTAAAAGAAGTGCTTGAGTACCACAACTTCACTTTAGTTAACTACTACAAAGTAGATGCTGTAGATTTCCAAAAAACGTTTGATGATGCAATGGCTGTTGCTGATATCTTAAAAGCAATGGTTGTAGATGTAACTGAGCTTTTAGATCAAACGCGTTTAGCAGGCGAAAACATTTTATTTGAAGGTGCACAAGGTACGTTACTTGATATAGATCACGGTACTTACCCTTATGTAACATCTTCAAACACTACCGCTGGTGGCGTTGCGACTGGTGCAGGTTTTGGTCCATTAAACCTTGATTACGTTTTAGGTATTATTAAAGCGTACACGACACGTGTTGGTTCAGGTCCTTTCCCTACAGAGCTTTACGACGGTCTTGATAAACAAGATCCAGTTGGTAAGCACCTAGGTGATAAAGGCCATGAGTTTGGCGCTACAACAGGTCGACTTCGTCGTACTGGTTGGTTAGATGCAGTGGCTATGCGCCGTGCAGTTCAAATCAATAGTATTTCAGGTTTTTGTTTAACTAAGCTTGATGTTTTAGATGGCTTAGAAACACTTAAAATCTGTACTGGTTACAAGCTTGAAGATGGCACAGTTACTAACGTAACACCATTAGCGGCTGAAGGTTACGATAAAGTAACACCAGTATACGAAGAGATGCCAGGTTGGTCAGAAAACACTGTTGGTGTAACTAGTCTTGACGGTTTACCAAAAGCTGCGATTGACTACATCAAACGTATTGAAGAAATTACGGGTGTTCCAATTGATATTATTTCTACAGGTCCTGACCGTGTAGAAACTATGGTGCTTCGCAATCCGTTTGCGTAATTACCATTAGATTAAAAAAAGCTGCTTCGTGCAGCTTTTTTTGTGTCTAAAATTCACCTTGGAACGATCTTTGTATATTATTTAATAAGTTTATTTATATAAGTGGTGAACATGCGTTTATTTAATCGTAATTGCGTACTAAGGCTTTCGTTAATACCGCTGTCTTTATTTATAGCAACCAACAGCTTAGCTACAGAAAGCCCTGCTGCTGTGCCGCTGTATACAGAATCAGAGCTAATTGCGTTAATAAATAAAAATACGCATTTAGCGCGCGTAAAGGCAGATGATTGCCAGTTGGTGCAAGATATAGAAGCACGAGCCAATAAAATGGCATTGCCGTCTTATCAATTTTTATACGGCGATATGCTGGCTTATAACGTGTGCGTTGATCGCAATGTAGAGTTAGGTGTGTATTACATGCGAAAAGCAGCTGAGCAAGGCTTAGCGGCAGCGCTAGAGCAATTGGGACGATACTACGACACTGGTCGCTTAGTTCAGCAAGATAAAGCAATGGCAATTACCTATTTGCGTGAAGCCTCGTCGCAAGGCAATTTAAAAGCACAACTACGTTTAGTTAAATTATTTAATGATGGCTATGGCAGCCCGCGTGATTTTGAAGATGCCTATCGTTGGCTATTTAATTCTATGGTGGCAGATAAAGCGACTCATAAAAAAATTGAGCGAGCGCTGACTAAGTTAGCGCAAAAAATGCCAGATAGTGTGGTTGCTCGTGCCCGCCTTCCTATTTAATGGCTTTTAAAAACAAAACCCTAACTTTTTAAGTTAGGGTTTTTTAGTTTTTACAGTTTGTAAAAGTATTTAACTGTCTTCTTTAGCCTTTGTTTGCGGGTCTTTTAAAACTGACATTTTAGGCGGCTGCAATGCAACAACGCGTTCGCCTTCTTGCGGCGGTTTTTCCATGTTGATTGTAAACGGTCTTAGCTTAATTGGTGTATCGTCATCACTGTCTTTATCACCTTTGAGAATAAATAAAGGGATAGCCTCAGGGTTCATTTCTAAGTATTGTTCCCAGCTAAACTCATCCGAGATACGTGTTGAACTAACCTTACCGCCTTTAGCTATAATACTGCTTAAACGTGCATACGAGCCTTCGTCTCCAAACAGTATTTGTCTAGATAAAAACGTTGCGCTGTCTTTATTTGCTTTTGCATGCGACGTTGATGAGCGTAGCGAAAATACATTTTTTTCATTAAGTAAATGAGAAAAGTATTGAACACCTAACGCATTATGATGACGATTTGGCGATAACGCTAATACACTACGAATCGTTGTTAGAGGTAAGTAGCGTTCAGCATGCTCTGATTGCGGGTTACCATAATAACAAGCTAAACCATCCATACGTGCCATTCTGCAGTTTTCCCATGCAGGATCTGACAGGTGAACCGGAATGTTTTGCTCTTGTAAGCCTCGGCCGATTGCACGCGATACATGGTTTGCACCAATAATTAATATTGTATTTGGCGACGGTTGGCGTACACCTAATAGCTTGGCAACAGGGATGGCGGTTAAGCTCTGTAGTACAACGGTAATTATAATTACTGTAAATATAAGAGGTACCATTTTTTCAGCATCAGCAACACCAGACTCCATCATACTAAGCGCAAATACCGACCCAACGGCTGCGGCGACTATACCGCGTGGAGCTATCCAGGCAAGTACCAAACGAGACTTCATTGGTAAGTCAGTACCAAAGGTCGAAATAGCAATACACAGTGGACGAGCAACAAAAAGCACGATAGCTAAAAATATAAATACATCGCTGTCGAGCATCATTAAATCAGAGAGCTGTAAGCGTGCTGCAAGTAAAATAAACAGCGTTGATATTAATATCATCGACAAGTCTTCTTTGAACTCAAGTACAGAATCTATTTCTAAATCGTCTTGGTTAGCAAGCCAAATACCAAATACAGTCACTGCTAATAGGCCCGATTCATGGCTTAAATAGTTTGATACAGAAAAACTAATGAGTACTAATGCCAATATACCAAACTTATGTAATTCAAATGGTAGCCATTCGCGGCGCATTAATAGTGTTGTTAACCAACCAGCAGCAACACCAATACTTAATCCAACACCTAGGGTTTTAACTAAAGCAATAATAGTGTGGCTAAATACTTCGCCTTGGCCTACCAGCATTACGGCTTCAAATACTAATACAGCGAATAATGCGCCGATCGGGTCTATTACAATACCTTCCCATCGAAGTATGCGGTCAATGTCTTGTGTTGGGCGCATTGAGTTTAATAGCGGTGCTATAACAGTAGGGCCTGTTACAACTAGCACTGCACCTAATACCGCAGCTACACGCCAATTAAGTTCAAGTAACCAATAGGCGCTGAGACTAATAATAATACAGGTAGTAAGCATGCCGATGGAGCAAAGGTTCCTTACAACTTTTCCGATTCCTTTTAGCTCTCTGAAATGCAGAGTTAAGGATCCTTCAAATAAAATGATGGCAACGCTTAGTGATACAACTGGAAACAGTAAATCACCTAACAATGCATCAGGGTCTAAAACACCACTAAATGGCCCAAGTAAAAGACCAGTAAGCAATAAGAAAAGAATAGCGGGCACTCTAAAAGCCCACGCGACCCATTGGGCAAGCACAGAGCAAAGTGCGATACCGGCTATGTAAATTGCTGACATAGATTAAGAATTCCTTATTTATGACGGTTTGTTTAGAAAGTATAACTTTTGTTAATTATTAATACAGGGGTATACACGGGAAATTCAAATATTACTAATCAATTTTAGCTGCTTATAGAAGATTAGTAGGCTTAAATTATTTTGCGCGTGTAAAGCCGCCTTATTTTAAGCGGTATTAATTGTTTAATTGGTTGAATTTTAATAGCAATCTAACACCACAAACGAGGAGGAATTAGCTTCGCTCGAATTTTAACCTTGATTTTTAAGGAGTATTTAGTGTAATATACTTCGTGTTCTAATAATTAGTTATCTAATGAAGTTTATTGGAAGTAAAAGTGGTTTGTTAATCTTAACGTCATTTTTAATCTTTATAATCATGCATTAGTGGTGTTACTAGTATTCGAACACTACATAATTTCATTTGCCGAACTCTTGGTATGGTTTTGCTAAACAAGTTTATTTAATTATTTAAGTAAATAAAGGTTTGAGTTGAACTATTACTTTCAATGTTTAACCCCCATCGTGGCGGTTAAATCTCGGTCCTTTGGTCTTCACCCTATCTGTTGGTGTATCAGACTTTAGAGGCTCTATGTATGTTGTTAATAAAAAAGCCACACACAGCTTTTTACAGCGATGCATAAACAACACTTTTAAATTTTTTGATTAGTGCTGCTCAATATTATTGGGTTGTTGCTACTTTATACTTAACCTTAAATCTAAGCTTATTGTTTTAGATATGGTTTTCGCGTGTGTGTAAAAAAAGTGTTGCCTAAATGAAAGACAAATTCGAAGCTATGTTTTAAACCTAGCTACTTAGTTTTAGCTCGCCTAATTAAGGTGAGCGCAGATAAAATGGAAAGTTGAGCATTTATGCAAAAGTTAAATTGGCGACGTATCGTACTTAAAGTAGGTAGTGCATTAATTGCACCAGATCAAGATGGCTGCCGTTCGCGTTACATATTAACCATCGCACAGTTCATTGTTCGTTGTCGTGCCCGTGGAATCGAGGTGATTTTAGTATCATCGGGTTCTGTAGCTGCTGGCGCGCATTTATTCCCATCAGACAAACCACGCTCTGTGGTAATGAAAAAAGCAATGGCGGCAGCAGGTCAAACAGAAATGATTGCCATGTGGGACCGCTTTTTTGACTTTCCATCTGCGCAGCTATTATTAACGCATGGCGATTTACGTGACCGGGAGCGTTACCAGAGCATCCGTGAAACCGTGTTCACTTTACTTGAACATGGTGTACTTCCTATCATTAATGAAAACGATGCCGTAACCACCGACGATTTACGAGTAGGTGACAATGATAACTTATCAGCAATGGTCGCAGCAGCTGCCGATGCCGATGCTTTATTAATATTCTCAGACGTTGATGGGCTATATGATAAAAATCCTAACTTACATGATGATGCGGTGTTACTGCCTGAAATAAAATCAATTGATGAATCTATTTATGCTATGGCAGGATGTGCTACAAGTGCGGTAGGTACTGGTGGTATGAAAACTAAAATAGAAGCGGCAGAAAAAGCAACATCACATGGTATAGCGACTTATATTATAAATGGCTTTAAAGAAGAAACATTTACAAAACTGCTAGCTGGAGAAAACCCAGGTAGTGTATTTTTACCGTACGAAAAACCGATGCAGGACTCTATTCATTGGATGACACATACAGCAAATGAGCAAGGTGAAGTTGTTGTTGATGGATCATTTGATGAATCTCTTGAAGGTGAAAGTGGATGTATTCGTGGTGACGAAATCATGGAAGTTCACGGTGAATTTGCCGTGGGTGATACCATTTTAGTACGTAGTGAAGACGGTACGCGTTTAGCTAAAGCGACCGCAAATTATAGTAGCTGTTTGTTAAACTTTATTGCAGACAACGAACAGAGTGAATTCAGCGAAAAAATGCAGGATTCAATTGGACCAGTTATATCTGAAAAACATATCGCATTATTGGAGAAGTCATGAGTTTAATTACGGACATTTCACGTCAGGCAGCTAAAGCTGCACATACACTTGCTTTACTCGATACCGAGACTAAAAACCAAGTATTAGTTGAAATGGCAGCGGCACTAAGAGAGCACAAAGCATTTATAATAAAAGAAAATGAAAGTGATTTAAGCGCAGCACGCGACAATAACTTAGCAGCCTCAATGATCGACCGCTTAACGTTAAACGATGAGCGTATTGAAGCAATGGCAGAAGGTATTGAAGTAATCGTAAGCCTTGATGATCCTGTTGGTCAGCTGCGTGATATTACTGAGCGCCCAAATGGTATTAAAATTCGCAAAATGCGAGTACCTCTTGGCGTTGTATGTATGATTTACGAAGCACGCCCGAATGTGACAGCAGACGCTGGTGCATTATGCTTTAAATCAGGTAATGGCGTAATTTTACGTGGCGGCAAAGAAGCACTTAAAAGTTCACAAGCTATCGCAAGTGTAATGCACAGCGTACTTGAGAAGCACAACTTACCGGTATCACTTATTTCAGTGATTCCAGATCCAGACCGTGCGCTACTAATGGAACTAATGCAGCAACGTGAAAGCATTGATTTAATCATTCCACGTGGCGGCGAGGGTTTAATTAACTTTGTTACTGAAAACAGCACGATCCCAGTGATTCAGCATTACAAAGGCGTTTGTCATCTATATGTAGATAAAGATGCAGACCTAGAAATTGCGCTTAACTTACTGCTTAACGGTAAAACGCAGCGTACCGGTGTTTGTAATGCACTAGAAGGTTTAGTTGTGCATCAAGATGTGGCAGATGAGTTTTTAAATCTGTGTGCAGTTGTATTACGCCAAGAAGGTGTAAAAATAAATGCTGACAGCTTTGCAGCTAAATATTTTGATAATGCAACTGTGTTAGCCGATAACGAATTTGGTGAAGAATATCTAGACCTAGAAATCGCTATTCGCGTTGTACCAAACTTTACGGCAGCGGTTGAACACATTGCACAGTTTGGATCAAACCATACAGAAGTAATTTGTACTAAAAATGAAGCTGCTGCAGAGTTATTCCAACGTAGTGTTGATGCTTCTGTAGTAATGGTTAACGCATCGTCTCGTTTTTCTGATGGCTCACAATTGGGCTTAGGTGCAGAGATTGGAATAGCTACTTCCAAGCTACATGCATACGGTCCTATGGGCCTCGAGTCACTAACGACCGAAAAGTATTTAGTTAATGGAGTTGGCCAAGTTCGCGAGTAACCGCAAAAATTAAGTCCATAAAAAGCCGAGCATATTCATGCTCGGCTTTTAGTTTATAAATCACGCTACAGTTACTTTAACTTTTTAAACCAATCACTTGCAGGTTCAGGTCTGTGTAAATAATAGCCTTGCAGAATAACCTCAGGATACTCCTGTAGTAAATCAAAGTGGGACTGGTTCTCAACGCCTTCAGCAACTATCTCGAGTTCAAATAAACGACCTAAGCTTACAATCATATCAATAATTAGTTTGTCGTTGTTATCGGTAGGCGCCTCTAAAACAAAAGAACGATCAATTTTAAGTTCTTGTATTGGTAATTGTTTAAGGTAGGTTAAGCTCGAGTATCCAGTACCAAAGTCGTCAATTGATACTCTAATACCTAACTTCTTGAGAAAGTGAACAGCTTCAATAGCCGCTTCCATATGATTAAGTAACGTACCTTCAATTATCTCAATAGTGAGTTGTTGAGGATTAATGTTATGTTGCTTTATCTGTTGGCTAATAAAGTTTAAAAAACGCGCTTCATGAAAGTGCCTGCCACTTATATTAATTGATAAGTTTAACTCAGGGTGAGTTTTACCAAGTTGCGTTAGTATTTCAAGTGCATTTGAAGTTACCCAGCAATCTAAATCGTAAATTATATCTGACTCTTCAGCTATAGATATAAACTCACCAGGGCTAATAAAGCCTTTTTGAGGATGCTCCCATCTTAATAAAACTTCAGCGCCTTTAAGGGTTTGGTTTCGATCAAATTGGGATTGTAAATATAGCGATAGTTCATTATTAGAAATAGCTTTACGTAAATCTTGTTCTATTTCAAAACGGCGTTTTGCTTGCTCGCCAAATGAAGTATCAAAAAAGGTAACTCTATTGCCGCCTTTCTCTTTTGCTTTGTAACAGGCCGCTTCACAGTTACGAATAGTCTCAATAGCACTTTCCCATTGATCTTCTCGTGGAAAAATATAGGTGCCAATACTTACTGTTAAGCTAACGTCTTGCTCAGCAACGACAAATGGATGGTTTACACTTGCAAGTAGCTCTTGGGCTTTATTTTCAGCCATTGCTTGAGCTCTAGCTCTGCCCACACCTTTTTCAACTGTACACAGTACTGCAAACTCATCACTGCCTAAGCGAGCAATAACATCTTTTTTACTCACCTTAGAATGAATTCGTTTAGTTAATTCTTTTAAAATATTATCGCCAGCGAGTAAGCCTAATCCATCATTGATTGAGTGGAAGCTGTCTATATCAATAATATAAATATAGGCATAACTATTTTCGGTACTACAAACTTGAAGTTGTTGCTCTAACTGCTTTAAAAACCCATTTCGGTTGGGTAAACCTGTAAGTTCATCATGCCATGTAAGGTAATGAATTCTTTCTTGGGTTACTTTAACGCTCGAAATATCACTGAATACACCAATATAGTGAACGTTAGTATCTTGATCGCCTTTAACCAAACTGAGAGTTAGTAGCTCTGGATAAAGTTCGCCATTTTTTCGTCTGGTTACAAGTTCTCCACTCCAATAGCCTGCTTGATTTGCATGTTCCCATACTTGGTCAAAGCTAATGCTAGGATGGTTATTTTGTTTAATATCGTGCAACTGCATTTGTAGTGAGTCTGATTCACAGTAACCGGTTATACGACAAAATGAAGGGTTTACCGCAATAATTTTGCCGTTACTATCGGTAATAACAACACCATCGGCAGTTCCCGTTAGGGCTTGATAAAATAATTTTTGTTTTGATGACAGTTCTCTTAATTCTTCTTCTCGCTGGCTAAGCTCTTTCGCAAGAGACTCTATTTCGAGTAGCTTGTCGTGCAGATCAAAGTTTTTTTCTATTAACCTGTCTAGCATGCCTTGCGCTGTAATGTGTGTACGAATACGCGCTCTAACTAGAGCTAGTTTATAAGGCTTATGTATGTAATCAATTGCGCCCATTGCAAAGCCTTTTTCTTCAGACTCTTCTTCTGTAAGCGCTGTTACAAATATGACAGGGATCCCTTTGGTATTTTGTTTCGCTTTGAGTATATTACATACTTCGTAGCCGTCCATGCCTGGCATCATTATGTCTAATAAAATCAAGTCAGGCCGAGTTGACTCAATAAAGATCAAAGCCTGCTCACCACTAGTAGAAATACGTACATCGTAGTCAGTTAAAAGTCCTTCTACTAATACGTGTAAATTACTAGGTTCGTCATCAACAATAAGAATTAAAGGTTTATGCTTTTGTTCTGTGGTTAATCCATTATTGTTTGCGAGGTAATTTGAATGCACTATCTGTCCTTCTCTGCGTTCTTTACAATATTAAATCTAGTTCAGGTTAGTGGTTATGCCTAATTTTTATTATCGTTTCTATACTTATCAATAAGCTCAATTACTAACGCGTAGTTAAAGTGATCAATTGCTTCTTTGAGCTTAAATAGAGAGTGGCCTCTATCATATTGATTCATTTCTAGCTGTCTAACCAAACTGCTAGGTACGGGGCGAGCCGTTAATGCTAATGAGTATATATTATCAATAACCGAGTCTTCGTTTTCTAGTTCATGTTGCTGTATATGTTCTTTTTTAAAGCTATCAGCTATCAAAAATTGTTTTACAGCAAAAAGTGTAAGTATTAATTGCTCATTAAAATGAGATAAATTAATACTTTTCTTATCTATTAAGCTTTCCTCAACACTTTGCGCGCTTTGTTGCAGTAGCTCAAAGCCTAATGTGCCGGCCAAGCCTTTGAGTGTATGTACTAGTCGAATTAAGCTTTCTAACTCTCCATTTTTGATTAATATATCAGCTTTAATCGAAAAGTCATTGTAATCGTTGACAAACTGAGTAAATAATTTAGCTAACAATTCGTCATTGTTTTCTAGGTTTTCTTTTGCTAAAGGCAGGTTTATAGTGCTCAGAGATTCGCTACTTTGCAGATGCTTTTCAATACTTTCGTAAAGCGCATCAAAAATAATCGGTTTTACTAAAAAGTCATCCATACCCGCTCTAAACGCTGCTTTTTTATCATTAGGATCTGCGGCTGCCGTAATGGCAATTATGGGAGTTTTGTAGCCTCGTTCTCTTAATATGCTTGTTGCTTCAAGCCCATCCATAACTGGCATTTGAACATCCATAAAAATAATATCGATGTCATTTATCTCGACTTTATCTAATGCATCATGTCCATTATCAGCAATGATCACGGTCATATCTAATCTTGCTAAAAGGGCGGAGGCTATTTCTTGGTTAATTCTATTATCATCAACAACTAATGCATTAAAACCCGAGAATTTAGGGTGAGGCTTTAATTGCTTTTCTTTGAAATTATTTGGTGAAAGCTTTCTTAAAACTTCAACTTCACTATTTTTATTACCGATAATTATAATGTCTATATTTTCATTTTTTGCAATTGGCTCAGGAGACTCTTCATCGGTAATTAATAAAATCAGTGTCAATTTTTCATTAACGTTTTTATTTTGAGCGTACAGTTGTTGTAAAATAAAGTTATCGTTGAGCTCTTTTTTTTCTATCGACATTATTACAATACTAAATGGGCTACTAGGCTGAGACATTTTTGCAATGGCTCTTAATGGTTCTTGTGTTGTTTCTGTCGTTATATTTATATCACTTAGTAAGTCCATTAATTTTTTAATTTGCTCATTATCGGGGCTAATTAATAAGGCGTGTTTTTTAAGCTTTTGTTGCTCAGATAAAGTAAAGGGTAAAGTAAAGAAAAACTCGCTACCTTGATTAATCGTGCTCCTTACTTGTATATCTCCGCCCAGCAATTTAGTTAATTGTTTGCTTATAGTGAGTCCTAAACCGGTCCCACCATACTTTCTTGTTGTGCTTGAGTCACCTTGCGAGAAAGACTGGAATATAATTTTTGATTGCTCTTGCGTCATCCCAATACCCGTGTCTTTTATACTAAAGCGAAGGTTTATTGTTTTTTCGTGTTGAGATGTCGCTTCTATAATTAATGATATTTCACCATGCTCAGTAAACTTAATTGCGTTACCTACACAGTTATTTATTATTTGGCTTAAGTGCATTGGGTCGCCAATAAGTTCAAGCCCTGCATCAACGTGTAAAGTAAAGTTTAATAACAAACCTTTTTGCTTGGCATTTGTTGAGAATAAATTTTGAACGTTAGAAACAATAGTATGTAAAGTAAAAGGGATTTGCTCTAACTGGACTTTTTCCGATTCTAGCTTAGAAAAATCTAGAATATTATTTAAGATCTGCAATAAATTTTGAGCACTTGAAAAAGCTTTATCTGCGTAGTGTTTTTGCCTTGAGGGAAGCTCGCTGCTTTGTAAAAGTTGCAACATACCTAATATGCCATTCATTGGGGTGCGAAGTTCATGACTCATATTGGCTACAAAATCTATTTTTGTTTTATTGGCTTTATCGGTTTGCTCCATAGCGCTCGTCAGGTCGGCATTCATTGCTTCCATTTGGGAATTTAATACGCGGGTTTCATTGAGTAGCTCTTTGGTTTGCTTATTTTTTAAATATAAAGCATTAGCTGCTTTTATTACCGATGCTATTTCAGTTTGATTTTGGCTGTTATTTGAAATAGTTACTGGCTTTTCGCTATTCATATCTTTAAGTAATAAAGTGAGCTGAGTAATTGGTTTTATAACCGATCTAAAAATAAAATAGCTTAAAAATAAAATGATTAACATAATTAAAACGGCAAATATATTTGCCTGTTCTGTATTTTTTGTTAAGTGGCTACTTAGTAGCTCTTCTGTTTTGATAAGTTTATTTTTTTCTATGTTTTTAATTTCATTAGTTAAATACAGCAATTCGTTTTCTATGCCTGTAAGCACTACATTTACAGAAAAAGTGTAGCTACGGGTGAGTAATACAAGTTGGTTATAAGCTTGTTTTAAGCTTGTTGTTTTATTGGAGAGGAATTCATTTATTACAGAGGTGCTCGTTAGTTTTTTATGTAAGTGATTTAAGTTTTGTTTTACATTTTGTGCTTCATCAAAATTAGGTTTATAGAGATAGCTTATAATTGCGTGTTTTAAATTACTTATTGTGAGTAAAACATCGTTAAAAATAACTTTATTATCATTGTTTGAAGACCCTTCTAAATCACTAATTGTTACCTGCAGATCATCAATAGGCTGTTTGAACTGAGTAGTGTAAAGGCGTTCGCGTTTTTGTCTGTTTACGACAACTTGGCCAAATGTATCTTGGTAATTATTTAAATACTCGCCAAGGCGTATTAGTGAGTTTTGATACTCAGGGGTCTGGTTTTGAGTGTTTGTTTTTAGCTGCTCGAGATTTAGATTTGCCTTATTTAAGTAAAAATTAAATTTGGTAATCGTATTTTCATTTGCATTGTCAATAAATGAAACTGCATGCCCTTGCAGGGAAATAATATCTTTTTCTAAGTTAGTTACAGCTTCACTTTGAATAAGCGCGTTATGTTGCGATTTTTGCAAGTTAAGTAAAGACGTTTGCGAATAGTTAAACAAATAGCTCTGTAAAAGAAGTAATCCAATCAGCGAACACAGAGCTAATATTATTTTTGATTTAATTGAGTTTATTATCATTATCGGCTAATCAACTCATACCATTTTTGCAGGCTGTAGTCATAGGTTGGCATAACTGTATTCCACACAGCTACATTACTAAAGCGTTTATGGTAACTACCGCCATTACGTTGCCCACCTGCTTTTACAGCTACGTCGCCATTGGTATTTAATAAATCTATGTTTGTTGCTTTTCCACCGTACCAGTAATCCCATTCA
Organism: Pseudoalteromonas sp. SG43-8; assembly: GCF_014164245.1. Classification (NCBI taxonomy): domain Bacteria; kingdom Pseudomonadati; phylum Pseudomonadota; class Gammaproteobacteria; order Alteromonadales; family Pseudoalteromonadaceae; genus Pseudoalteromonas; species Pseudoalteromonas sp. SG43-8. The sequence continues at coordinate 14,907 of NZ_JACJEX010000019.1, read as the reverse complement.
GACTGAGATAGGAGTAGTTTAGAGCGCTGCGGGTTACTAATGTAATAACCTTGGCGAGCAATAAATGCACCAGGCCAGCCTGAAAGCCACCAATTCATATAATCGTAAGCTGCATCTTTTGCGCTACTTTGTATTTGTGACGATAAACACATAACACCATGCCAGCCTCGGTAGCCTTCTTTTGGCGCGGCAAATTGAACATTAATATTTTGGCTGTTTAATGCAGAAACTGCAGGCGAAAACATACTTTCTATATGGGCTCGTTTACTTTTCATAAATTCAATCGACTCAGGAACCGAGTTCCAATAGCCACTAAAGTGACCTTGGCGTTTAAAGTCGAGTAATATACTAAACAATCTATCAAGTTCTGGGCGGGTCATTGCACCTATATTGTTAAATTTTATAAGCCCTTTACTTTGTGCTGCTAGGGCTAGGTCAAATAATCCAATGGTAGGCGCATTTACAATAGCTACTTTACCTCTGTTCTCGTCATCAAGCAGCCAACTCCAGCTTTCTGTTTCGTATGCTATACCGGGCTTAATAAAGTCGGTGTTGTAACCAAAAGAGTCAACATTATGCACATAAGGTAAAAAGCTAATATGATCGCTTTCTTGTGCGCTTAACGTGCCATCGGGTTGAACATTTAATAATTTATAGGGGGCATCACCTGCACCAATACTTGCAGTTTCGGTTAGTTTTCCCGTTTTAGTAAGTGGATTTATTTCGTTAAAGTAGGTGAGTCGTTTTTTTTCTATTGGCTGAATGGAACCTGCATCCCAAAGCACATTAATGCTGTTTGACCACTGTTCGTATAAATCAAAGGAGCTAGGGTCCATTGATGCCTTTTGCAAAACAGCAGCGCTGCCTGCGGGAGTAAATTCTATATTAATACCCAAGTCACTCATCGCTTGCTTGCGGATAGCCTCTTGGAGTGTTACATGCGTACCAAGCACTCTTAATGTGACTTTTTTTCTGGCAAAAACATAAGGCGCATGTGTTATTGCACCTGCTGTTAAACCTATTGCAGCTAGCTTTTTTAGCGTTGAACGCTTAGGGTTGTCCATGTTAAGCCTAAAGTACTAATGTGTGATATTATGTATAGCTAAGAACTTGTAAAGACACAAGTTGAATGGATAAATTTAAAATTATATAGAATGAAAAATTAGAATGTTAGGGTGTCAAAAAATAATAAAAACAGTGGAAAAATAGAAGAGTAGAACGAATTTGAAAAGGAGTAGGAAAGTGGTGGAGCTAAGCAGGATCGAACTGCTGACCTCCTGCGTGCAAGGCAGGCGCTCTCCCAGCTGAGCTATAGCCCCACATTCCTAAGTTACATATAATGTAACTGCTTGACTGCTGAGTTCCAAGCGGGACGAACTTTAAGTTTTTTTATAAATTTGGTCAAGTATTTTTTCGTAAATTTTCACTGTTTACGTCAATTTTTGTTAGACTCGGCTTAATTCAAAACTAAAACGATAAAAAACAATGAAAAAATATGTTCTAGCGCTTATGGTTTTACTCGCTGGCTGTGCCTCAAATGATGAGCCGCCTTTTAAAATAAATAATAAACAGTTTCACGAAAAGCAAGATGAGCAAGGCAATAAGCTTTTTGCTTATGTTGTTTCGGTAAAAGCTAAGCATCGTGAAAACTTTAACCTTGACCGTGGTCCTAATAAGAGACCAAGTCGTGGTGAGGTTAAGCAGTATATAGAGAAAGAGCATTTTGAAGAATCGAGCATTCTGAAGTTACAGCTAGAAGACCAAGCAGTTGAATTATTAAATCAAGAACTAAAAGATCGTAAGTATTGCGACAATAAGCATGAAGTTAATGATGTTTTATGGCGAGATTTGAGTGTACAACTAAGAGGGCGTTGTTTGTAATATGTTGGCGGATAAAACTAAGTTAGCAGAGATTTTGGCGCACCTAGATATTAACTATGATGTAATAGAGCATCCGCCGCTGCATACTAGCTTAGCGGCTGATGAGTTTATGATTGAGCGCCCAGGTACTCGTCTTAAAAACCTATTTTTACGCGATAACGAAGGCAGGCGACACTTTTTAGTTATTACAGCGCACAATAAGCAACTCGACTTAAAGGCACTATCAAAGCAACAAGGGCTTTCGCGTTTAGGGTTTGCATCGAGTGAGCGCTTAGCAACGTATTTAAAAGTGGCTCCTGGGTGTGTATCTATGTTGGCTCTTTTAAATGATAAGCAAAACGAAGTGAGCTTATGGGTTGACCAAGATATTTGGCACGGTGATTTGTTTCATTGTCATCCGTTTGAAAACACCCAAACATGGTTGCTTAGTAAAGCTGATTTAGAAACATTTTTTAATTACACAAAGCATCAACCGCGCGTTGTATTTTTACCCTCAAAATAAGCCCACATAATTAACGATAAACCACATAAGCAAACCGCAAGCAGCGTAAACATAAACGCTGTTTGCCCATGATGTTGGTATACCACACCGGGTAATAACGACCCCAATGAGCCACCACTGTAATAAAACGATACATATCCGCCATTGGTTACACTTGGTGGGGCTTTACTGATTTTATTAACGAGCGGTGCGGCAGTTGAATGAATCACAAACATAGCACCACAAAACAAAGTAAATGCGATTAAAAATAAGCTAAGCTGATGGCTCATTAATAAAATAATACTCACACTATAAAAACTAAATACCGCAGTTAATAAATGCCAAGGCGAAGGGACTTTTTTAAGTAACCAAGGTGCAGCAATAGAGGCGAGGGCACCAATTAAATAACCACTGTAAACTAAACCTATGTCACGAGTATTGGTAATTAAAAACGTGTTTTGTAATATAAACGGTAAGTAATTAAGCAGTGCAGCGAAACAAAAGAACATACAAAAAACGGCGCCGTAAACTTTAAGTACAGCGCCTTCTTTAAGTTGTTTAATGTAATCGAGTGGGGAGAGCTGCGACTGTTTAGCTGGGTTTGTAAAGCGAGAATGCTTAACTGTCAAAGCTAAGCAAATAAGCATAAAAGCAATTACGTAATAAAAGCCCTGCCAATTCCATAAGTCGCTAAACAAAGCGGCAAGCACACGTCCAAAGTAACCACCAACTATACTGCTACCAATATATAGGGTCATATTTTTTTGAAGTGTATCAGCGCTATAACTCATGCCTATATAGCTAGTCATTGCTGTTAAAGCTGCGGGGAGCGTTAAACCTTGTAAAAATCTGACTAATAATAAAAGCTCAAAGCTAGGTACATAAATAAAAAGTAAGCAGCTAAGGCCTAAAAGCACCATTGCAATACGTAATATAAGTAGTGGATTTATTTTTGCTAAAAATAAACCATAAACGAGCGGGGCAATGGCTAAGGGCAGCATAGTTGCAGTCATTAAGCTGCCAGCTACCGCAGGTGCTACATTAAATTCGCTCGCAAAAAGGCTAAGTAGGGGTTGCGGTGCATAAAGCACAAAAAATATAAATACCGAGCAAACGAGTAGATGAGGTAAACGCATTATATGGCTTGTGCATTTGCTGATTGGTTGTCTGGTATTGTATTAAAAATTGCTTTTAATTCATAATTAAAACCATAGTCATTGCGCTATATCATGGTTTGTTTTAACTAGTTTGCTAGATTAATGTCGATAGCGCTGTTATTTGAACTCGTTGGTGATTAAAATAGCGATAATATTAGTTTTTAGTGGAACAAAGTCATGGGTTCATTACAAGACCAATTGCTTCAAGCAGGATTAACAACATCGCATAATGCTAAAGTTGCTAAATCAGAAAAGCGTAAGCAACAAAAAAAGCAAAAGAAAGGGGCTACTAGCAACCCAAGTGATCTGCAAAAGCATATTCAACAAACCAAGCTAGAGCAGCAAAAAAAAGCTGAAGAGCTTAACCAAACACGCCAAGTGAGCTTAAAGCAGCGCGAACAAGAAGCGCGTGTTAAACAAATTTTAGAACACCACAATCAAGACGCTATTCGTGGTGAGCGCACATTTAATTTTACTTATCAAAATAAAGTAAAAAATATCGACGTTAACGAGAAAACGCAAAAAGCGTTATCGGGCGGTCGTTTAGCTATTTGTGTACTCGAAGGGCAATTTTACGTATTAGACGACGAACCAGCACGCAAAGTGGCTGAAGTTGACGAAAAGTATATTGTTTTTCATGTAGAGCCAGAAAACAAACCAAAAGATGAAGATGACCCATACGCAGACTTTGAAGTACCAGATGATATAGTGTGGTAATAGTTATTAAGGGTAAGCTCATTTTTATTTGCTAAAGTATATAAAAGTGAGACAGAAACGAGTTAGCGGTTTTTGGTTAAGTTGATCGTCTAGCGTCGTTTCGTACGTATGCTTTTTATTTGATTGTTTACTACAATCAATAGAACAGTTTTTCTAACCGTCAAAAAAGAAGAGTAAATACAATGAGCAAGATGAAAACACTACTATTAGGCGCGGGTATTACTTTAGCCGCAAGCTTCTCGTTTAATGCAGCAGCTGCCGATGGCGCTGCACTTTATACCGCTAAGAATTGTCAAACTTGTCATGGCGCTGAAGGTAAAGCACCAATTATGGGTATGTACCCTAAACTAAACGGTCAAAACAAAGACTACTTAGTAGCGCAAATGAAAGACATCAAATCAGGTGCACGTAATAACGGTATGACCATGGCTATGAAAGCAATGGTTGCAACGGTAACTGATGAAGAGTTTGAAGCAATTGCAGATTACCTAGCTAACGTAAAATAATTTACGCAGCTATACCATTTTAATGCAATTGGTATTTTAGTTTTATAAACAGCCACACAATAGTGTGGCTGTTTTGTTTGGTGTTTGCTATAAAATAGAGACTGCTTTAGACTTCTAAACATCTGTTCGTACAGGTTAATAATGTACGTTTTTAAAAGGCTTATTATGTTTGATTTACCCCAACTCGATTTAAAAAATAAAGTATCAGCACAAGAGTGGCAACTTCGTGTTGATTTAGCCGCGTGTTATAGACTGGTAGAGCACTTTCGTTGGGGGGATTTAATCTATACGCATTTATCAGCACGTTTGCCTGGCACCGACCACTACTTAGTGAATGCGTTTGGTTTAACCTTTGATGAAGTAACTGCCTCTAATTTAGTAAAGGTCGACTTAGACGGTAACATTATTGACGATACGCCATTTAGTATTAATCCAGCTGGTTTTACTATTCACAGTGCGATTCACGAGGTACGCGAAGACGCTCATTGTGTTATTCACCTTCATACTAAAGAAACAATCGCAGTCGCTACACAAAAAAATGGTTTATTACCGCTTAGCCAATATTCAATGTTTTCACTGCCATCGCTTTCTTATCATGGCTACGAAGGGCTTGCAGTAAACGACGACGAGCGAAAAGTGCTGCAAGATGATTTGGGCAGCACTAACCATATGTTATTGGTAAATCACGGTGGCTTAACAGTAGGCCCAACGGTAGGCGATGCGTTTATGCGCTTTTATGATTTACAGCGAGCGTGTGAAATTCAACTAGCGCTACAATCAAGCTCGCAAGAGGTGATTGAAGTACCGCAACCTATAATCGACAATATTTATAATCAAGCAAACGTAGTACACAGTGGCAGCACCGGCGGGCAACTTGCGTGGCCAGCAATGTTACGAAAAGCGTATCGACTTGACCCTAGTTTTGCAAAATAACCCATAGCGGTTAATAAGGAATTTTAATGAAAGTAAATCGCGTTGAAGTATTTGATATTCACTGTCCTGATAGACCTTCTTGGACACCTGTGTTTGTACGAATTCATACTGACGAAGGTATTAGTGGTGTTGGCGAAGCCGGCCTTGCATACGATTTAGGTCACAGTGCTGCAGCGGCTATGATTAAAGAAATGGCCGACGCCTTTTTAATCGGCCACGACCCATTTCAAACAGAAAAACTATGGTCACGTATGTTACGTGAAAGTTTTTGGGGTTTAGGCGGCGGACCTGTTGTATATGCTGCAATGAGCGCAATTGATACCGCACTTTGGGATATAAAAGGTAAAGCGCTTGGTTTACCTGTATACCAGTTATTAGGCGGTAAAGTTAACGACAAACTACGCACTTACGCATCGCAATTACAGTTTGACTGGGATAGCGAATTTAAAGCGCTAGTACAACCGCAAGAATATGCAGAAGCGGCTTTAAAGGCGATGGCCGAAGGCTACGATGCAGTAAAAGTAGATCCAATTCAGTACGATAAAGACGGTAACACTTATTACGACCGTACAAAAATAATCTCACGCACTGAAATGAAGCTATACCGTGCACGTATGCAAGCCATTCGCGAAGCAGTAGGCGACGAAGTGGATATTATTTTTGAATGCCACAGTTTACCTGGCGTGACAACAGCCATTCAGTTGGGTGAAATTGCAGAAGAATTTGACTGTATGTACTTTGAAGAGCCAGTTAACTATTTAAACCATTCATTGCATGCAAAAGTAGCAGATAAAGTTAATGTGCCAATTGCTGGTGGTGAACGTTTGTATAATCGCTGGGGTGTGCGCCCGTACTTAGAAGATCAAAGTATTGATGTTCTGCAACCTGATATTGGTTTATGTGGTGGCTTTACCGAAACTAAAAAAGTATGTGATTACGCAGATATCTTTGATGTGCGTATTCAAGCTCACGTATGTGGCGGGCCTGTTGCAACAGCAGCATCACTGCACTTAGAAACGGCTATCCCTAACTTTTTGATTCATGAGCACCACACTTATGCGATTAAAAAGTGGAACCGCGAGTTATGTTTACAAGACCCACAACCTAAAAATGGTTTCTTTGAAGTGTCAGAAGAGCCAGGGTTGGGTATTGAATTAAATGATGAGATTGTTATGCGTTCTCAACGCGTAGAAATAAAATAATAGTCTTTTAACCTAACTTTAGGTCATGCATTAAAAAGCCGGTAAGTGATTAGTCACTTACCGGCTTTTAGTTGTTTGGTAAAGTTTTAGCTTGTTATAACTCGTTAATTCTACATTCTACGTCTTTAAGCTCAATAGTGGCTTTACTATCAAGGTGGCGTATATAGCATTGCTTGCCTTTAATCATCAATTCAAACTGATCGGGTGTATTGCGACTTTGCGTGTCGATAATATTATTACCATCCACATTGCTAAGGGTTACTGTGCTGCTGGTAGTAAATACATTCTCAGCTAATTGAGTTTCTTGTATATGTACAAGTGTTTTAATTGCTTTGCTAACGGCTGTTTTATTTGGCTTTGACAGTAGAGCATGTTGCAGCTTAGGTGTAGGGTCTGGATTTTGAGATATGCAGCCATTGAGAAAAAACGCAGAAAATACAACGATTAGTAAAAAGGACATTTTCATAAATTGGCCGTATTATTATAAAAAGAGAGTTTAATATAACTAGTTTTACTTAAACTTGGTAGTAGTGCTTAGCGTTTGCATAGCTAAGGTCATGCCATGTCTTATCGTTTGAGCATAACGCCTTATGGGAGTGCCATAGAGTGTTGTAGCTTGTATTTATTTGGCACACAGGAAAGTTGCTTGCAAACATAATACGCTGCTGGCCAAAGTGATTAAAAAGGATATTAAAACACGCTGCTTGTTGCTCACTGGTAAGTTGTAGTAATTCAAAACCAGAGAATTTAATTGCTATGTTGTCGTGCTGAGCAAGTAACTCAGCACCTTGTTGCCAGTCATTTAAATTACTTGGCAGTCCTGCATGATTAATTATAATTTGAAGCTGCGGTAGCTGCTTAGCGTAGTAAGCTATTTGTTTGGTTATTTCGCTATTTTCAATATCAAATTGAGCTTCAAAATGCAGTTTATTTGTAGCCAATAAATTAAGGTTATTAATACAATGAGGGCTTTTTAGTCTCACTGCATTATCTTCTTCGGTTATATCTCTTATACCACAAAGGCTTGAATGAGCCAGTGCATTTAGCGCGTGATTAAATTGCTCTGCGGGCGCATCAATTTGGTTGTAACTAATAGCCTTAAATGAAAGGTTTTTTAAATGCGAGCTTAGCCAGTTTAACTCGTTTATAGGTGATTGATTATCAAACCCAGCCTCAATGTGCACAATACCCGCAAGTTCAAAATCAGTACTTTTAACAAGTTCCTCTGCACTTATTGGTTGTTTAATTCTTTCTAGGTTAGGCCATGCTGGTGGGTTTTCGCCTTGTAGCCAAGTATATTGCCCCTCGGCAAGATTAAAAAAATGCACATGAGGGTCAATAATTTGCATGCTCATTGGGCAGTGTAACCACCATCAATACTTTGTAGGCTGCCTGTAATAAAACTGGCATCGTCACTTGCTAAAAAGCTCACAAGAGCAGCAACCTCATCGGCTTGACCTAATCGGTTAAGCGGTTGAAGACTTGCTTCCTCGGCAACTATTTCTGCTTTGTTTGCGCCACTTTTTGCGCAGTACGCATCTATCGCGTTATGAAATAGCGGGGTTTCTATTGTGCCAGGGCATACCGCATTTACTCTAATATTAAAGCTCGCGTAATCAAGCGCCGTTGTTTTGGCCATTGAGGCAAGGGCATGTTTTGTTAGGTTATACGCAAAAGAGTTTTGCTTACCTATAATTGCTTGATCGGATGCGACTAATATAATAGCGCCGCTATTTTGCGCTTTCATGCTTGGCAATACGCTTTGTACTGCGGCATAGGCGCCTTTAACATTAAGCGCAAAAAGTGCATCGAGAGTTTGCTCGTCGGTGCTTTCTATATTTGCGCTTAAGTGTTTTCCAGCATTAGAAACAAGTACATCAATACGTTTGCTTTGTTCACAGATAGCGTTGATGCAGCTTTGTACCGCCGATACATCACTTACATCACACTGATGAAATATACCAGTTTCGCTTGGCTCTATATCAAGGTTATGTACTTTATAGCCATTACTTAGAAAACGCTTTACAACGGCTAGACCAATTCCTTTTGTACCACCTGTAACTATTGCAACTTTAGACATACTTACTTCCTTTATTGCTAACTAGTGAGAGTGACCGCAGCCGCCTTCAGCGTGCACATGTCCGTGAGAAACTTCTTCACTCGTCGCTTCACGTACAGATACAACTTCAACGTCAAACGTTAGTGTTTTGCCCGCAAATGGGTGGTTTAAATCACAATCTGCGTTAAAACGACCAACCTTAACTATAGTAACCTGATGACGACCTTGGTTAGAGCTAACCATTGCTGTCATACCTGGTTTCCATACTTTAACGTCGCCTTGTAGGTGCTTAAGCGGAATACGTTGAATTAAGTCATCAACACGCTCGCCGTACGATTCACTTGGCTCTAGAGTTACACTAAATTTTTCGCCAGCTTCTTTACCTTCAAGTGCTTTTTCTAAACCAGGAAGCATGCCTTCGCTGCCATGAATGTAAGTAAGTGGCGCTTCGTTTGTGCTACTTTCAATTTGCTCGCCCGCTTCGCTAAGGGTGTAATGAAATTCAACTGCTGAATTTTTGCTAATTTGCATGCTTGTCTCTTCAAATAATAACTATGTTAGGGCGCAATTTTACGCGAAATATACGTGTTTATAAACTTAACGTGGCTGATTTAGTGTTTTTTGTAAATCTAGCAGTAAATCTTTTTTTATTGGTGCTGCTTTTTGCTTTTCAGCCTGTGGTATAAACAGTACTAATTGAGTGCCAGGCTTTAAAATACTTGATGCAGAGAGTTTGTTCCATTTTGCCAAGTCGCTATGAGGTACATCATAAAGCTGACTTATACTCCAAAGGCTATCGCCTGACTTAACTTCGTAATCTATTTCAATGGTGGGGATCGCAATCTCTTGGTGTTCTAAATAAGGGCTGATTTTGTAATCAACAGTTAATGTGCTTGGCAGGGTTTTAGGTTGTCCAACTAATAACTTTTCTCCAACACCTATTAAATTATTATTTTTATTATTAAGTTGTTTTAAAGCTTTTACAGACATACTAAAACGCCTGGCGATACTGTAAAGCGTATCGTTTTGTTTAACGATGTACTCTCCAGCAAAATTTGATTTAAAAAACTGACTTTTTAATAATGCTTCTTGTCCTATAGGTAGCAGTAAAGTATGCGGCCCATTAGGTGAGCTTTGATTTTTTAAATACCCCTGATTAATAGCATGTAACTGCTTTGAACCTATACCAGAGAGCTTAGCTATGACTGAAAAATCGAACTGCTGGCCTATATTCATCTGTGTTGTAAATGGTTTATATGCAAGCTTTGGACGTTTAATGCCCTTTTGTGGGTGTTTAACTAAATAGCTTAAAGCGAGTAACTTGGGTACATAGTCAGCGGTTTCTTTTGGCAGACTGAGCGACCAGTAATCGGTACTTTTACCGCGTTTTTTGTTTTTTTCGATTGCGCGTTTAACACGGCCCTCACCACTATTATAAGCGGCCAAAGCATGTAGCCAATTACCATCAAAGCGTTTATGTAAGTAACTTAAGTAATCAAGTGCAGCATCGGTTGAAGCAAGTACGTCTTGGCGCCCGTCATACCATTGATCTGATTTAACACCAAAGTGATGCGCCGTTGCGCCAACTAATTGCCAAACACCAACAGCTTGCTGTGATGAGGCTATTGTTGGTCTAAAATCGCTTTCTACAAATGGTAGTAAAGCGAGCTCCATAGGTAATTGCTTTTGCTCAATTTTTTTTACGATGTGATACAGATAAGGCGCTGCGCGTTTGCTCACCGTTTGTAAGTAGTTAGGTTGCTTTGCATACCAGCTGATACGCTTTTTTAAGGCGCGATTTTGATAAATCGTAAAGTGTAGATTATTGGCTATATGCACCCACAGATCGGTGGTTTTAGGTGGGCGCTTTTTTACGATTGTTTTTTTGAATTGAAGTGGCGTAACTATCTCATTAACTTGAGGCGTTTGAGCTATTTCCTCGTCAGTATCATAAGTATAGTCAGGCTCAAAATGAGTAAATATTTGTGGAGCTTCTTGTGGTTCTTGCTCCGTTGATTGACAACCAAATAACAAAACACCCAAACAACATAAAACCAAACTGCGCATAGTGATCACTTTTGTAAATTCCTTTTATTATTTTAACACAATCCGTTGTGTTGAGTTATTCTGCGCTTTTTGCGCGATTTAGGCCAGCTTGTAAAAAGAAGTTGCTCGATTTTGTATTAAGCGCTTCTTGTTTATAAGGCTCAATAACTGATTCAGGAAACGATAGCATTAACTGCTCAATACTTTGATCTTTATTGTTTTTAACGTGCTCTGTTATGGCTGTTAAAAATGATAGTGGCTGTTTCAGCTGCTCTTTTGTTAATGTGCCGCCGTGGCCAGGTATAATAATAGTGAGCTTTTCGTCGTTAATATATTGCTTAAGCAACGTTTGCCAACTTTTAAGTTCACCGTGTCCAGGGTAAGGAAGCCAGTCAACGATATCGCCACCAATCAGCACACTGCCATTATTAGTAGTAATAGTTAAATCACCGTTAGTATGGGCTTGCTGCGGCTCAAGCGTTACCTCAAAACCACCAAGGTCGATAATTTTACGACTATTAATTACTATTTCGGGTTTGCTAAGCTGATACTCCTGCCAGCGAAAAAGTCGCTTTTTTGCAAGCTTCAACTTATCACGCCATTTAGGTTGCTCTTCTTTGGGTACATTCGCTAATCGTTGGTAGCTCAGCTCAATGCTCTTTTCATAGGTGTCTAGTTTGTCGGTATATGCTGTTTGGTAAAGGCTAAAATTTTTATTTACTTGCTGATGAACAACGAGCTTGGCATCAGGATAAAAATTTTGCATAACCGCCATACCGAGCAAGTGATCGTCATGGTAATGCGTGGCAACCAAATAGCATAAAGGTGTTTTAAGGCGTTTTTTTAAATCTTCAGCAAGTTGTTCAACTGCAGCAAAATTGGCACTCGTATCAACCAGTAGGGCACATTTTTCGCCTTCAATTAATACTTGGTTAGAGTCGTAAAAGCGAAGCTTGTCTTGTTGCTTTAAAAACTGAATATGAGGGTTTATTGTATTCCAAATAACGGCAGCGTAGGTGCTAGGTGCTATTAATAGCAAAGTACATGACAATAGTAAGTGCTTACATGAAGAGGTTATGTTTGAAAGTTTTAACTTCATTTATTATCTCTACGCTGAGGTTTAATTACTTTAATAATAAACAAAAAGCGCAGTATGCGCTTTTTATTTTTGGTGTTTGGGGTCATTTGCCAAATGCTGACTGAGTTTATCAATCAATTGGTCTTGATGCTGTTGTTCAACTGTAGCCTGTGTTTTTGCTTCTAGCAATTCGTGGCTTAAGTTTAATGCTGCCATTAGTAGGGCTTTTTGATCGTTTCTAACGGTTGAGCGTTGTTTCATTTGCTCAACTAAGTCATTTAGATTTTTAGCTGCTGCTATTAATGCATCTTCCTGCCCTTCGGGGCAAGCAAATTGCTGCTCTTTACCTAGCAACTCAACAGTGACCCGCTGGTTTTGCAGCTCAGACATTAGCTAGCCTGTTGTGCGCTTTGTAATTTATCAAGAAGACCAGATAAAGTAGTGCTGGCATCTTTTTGCTTTTCTTCATTTTCTAAAGCTTCAAGCTGTAGTAATTCGTTTTCATCGCTTAGTTTAGTGTTCTGTTCTTTTAAAGTAGCAACATCTGTTTGTAATTGATTATTACGTTCGATTAAAGAATCGATCAGTTGTTCGAGTTGTTGAAGAGTAGTGTTGTTCATAAAGGCGCTCATATAACTGTAATTAATGTCATGCAAATGTAAAGCAAAGTGTGTTGATTTGCCAGCATTTACGGTGGTTTTAGCTGATTTTTCTTCTGCGTTAAGGGATAATTCAGCATATGAGCTTTTTCATTCAGAAATGGTTCACTTTAACACTCTCTTATCTTGGTGTGAGTTGCCAAAGCCTAGTGCTTATGGTTCACTTACGATATTAAATTGCGTATGGCGAAAATAAATAATGCTTAGTTACAGACACTCATTTCATGCGGGTAATCCTGCCGATGTACTTAAACATTTAGTACTGGCACAAGTACTAAATTACCAAACAATTAAAGATAAACCGCTTGATTATATAGACACGCATTCAGGTGCTGGTTTTTTTGAACTGGCAGCTGCTGATGCGCAAAAAACGCAAGAGTATCAAGATGGTATTGAAAAACTTTGGCAACATAAAAGTGAACATGCTGAGCTTAATGAGTACATTGAATTAATTAAGTCATTTAACGACACTGACGAACTTGCATTTTATCCGGGTTCACCAAAAATTGCAGAGCATTACTTGCGCCGCCAAGATAAGGGTTGGTTTTTTGAACTGCACCCGCGCGATTTATTATTACTTGAAGAAAATATGCAAGGTAAGCGCTCCATTCGTGTGCGCGGAGAAGATGGCTTTACCGGCTTAGTAGGATTATTACCACCAGCATCTCGCAGAGCGTGTGTGTTAATTGACCCTCCGTACGAAATTAAAGATGACTACGAAACGGTTGTAAAAACCTTAATTAAAGCTCATCAGCGTTTTGCTACAGGTACTTATATGATTTGGTATCCGGTAGTAGACAGAGAGCGCATTGATAATATGGAGCAGGGCTTAATTGATTCAGGAATGCGCAACATTCAGCTATTTGAATTAGGCACTGAAGCGGATACTGACGTACACGGCATGACAGCATCTGGCATGATTGTGATTAACCCTCCATGGAAGCTAAAGCAAACAATGGATGCAATAATGCCTGAACTTGTTGATTTGTTAAGTGAGCCAAGTGGTTTTTACAGAAGTGAACAACTCGTTGATGAGTAGCTTTAAATAGCGCTTACAATGAATGATAAAATGCCCAGCTTTGCTGGGCATTTTTATTTGAAATATATACGAATGTGTTAGGTAATACATATATTAGGGAGCTAAATATTAATTAAAATAAACTGCGTTAAAAGTAGCAAGCGTATTACCGCTGTTGTTTTTAAGTTTCAGTGACTCGCCTGTAATTTCCCACTTTGAAGTATTGTTAAGTACGTTAGACATAGCTGCCTCTTGGTCCATATTCTCCGAACACATCTTTTTTGTACTCGCTAACTGACTAAGTGTAATTGTGTGCTGCTCGGTGCTATAACTTCCGCTAAAATTATTACAGCCTAAAAAGCCATTAACACGGTAGTCTTTATCGAACTGAATAAACGGCTCTTTAGTTGTAACATTTACTGTTTGAGCATTGATTGTTATTGCTTTCCAGTACGTGTTTGTAAGCGTTACGTCTGGCTTTTCAACGGATACTTTTGAAAGCTCAATTTTATAAGGGCCAGTTAGCTGTGATTCTCTAAATGGGTCGTTATTTGTGGTACTTGTGTAAAGTACTTTGTCTTTATTTATGATTCTGGCGCTTAGGCTATAGCGGTGTTTATCGTTAACTTTACTGGCATCATAAGTTAGCTCTACAGTAAATGGTGGGACTTGGGTAATATCAATCACTTCTTGGGTTATTATATCTGCTTTTACATCCATTTTAGATACATCCGAAAGCGTAACTATTAACTGTGAACCGGGGCGAAGCATACTGCGATCTTTGTAGCTAACTTGGGTAGTTAGAGTCGATATTGATTTTGCTTGCTCTGTATTTTCAGTCGGCTTTGTTTGTTGATCACAACCGGTTATAGCAAAAGCGCTCAGTGCTAATAAACTAAGTCCTGTAAGTGCTTTTTTACGTGAATGTACTGCTTGATGCGTTTCCATGTTTGTTATCCTTACTCAATATTATCCCCCTAGTGTATTACCTAGTGACTTAATCATTCCTTAACTTATTTTAAACATAAAAAAAGGCGCATTAGCGTAATGCCAGTCAGTTAAGCTGACTGGCATCTTTCTTTTTATGAGGATACTTAGATGGTTTTGGCTTAACCCATCGGGGATATCTTCTATCCTCTCGTCTAGCTGGAAGCTTAAATAAGAGCAGTG
>NZ_JACJEX010000018.1:0-42188 GCF_014164245.1 Pseudoalteromonas sp. SG43-8 | reverse complement strand
CGCTCTTTTTGCTCAATGGCACGTGCTTTTTTAGCTTCTGCCTCGGCTTGCGCTTTTTCTTTCTCTTTAGCTTTACGCTCTTGCTCTAGCTTTTTAATATTACGTGCTTCTGATTCGCGTTGCTTGCGTGCATTGGCCGCTCTGCGTTCTAAATCACGGATACGTTTATCTTCAGCACTTTTTTTATCTTTTTCTTTCTTTTGAAGCTCAGCAATTTTTTGCTCAACTTGTTTTTGATCAACTGTAACGGCTGATACCGCTTTATCTGGCGTAGGTATAGCCGAATTAAGCGTTACTTCCATTACTTTAGGTGTTGGCGGATGAATATTTGCAGAAGCATACAAAAATCCACCAATCCCTAAATGAAGTACTATTGATTTTACTACTGAACTATTCATACAGCTACTTCCCCTCAAAGGATTCAGTCATTAATCCTACTGATGGTACGCCTGCATTTTTCAAAAAATCCATTAGTAATAATACTTCTTGATACGACACCTTACCCGAGCCTTTAATCATTACCGGCACGTCAGGGTTTTTCATTAGCTGTAATTTTATAACCGCAGCTACATCAAGTGCTTCCATAGGCTCTTCTGGATCTGTACCTACACTCACGTAATATTTACCTTGTGCATCTATTGAGGCAATAATAGGCGGAGTATCTTTAGTATCAACTAAATCAGACTCTTCCATTTTAGGTAAATCAACTTTTACACCATGCGTAATAAGCGGTGCTGTAGCCATAAATATTATAAGTAGTACCAACATTACATCAATGTAAGGTACTACATTAATCTCTGCGACCGGACGGCGCTTTTTACGCTGATACATTCGCTTGTGCCTCTATTTGTGTAGCTGCTTGACGGTGTAAAATATTAGCAAACTCTTCCATAAAGTTAATATAGTGAGACTCAAGCTTTTCAACACTGTTTGAAAAACGGTTATAAGCAATAACAGCAGGGATCGCCGCAAATAAACCCATAGCAGTCGCAATAAGTGCCTCTGCAATACCAGGTGCTACCATTTGTAATGTAGCTTGCTTAACTTCACCTAGTGCAATAAAGGCATTCATTATACCCCACACTGTACCAAACAAACCGATGTACGGACTTATAGAACCTACTGTTGCTAAAAACGATAGGCTAGATTCCATTTTTTCAATTTCACGAGAAAGCGCAACACGCATAGAGCGGTGCGTTCCTTCCATAACAATACTCGCACTTTGAAATGTATTCTTTTTATGGCGAGCAAACTCTTTAAAGCCCGAAGTAAACAAAGCTTCAATGCCTTGAGACTGACCGCTGCGTGACGATATCTCGTTATATAATTTGCTTAAATCAATACCCGACCAAAACTTTTGCTCAAATTTCTTAGCATTTATTAGCGCATCCGATATTGCTTTTTTACGTTGAAATATAATTGTCCACGACATTACAGACATGGCAACTAGCCCTAACATTACTAATTGAACAAGCAAACTTGCTTCTAAAATTAGATCTAAAAAATTAAGCCCTGATCCCACGTTAAACTCCTAAATAATTTCAAAATACGGCAAATTGGTTAATTTGTGTAAATATGACCGCTTACACGGCCAAAAGTTGCATCTAGTGTATCTAGTCCATTTCAAGCTGACAACGGTATTGCTATGAATAGGCAACAAAAAACGTTAAAAAAACAGCTTTAGTTAGCATTTCCCTTTGTCTCAGTATTTTATTTAAACTTTGAAACAAACTCGCTAACTATAAATATGCGTAAATATATACATGAAACGTCATAAAATGCGCCGTTTATTCAAAATAAGAGCATAAACACTCAAAACCTATAAGCCTCACCTGTACGTAATAGTAAAACTAATACCGAGCTATAACGAAAAAAATTACTTAAGTTATAAATTTCATAAACTTATAAATTTAACGATTAATTAACGCACAAGATTCAAACAACAATAAAATTCACTAAATTAGTTTTTCTAATCTGAAAATACAAATTTTCTAGTTTGAACAAAAAAGTAAACTTACGTATTATTCTCCCATACCGAGCTAGCGCACTGAATGAGATAGTTTCATTAAGCCAAGTTCTTAGTAATAGGATATTTTATCGTATTACATTGTTTTACTCTTTCTGGATAAAACCAAATTTAGTAAAACGTAGTTCCCCTGGATTACTTCCTTCAACTTGTTGTTTGCCCGCATTTTTTGCGGGCTTTTTTTTTGCCTGCAATTTAGTGCGCTACATATTTTATTTATAAACTAATAATTGCCCTACCTAATTTACAATAAGTAATTCGCTTACTAGTTTGAATGGTACGCAGAATAGCTTCGCGAGTCTTAACGCCCTGTGAATTAACAGTTAACTATAAAGCGTATTTGTATTTTGAAATAACATTTGCAACAGAGTGTTGAGGTTTTGAGTATAATAATTTGAAACAAAGGGATACTGAGACAATTACCTGCTGCGCAATAAACCACAGCAAGTAAAGTATATAGGCTAGTCTTTTTTAGGAAGTAAACCAAAGTGATGATATGCACTGTCAGATACTATGCGCCCACGTGGTGTACGCTGAATAAATCCTTGCTGGATTAAAAATGGCTCTATTACATCTTCTATTGTTTCGCGCTCTTCACCAATAGCAGCCGCTATATTGTCGAGCCCTACTGGGCCGCCCATAAATTTTTCGATTATGGCGAGTAAATATTTGCGGTCCATATAATCAAAACCACTTTTATCTACGTCAATCATATCAAGGGCTCGCTTAGCTACATCGGCATTTACTGTGCCGTCATATTTTACTTGAGTGTAATCGCGTACACGGCGCAATAAGCGGTTTGCAATACGTGGTGTGCCGCGCGAGCGCTGGGCAATTTCGGTAGCGCCATCGTCACACATTTCTAAACCAAGATAATGTGCTGAACGCCCTACTATGTGCGATAAATCTTCTACAGAATAAAACTCTAATCGCTGCACAATTCCAAAACGGTCACGCAGTGGCGATGTAAGTGAGCCTGCTCGTGTGGTTGCACCAATAAGTGTAAATGCAGGTAAGTCTAATTTAATAGAACGCGCAGCTGGGCCTTCACCAATCATTATATCAAGCTGGTAGTCTTCCATTGCGGGATAGAGTATTTCTTCAACTTGTGGGCTTAATCTGTGTATTTCATCAATAAACAGTACATCGCCTTCTTCTAAATTGGTAAGTAGTGCGGCTAAATCACCTGCTTTTTCAAGTACAGGGCCTGATGTTGTTTTAATACTTACGTGTAATTCATTGGCGACAATATTTGCAAGCGTGGTTTTACCAAGCCCAGGTGGGCCAAATATTAATAAATGATCGAGCGCTTCACCACGGGTTCGCGCAGCTTCAATAAAAATTTCCATTTGCTGCTTAACATGAGGCTGGCCTCTATAGTCGGCTAAAAGTTTTGGTCTTATTGCACGATCTATAGAATCTTCATTTGTTTTTTCAGTCGCATCAATTAAGCGATCCGCTTCAATCATGGGTTACTCACAACATAGATTTTAAAGATTCTCTAATAAGAACCTCAGTAGACATATCGGGTTTACTTATCGATTTTACTGCTTTTTGAGCTTGTGGCAATTTATAACCTAATGCAAGCAGTGCCGATACGGCATCATCCGCTGCATTATTAGCAATTGTCGCATCGCTCATTGGCTCTATTACTGCGCTATCGCTAAATGGTGTAAATAAATCATTACCCCAATCTTTTAGTCTGTCTTTCATTTCGAGTACTAAACGCTCCGCTGTTTTTTTACCTACACCGGGTAATTTAACAAGCGATGTTGAGTCTTCGTTATTTACACAACTTACAAATTGTTTTGCCGACATGCCCGATAAAATAGCTAAGCCAAGTTTTGGCCCTACGCCATTTGCTTTTAATAGCTCTCTAAACAAGGCACGTTCAACTTTATTATTAAAACCAAATAATAGCTGAGCATCTTCACGCACTACAAAGTGAGTGTAAACAATCGCATTTTCACCAATTTTTGGTAAATCGTAAAAACAGGTCATCGGCATTTGTACTTCGTAACCTACACCACTTACTTCGAGTAATATTTCTGGTGGCTGTTTTTCGACTAAAATACCATTTAAGCGGCCTATCATAATTATTTCCTTAAACGTCCTCTAACGGTTTTGCTTGCGCTGCCCGCTAGTTTAATTAAATTTTGTTCTGAGTGGGCGTGGCAAATCGCAATAGCGAGTGCATCAGCTGCATCGGCCTGTGGCGTACCGGGTAGTTTTAAAATATTTTTTACCATGTGTTGCACTTGTGTTTTATCTGCGCCACCGTTGCCTACTACTGCTTGCTTAATTTGCCTAGCTGAGTATTCGAATACGGGTAAGTCGGCCATTGCAGCGCCAACAATCGCAGCACCTCTAGCTTGGCCTAGTTTTAAAGCTGAATCGGGGTTGTGCGCCATAAATACTTTTTCAATGGCAAAGGTTTCTGGCGAAAACTGCTCAATAAGCTGTGTAATGCCTTGGTAGATCATTTTAAGCCTAACCGGAAAAGGATGATCGGCTAACTTAATACAGCCACTGCCTAAGTATGTAAATTTAGAACCTTGATGGGCAACAACACCATATCCGGTCAAACGTGAACCAGGATCGATCCCTAAAATGATGGCCAAACAGCGCTCCATTGTTATTATTTTTAAATTACGCTAATAATGCCAGAGCACTGTATAAATTACCAGTACAAAGAAAAACAAAAATGCCCACGTACTAGGTGGGCATTTACAGGAGTATGTTAGTTTAAGCTTACCCTAGGGCACGCACTAATCCTTGGGTGTTTTGTTTAAGTGTTCGGGCAATCATTAAATAACCTAAACCAGCCACAAATACGCCACCAGCTACCGGACCAATAATCCATATATGTGGGTGTAACTTACCTGCTAAATCAAACATTTGTTGCTGCACAATTAAAAGCGCTATATCACTAAAAAATGCAGCCACTAAACCAGCTAAACCGCCGAGTAATAAAAACTCATACAGGGTCGCGTTTTTAATTAATCGGCTTTTAGCGCCTAGCGTTCGAAGTATTACAATTTCTTGCATGCGCTCACCTAAACTAGCTTGCACTTGCGATATAAGTACAAGCGCGCCACACAGCACAACAATTGCCAGTACAAAGCCAATGGCGAGTGATACTTGCGAAATAGTTGTTTGTATTTGCTTAACAAAGTTATCAATATCAATCGCTGTAATAGTAGGGTAAGTACGCAATAACTGGCTAAAATCACGCTTTTGATCTGGGTTTATACGTACCGACGAAATATACGTTGCCGGAAAATCTGCAAGTACATCTGGGCTTAAAATAATAAAAAAGTTAGGTTTAAGCGTGGCCCAATTAACTTTGCGCACACTGGTGATTTTAGCGTCGAACGACTGCGAACCAATTAAAAATGTAAGCGTATCGCCTATCTCAACATCTAAACGCTCAAGCATCGACTCCTCTACTGAGGCTTCAGCCATCGCATTTTCACCAAACCACGTGCCTTGTGTTACTTCATTTTGGTCAGGCACATCTTTAAGCCATGTAAGGTTTAGCTCGCGGCCAATACCTGCACGTGCTTCTTCGTCTTTTTTCTCGTTGTCTTGCAGCGATACAGAACGTGCTACCAACTCGCCATTCACCGCATTTACGCGCCCACGAATAGTTGGATAAAACTCTGATACCTGAATATCTTTTTGAGCTAAATATTCATTAATTGGCTCAAGCTCATTTTGAGTAATATTAACTAAAAACGCATTTGGCGCATCGTTTGGTAGTTGCGACTGCCAATCAGATATCATGTCGTTTTTAAGTACCACTAAAAACAGCAGTAATTTAATCGCTAACGAAAAACTAATTAACTGTACCGCGTTCACATTTGCACGCTTTTGAATGGATGCAATTGCAAGCGACCAACTGTTACCTGGCTTTAATCCTAGTTTTCGACCACCACCAAATATTAATTTAGATACTAAAAACAGCACACCAATTAGCGCAAGTGTTGATATAAACAAAATAAGCGTTATTTTTATGTTGTTACTAAATAACCACATTAATAAAAACACAGTTAGCGCACTCATACCTAAATGCACACGACTTACAGCCAACTTGTCGCCTAAGTTACGGCGCAGAACTCTAAGCGGCGGAATATCAAATAAATCAAATAACGGTTTGATAGAAAACATAACAGCACAAATTACGCCAGTGCTTATAGCCACCAGCCAAGGTTTAAAGCCACCTAAAGGCAGCTCTGTGCCCATACTTTTTGATAAGTAACTTGTTGCTATTTCTTGCAAGCCATAACCAATTAACAGCCCTATACTTACCGCCATTGCACATACAAGCAATAAATGAAGCATGTATATTTTGCGGATCATTGAGCGGCTACCGCCGAGCGTTTTCATCATCGCTACTGGGTCGTATTGGCGTTCACAATAACGTTTTGCTGAAACAGCTATAGCCACTGCTGCCAAAATAATGCCCAGTAAACCAGCTAGTAATAAAAAGCTCTCAGCGCGGTTTAAGCTGTTTGAAATGGGTGATTGGCGGTCTTTAACGCCATACCATTGTTGGTTTTCTTTCATTTGTGGTTTAAGCCACTCGTAAAAGCTATTTATGTCGGCCTCACTACCTGCATAAAGTTGGCGGTAATAAACACGACTACCCGGCTGCACAACTTCGGTTTTTGCCACATCGTCAATATTGATAAGCACGCGGCGGCTGCTCGAAAATACATTAAATGGCGCATCGGGCTCTTCTACAATAACTTTTGAAACATTAAATAATGCAGCGCCAAGCTCTACTTGCGCGCCTATATCAATATTTAAACTGTAAAATACCGACTCACTTAGCCACACATTACCAGGCGTTGGTCCGCTATTAGCAACCTTAGTTTCACCGGTTAGGGTATCTTTAACTTTTAACTGCCCTTTTAACGGGTACGCATTAGATGCCGCTTTTACTGAGCTAAACTGCATTTCATCATCGGCAAACAACATAGTGTCGAAGTACACCATTTGCGCCGTTTTTAAATTTTGGCTCTGTGCTTTAGTAATAAAAGCAGTATCGAGAACATGATCGCTTGCAAGTACACGGTCTGCAGCAATAAAAGCACTGCTTTTTTGCGCAATACTTTGCCCTATCCGCTCAGTAACCATCGACAGTGTAAGCACGGTTAAAACAGCAAGGGCGATAGCTGCGCTAATAACTGTTAGCTCACCACGGCGAAATTCTCGCGAAAATAACTTAAGCGCTAACTTAACCCACATTAGCAATGTCCTCTACTTGGCTTTTTACCAGTAAGCCCGCTTCTATTTGAATAATGTGCTCACATTTTTGTGCAAGCCCTTCATCGTGAGTAACCAAAATAAGCGTGGTGCCGTGTTGCGTGTTTAAATCAAATAATAAGGATTCAATCATTTTACCGTTTTTGCTGTCTAAATTAGCCGAAGGCTCATCAGCAAATAGTATTTTAGGTGTACCAATAAATGCTCGCGCAATAGCAACACGTTGCTGTTCACCGCCAGAGAGTTGCGACGGGTAATGATCAATTCGATGGCTCAAGCCTACTTTTTCAAGTAATGCAATTGCTTGCTCTTTTGCATCACTTTCACCAGCGAGCTCTGCTGGCAGCATAACGTTTTCTAGTGCCGTTAAGCTTTGTACTAACATAAACGATTGAAATACAAATCCAATTTTAGCCGCGCGCAGTGCAGCACGCTCTTCTTCATCTAAATTGTGTAATGGTTCACCATCTAAAAATATTTCACCGCTGCTGGCGGTGTCCAGCCCTGCTAATAAACTGAGTAACGTAGATTTACCAGAGCCCGACGTGCCAACAATAGCAACAGACTCGCCATGCTTGACATTAAAGCTGATGTCGCTGAGGATGGGCAGCTCACCTTCAAAGGTAGAGACTATTTTAGACAAACCATTAACCTGAATTATATTTAATTGAGAAAGCGCTGACATATGACTCATTCAATCCTTCGTTTAGTATTCATTTTATTTTTAGTTATCAAACCGCTGAGCGCAGCAGCCGACAACACGATTTTAATACTCGGTGACAGTTTAAGCGCAGCCTACGGACTTCAACAAGAAGAAGGCTGGGTAAAATTGTTACAAGATAAATACGATGACGAACAAGCCGACATTGAACTTATCAACGCCAGTATTAGTGGCGAAACATCTGGTGGAGCCCTACGCCGTTTAGATGCATTGCTTGAGCAATACGAACCCACTCATGTACTTATTGAGCTAGGTGCTAATGACGGTTTACGTGGTTTTCCAGTCAAAAAAATGCAAACTAACTTAACGTCTCTTATTCAAAAAAGCCAAGCAGCTAATGCGATGACCGCCTTAATGGAGATTTACATTCCCCCTAATTACGGCCCGCGTTACAGTAAAATGTTTACTGACACTTTTTCGCGCGTTAGCGAAGAAACAAATGCGCATTTAATGAACTTTTTTATGCTCGATATTGCCAGCCAACCTGAGCTAATGCAAAACGATAGTTTACACCCTAACAAAAAAGCTCAGCCATTAATACGAGATGAGATGTATGACTCGATCAAAAAGTGGTTAAATAAAGACTAGCTAATTAATACACCGCAAGGGCGCCTTTTTAGGCCTCTTGCGTAATAAATACCCAAACAAACAATCGCTTATTGATTTTTAAAAAAATACACGTACTATTGCAAACAACGTCGGTATGTAGCGCAGCTTGGTAGCGCACTGTCATGGGGTGGCAGGGGTCGAGAGTTCGAATCTCTCCATACCGACCATTAATACCAATCCGCAATAATACTTAATCATTTTGCGGGGCTAAACGTGTCGCTACCTGTGTTAAAAAATTCTCATTTAGAACAACTAAATAGCGAATTTTTTGCCTAGCTATCAACACGTTTTTCCATCCTAAAAATAGATCACTTAATTAAGCGAATTGGTATAAACTCCCTCTATATCAATAAGTTAAACTTCTCTTCAAAATATAGCCAAAATTCATCTGTTTTGATTCTACAATTTATCCGTAGCACTACCTTATTTATCTAAGCGCACTTAATAAAACTGAGTTTAGCTGGCTAGTTTTGTGGTTTTTGAGGGAGGTTGTATTTAATTGTTATTAACTTGAAGTGGCCTTTGTGGGATCTATATAAAGCCATTTAATTTCAATTTATTGAAATTAAAATAAAAAAGCGCTCTAAGCGCTTTTTTATTAAAGTACTAGTGCTTGCGCCCTACACCATTACGTACCATATCTTGCCCTGTTTGGAATACATCTTCTGTAATACCGCGCGCTAAAAGTAATTTTTGATTATCGTCAAACACGGCTACAAAACGACTACCATCACTATTGTTTGTTGCCATACCAACGCCCGAAACACCCTTAAGGCCAAGACCGCCGTTTTCTACATTTAATAAAAAGCTTTCTAATTCGGCTAGACTAGAAATTACATCATTTTCTTTATTCATTTTAACACTCTTTTAGTAAGGCTTTTAAATCATTATGGTGGCTATTTTATATAGAAGAGCCAAAAACTTAAACCCTTGGCTCAGGTTAGTCACTAAATCGACTTTATAGCTAACTTTAAATTGCTTAGCGCACAACCAAACTCTTTTGCATTGATGCGATGATACTGCGTGTCACTCGTTGCTGTAAGGCTAATTATAAACTCGTCTTGTTGGGCTACCGCGCTTTGCTCTTGGCTTAAACACATAGCTTGAGTAAGTGAACGCAGTTTTGAATTTATTAAAATTGAGCCAAAACGCTGCACTGGCAGTGGAGGTATTTTTATAGCGGGTAACGCTTCATCTATTGTGCGTGCGCTTAAGGTAAACGTGTTATTGGTAATTTCAATTACACTGCTTGTAGGCCAGTACGAATAGCTATAGCTCTTACTCTCAGGTTGGGCTTTACCTTGGTTAGCCAAATGCACTACACCACTTTTGCCTATTACGGTTATTAAACTACCTTTTGGCGATTTAATAACAACTAAGGCTGTATTTTCATCAATACCAAATCCATGTTGAATCTCTGTTTTAGTATTTTTCACTTCGTTATTATTTAGCGTTGCTGCAAGCCTAAATGTACGGTTTTGTTCGCTAAATTGAATATCTAGTACACCAAAGTTAAAACTGCCCAGCCCACCAGCATTAGTGTTATTTTCACTTTTACGAAGTGCCTCAAGGCTTGTCGTATTTGTAAGCATGCCCGTCACTTTACTTTGGATTGCAGCACCGGCTCCTTCACCTACAATTACTGGGCGAGTTTGCAATGCTTGCGTCCACGGGTATGGGTTATTGTTTTGATCAAATAATACCTTATGAGTTAATGCTGCATTACCGCTATTAAACATCACACCGGTACTATTTTTAATAAGTGATACAAGTGCATTAGTGCCATTTTTGCATAAAGCGTATTCGGCCTTTGTGCGATCGGGGTAAATTGCTTCACGGTTATACACATTCATTAATGAATTTCTAAGTGCGGGTAATTCATCGCACGAGTTACTTGTAATCGCTTTAGCAAGCGCTGGGGTTAGTGCTAACCATTGAGTGCTTATATTTGATTGTGCTAAAAGGCTCTGCGCTAAATCTGCCGACTCATAAGGGTCGCGGCTCGATGCCGTAATAGCAAGCATGGTGGGTTTTGCGTTATTAACTTTTAAACTGCCCGACACAAATTGTAAAATACTATTAGTCGCGACCTCATTATTAAAATCGGTATTTACGTGCTCTTTTAAACGCTCACCGTTTTTATTAAGTAGCGGTACTTCTAGCATATCAAATACAAAGTTGTATTCTTGCTGAGTCAGGCTTTCTAATTGCTGGTTATTTATATCGCGCCATAGCCAGAGTAAATCAGTTTTTGATACGTTATTTGACGATTTACTTTGTATGGTTTTAAGTGTTTTTAATACAGCTGTTTTTGTCTCAACATTATTATCAGGCCACTGCTGCGCGATATTTTTTATTTGAGGGCTGCTAAGTGTATATAAATTATGTGACTTACCATCAATAACAGCCTCTTTTTGGCAATTATTAAGCTCAGCGCTAGTGCAGGTAGTAAGCTCTGACCCCACTAAAATTAAAGTTTGGCTCTGCTCTTGAGCCACTGCATTTATTGAAAACCCTGCGCCGAACAATGCCACTACCATACCTAGTAACTTCGGCTGTTGATCACGTAAAAATGCACATATCATAATGTAAACTCTAATATAAATAATAAAACTAATGTGCTGTAGTTTAACAGCTAGCCACTTACGCCTAAATATATTTTTATAAATGTTAAATAATTCAAGCCCCTAAAAAGCGATAGCGTTAAGTACTTCATTTAAATAGATTGTTTAGTTTACATACTTACCCTTATAAATATTGACTAAACAAATTTAAACAGCGCATTTATTGATCAAACCCATTGTTTAAATTATGGTGGTGCATTGTTTTATGTAACTGGAGTGAAATATGGACTTCTCTAATGAAGAGGTAAATTTTTTTGCTGAGTTATTTAAGCCAAATACTAAGCAACGTTCCCCTCGTGACCATATGCTTACAATGAAAAGCTCTATACCTGCGAATATTGCTAACCTTTTTACCCACGCTAATCTAACTTTGCTTGCTGAAGTTGCTAATTACCAACTTTGGTTTCCCCTGCAATTAAAAATTGATGAGTTAGGTGTAATTAATCCCACCTTGAGCGCACCAGAAGTAATTGATACAAAGGGCACTCAACGTAGTTGGCGCTGGAGTGAGCTAAATATTAAAAGCCAAGGTTTTAATATTGAATCGATTTCCAGTACAGGTATATTTTTAAAACCATTAAAAAGTGGAAAGAGCGTAAAAAAATTACAGCACATGAGCTTTACCTTACCCAACCAAGAAAGCATATCGATAGATGTAGAACCCGTTAGGCAAAGTAGCCTAGGAATTGCAGCAAAAATAACTCAGATTCATAGCGGACAAGAGCAATTACGCGCCTATCTGTTTGAAGAACATAAACGCCAATATGCTAAGCTGTACGAAGATGGACAATTAATTGAACAGCTAATTTAGTTTCTTTTAAACACTCACAAGCACTTCGCTTGGCTTTATTTAACCCCCTCTCAATGTTAATCTGTCCACTATTAATAAATCATAAGGATATGACAATGCCAGGTGCTTTTGCGCACATTACTGCCGTTAATATTGCAACGCAAACCAAATCACTCGCTAAAATGGATATGCCTAAAAAAGCAAAGCTTATTTTAAGCCAACGCCAAGCATACCTTGAACTAGGCTGTGTAGCCCCCGATTACCCTTATTTAGCTGTTGCGCAGCCTAGCCAAAATGCATGGGCCGATCTAATGCATTACGAGCACACAGGCGATTTGCTAAAAGCCATGATTGAACACTGTAAAACACTTGAAGGTGAAGCATTTGACAAGTGTTTTGCCTGGTTATGCGGTTATATGGCC
The DNA here is from genome assembly GCF_014164245.1 of Pseudoalteromonas sp. SG43-8. Taxonomy (NCBI): domain Bacteria; kingdom Pseudomonadati; phylum Pseudomonadota; class Gammaproteobacteria; order Alteromonadales; family Pseudoalteromonadaceae; genus Pseudoalteromonas; species Pseudoalteromonas sp. SG43-8. The sequence goes on along the minus strand of NZ_JACJEX010000018.1, from coordinate 29,725 downwards.
CATGTTGCTGCAGATATAACAGTGCACCCGGTTGTTGAATTAAAAGTAGGCCCGTATGAGCAAAACCAAACGGCGCACCGTACCTGCGAAATGAATCAAGATGCGTTTATTTGGCAACGTTTAAATTTAGGTGAGTTAGGCTACGCTGATCGCGTACAACAAAATATTGGCTCTTGTACTAATGAGGACGATAATTTTGATACCGATATTACACAAATTTGGCAACATGCATTATTAACAGTTCACCCAAGCTACGCCGCACAACACGCTCCTAACTTTAATTCATGGCATAACGGTTTTCAGCTTGTAGTAAATAATGTTGAAGAAAGCTATCGGTTATTCGCCTGTGCACGTCATGTTGCTGCTGATTTAGGTTTGTTTTATCCCCGTCCAAACGAAGTAGACCCTACCTTTATTGAACAACTAAAAACGCCGCACGAGCCTATGCATTACAACGATATTTTTGACTTTGCCGTTAGTAACATTCAGCACTACATAACCATTATCAGCAATGCCGTATTTTTAGATACTGATTACAGTGCAATTAAAAATTGGAACCTAGATACAGGCTACGATGAACACAATACGATGACGGTATGGAGAAAATAAAATGAAACACTTACTTTGTATAAGCCTCATAGTATTACTTGGCGGTTGCTACACCCCTAAAAACAACAATCCAGAAGTGATGGCCGACTTAGCCTCGCAATTAAAAGATATTGCTACAGCCGTTGATGGCACACTAAAATTTAGTGAAACATCCTATTCAACAACTGATGAATTGTTAAAAGCTGCTGTTAATAACGATTTAAGCAAACTTGCACCCTTTGGGAAATACACCCTTATTGTAAACGTACAAGATGATAACGCAGTGCTACTTTTATGTGATGCTAATACTGCTTTAATTGAAGATGCAGGCTGTACCGCTCAATCAGATATACAGCATTGGGGATCAGGAGTTATTCATCAGTGCGAAATAACTATAAACGCCCAACAGCTCTGTAACTAGGCAATAAAATACCCGCTATACATTTAAAGTTGAGCCGCTATCTCGTTGGAGTTAAATACTAAGCCATAGCGGCTAACATGCGCTGCAAAATTTTCGGCAGGCATTGGCTTCGCAAAGTAAAAGCCCTGAAATTCTTTACACCCCATTTGCGTCATTATTGCTACTTGCTCTTGGGTTTCTACGCCTTCAGCTACACACTTAATATCAAGCTCTTCACACATAACATGCACCGCTTTAACTAAACTTTTTTGACGCGTAGAGCTTGTTACTTGGCTTATTAATGAGCGATCTAACTTGAGCTTGTTAATAGGGTAATCGGCAAGGCGTGCAATATTAGAATACCCCACTCCAAAATCATCAACCGAAATAGTAAAACCCCACGATTGCAGTGTTTGCATAAGCTTTAGCGAATGTGCTTGGTTTGCCTCAAGAGAGGTTTCAGTCAGTTCTAACTCAATCTGAGGTGGCTTTACGTTAAAGTAGGCAAGGTATTTAACCAGTTTTGACATAAAGTCGGTTTGGCTAAAATCAATTAGAGATATATTTATTGCCACCGGCACACTCGGTAAACCCGCCTTGGTCCAATCGGCAATTTGAGCGCACACCTTTTGAATAATCAGGTCGGTTAATCGACTGACCATTCTGTATTCTTCGGCAATAGGAATAAAAACCACTGGCGACACATTACCTAATATTGGACTGTTCCAACGCGCTAAAGCTTCAAGCCCTATACATTGACCCGTTGCATCTACTTTAGGTTGATAATGCACCGACAAATCGCCCTGCTGAAGGGCTTCATCTAATAACATCGAAATTTCATATTTTTCGATAAAAGCTTGTGATTGTTTCTCGTTATAACCACTAAGAGGCATATTACAGTTTGCAACTTTAAGCGCTTCACATGCATTGCTAAGTACTGTTGTGCTGTTTTTTCCGTGATCAGGATACTTTGCAAAACCAAATAAAAATGATTGCTGACACTTAGTGCCAAACACATTATATGTTTTATCTAATGTATTTTTTATTTGCATTAATAGCTTATCTTCAAGCCCACTTTGCGAGTTTGCCCCAATTATAAAAGCCAGCTTTCCTACTCCTATATGGGCACACAACAGCGGCCCATCCGCCATCGCCTTTAAACGCTTGTATGCATTAATGAGTAATGCTTGTGAGTCGGCTTTAGTAAGCTTTAAATTTAAATATTCACTATTTGCACTTTGGGTAACAACGATATAAAAACCTTTTTGGTATTTGCTTGTTAATCTGTCGCATTGCAGCTCAAACCATTCTCTATTGGGTAGTTTTGTTTGCGAGTCTCTAAAGCGTAAACGTTTATTTTCTTGTTCCATCATCGATAAATTTTGTTTAATGAGCTGCTCTTGCGTGCAATCGTAAAAGTCATATACACGGTAGTTTGTGCTCATTGTTATTTGCTGATAACTGGCTTTAAAATAGCTTTTTTTGTACTTCACAATTTTATTTTGCGCATTTGGATCGTCAAAAACTAAAGAGGGGAATAAATGAGAGAGGTTAACGCATTCTTCTTTTAATTCTTTTTTTATACCAAACATATCAATAGCATGTTGATTAAAATCAGTAATAACAAGATTTTCGTCAACAATAATTTTTGCTTTATTTGATTCAGTGAATAGGCTTCGATAAAGCTCATTTTTGTCTTGAAGGTGAGTATTGGCGCTTATCATTGTGTTGTTTAAACGCTTAGCAGCCACAATTGTGCGTGCTACAGCAAGCGGAATACAAATGTTAAAAAATAAAAATATAAGCCCTGTAATGTATAAGCTGGCATCGGGAAGTTGTTGAGCAATGCCGGTTAAGCCCGATACATCAACGTTATTGATGATCATATAAAACGGTACAATATTTAATATGCCATAAGCTAAGGCTGTTCTATGCCCAAGCAGCATAAGTGCGATTATTGGGCAGGAATACATATACATAGAGCCCACTTTTGCAAGCTCTAGGTCTGTTAAAAATAAGTTCATTGACACGCTAGCAGCTACAATGGCGATTAAAAGTGCATGAGCGCTAAAGTGATAAAAACGCTTACTTGCTATAAGTAAACCACATGCAGTAGCAAAAAAGCTGCTTGTTAGTACAATGATATAGATTAAGTTGAATTCAATAGCGCTTGTGTACGTGTGGCACGCCACAGCAAAACATAACACCATTACTAATGATAGAATAATGCGCAGTGCACTTATCCGCCAATTAGCAACCTGACCAGGGGCTGAATAATGATCATTTAATAAAAAGAATCTATTGAAAAAATGCATAATAAACAACAGTTAAAGCTCATTATTCTATTAGACATTGATAACTTGTTAAAATCAATCAAATGAATATAATTTCTATTTACATTGTTCTATAAAATAGACAAGTGTAAACCTGCTTATTAGCCGTTAAGCACTTATTTTTCGAGTGTTTTTACAGTTATCTTCTTTAAGAGCGAAACCACTGCAGCCTAAAAATTCACCGTGCTTAGATTTACGTTTACGCATTTCGCGACCACACTTTTCACAAATTGGATGCTGCGTTTTACAGTCTATATTCACACATTGAGAATATGTGCTTTTATCAACCGATGGGCTACTACAGCTTTTGCACACTCGCAATTTAGTTTTGCAAATTTGCGTATTAGTACAGCTATAATAGTCACCATACTGACCCGTTTTTGGCACAATTAACCCGTCGCTGCACGTATTACACTCTCTTTGCTTAAGTTGCGACTTGTTAAACAATGTTGAAGCGATTTGAATAGGATAATCGTCATTTACTAGTTCTTTTACAAACGCTGAGCATGCATAAGGGTCGGCAATTAAATACGCTTTATGTTTAGCGCGCGTGATACCTACATAAAGCAAACGCCTTTCCTCTGAATGAGTGAATTCATCTTGCTTTGGTAATAACGACTCCACCAGCACATTATTTTGATTATCGCTAGGAAACCCTAATTTACCTTGTTCAAAACCAATAATAATACAGTAATCAGCTTCAAGCCCCTTAGCGCTATGCAATGTCCAAAAATAAAGAGGGTTTGTATGCTTTTTACCTTTTAAATGCTGCTGCACGCTATTTAACATGTACCTATATCGACTAAGTATGGCAATGCTCGCTGATGCATCGTTTTTTTGAATAGTGCTTATGCTCTGCTGTACTTTCATTTCTACCGATTTAGTACCTTGGTATAAATCGTCTAACAAAATAACTTGTGGTGTAGTTACTTGTGTATGTGTGCTGATCTGCTTTTTATATTGCTCAGGGTTTTGCATTACAAAGCGCCCCGCTACATCACTAATACTATTGTTATATCTAAATGTTTTTTGCAACATAGTAAGTGAGTGGCTGCCCACTAATTCATTAAAGCGTGTAGTAAGCGCTAAATTACCACCCGAGAACCGATAAATTGCTTGCCAGTCATCACCTACCGCAGTAAAGCGTATTCCGTTACCATATTTTAATATCGCATTTAAAAAGCCCATACGCGCACTTGATATATCTTGAAACTCATCAACTAAAATGTGGCTCCATGGAATATTAAAATCTCCGCTTACTATCGCCTTTGTTGCTTGAATAATCATGTCGTCAAAATCAATGGCATTTTGCGTGCTTAGTTCATTTATATAAGCGTCATGAATTTGCACTAACAAGTTTGCATATTGTTGATAGTTTTTAATACCACTTTGCTTGATGCGCTGCGCTATTTGCTTATTACTTAGTTGCTCCACTCGAATAGCTTGTAAGCATTTTATGTACTTATCAATGCCTTGCTGCAACTGTCCTGAGTTATTTAAAGTATGAAATATTTCGTCGCTACTTAAAGGTGTTAATTCAACATTATGCTGCTTTAATTGCTTTGCGAGAGTTTGCTCTAGCTTTCCTTCTACCCAGTTGTAATGAAAGGTCTCGAGTAAAGTGGTGCTATTTTTTTTATGTAACTTACGCTTAAATGCAATTTGCTCGTTATAGTGTTTTTTATCTATATCGGCACGAGTATTCCCTTGCTTATCAATGCCAAAGTGCTCTAAGTAAATATCGTATTGGGGTATATAAAAGTCTGGTTGGTATTGCCCACTTAGCTCTGTGCCTTGATTAAAGTGATAATTCACCTCATAACTGTGCGCCACGCAATTCAAATGTAGCCAGTTTGAAATAAGCACTTCCTGATAACTTTTTACTTTATGACCCGCAAGGCTACGGTATTCGTTATCGCGTACGTACCGCTCGTACTGTGCATTATCTTTAAAGCTAAATATATCAATCGGCTCATGGAGTAAATCTACAAATGCTTTTAAAAACTGTGGCTCGGTTTGTATTTTTTTACTTACCCACCCAGTTAACCAACTATTTAATTGAACTGGGTCGGTTGCAAATTTTGACAACTCGATTGGCTTTTTAGCACTTTGTAATAATTTAAGCCCAAGCGCATGAAACGTTAAAATAGTGGGTACTTTGGTATGCAAGTTTGAATGCGTGGCGCGTTTAATAAAGCGCTCTTTAAGCTCATTTGCTGCTGTTTTATTATAGGCCAGCACCAAAATTTGCTCAGGCTTGGCAATATCATACGCTATTAAATCTAACGATTTTGCGACCATCACAGATGTTTTACCTGTGCCTGCTGCCGCTAATACTAGGTTTTTATCGTTATCGCGTATAACCGCTAAGCGCTGCTCTGTTGTTAATGGATTTAACTCTACTTGATTAAAAAAGTCATTTTTAAGAGTTAGTTGTTTTTTTTCATATTTATGGCGCAGCTGTGCGATTGCATCGTGAGTATTGGGTGTGGAGCTCAGTATATTTAAAAATTTAATACTGCTTGGCGATAAGTGTTGTTGCCATGTATTTGTACTTTGAGCGTATTGTTTAGCAAGTAAAAATACTTCGTTATTAAGTATTTTCATGGAACTATCACGTAAAAACTCATCTAAAGCATAACGCTTTAGCAAAGCCTTGGCGTTATTTACTTTTTGCTCAAGCATGGCTGAAAATTGCGTATTAAGGGCGGTATTTAAAGACTTAGCTTGTGCTTTGTTTAAAAAGCTAATTGATGTATTGCTACTATCGCACAAATTAATTTTGGCGCTAAATAAACGATTTTTAAGTATTGAGTAATTATAAAAGTCTTTAATTAAAAATGTCCGTGCGGGAGCACTTCTAAAATGCACAACAAGGCGCTCTTGTTCAATAGTTACGTGTTTAATACGGGTAAAAAAACGGCCTAGCCAACTTGGAGTAGCAATATACAGCGCCATAATACTCAATATGAAGATATGCTTTGACTTGATTGTAACATACTCTTTTATATTACATTTAACGCTAAATAGTAGTCATTTATCGAGCAACCTCTTAGCAGGCTGACTTTTAAAACTTAATATTATCATTTTACTCACAACCATTAACAATTTTAAACATTTACAGATAGCGTGTTGTGTAACAATGCACAAATACACTTAATATATTTACTAGGTATATCCGCAATTAAACAATTATTTATAGCTAATTCAGTGGTTAAAAGGAGCTAACATGCTTAAAAAGTGCATTACCACAAGTGCTTTAATTTTATCATTATGCGCCTGTACATCAGAAACAGAGTCTAATTTAGTAAAAACAAAAGGAATTTGGGCAGGCTTTGAGCTGGTTTCTGACGGTAACCGCACGCGTGTTAACGCAGAACTAAATGCGGGAGATGCTAATGGCTCAAACATTGTTTTAAGCGATAGCGACTCATTACAAGCTGTTGTTAATAACACTGCTATTGAACTTACAAAAGATACCGACTTTTTAGACGTTGATTACCAAGCGTATATAAATGCTACTGATGATAACCAACAGTTTGATATAAAATTTAAACGAGACGATGGCATAAATGCGAATTCAGGTGTGGAACTACCTTTAAATTTTATTATTTTAACCCCGAGTAACAACCAAACTTTTAGTATTAATAGTCCCCTTACAGTTCAGTTAGATGGCACTGATCCCAATAGTACTAGTCAAGTAGAACTTAGCAGTAGCTGCACTAACAATAATAATGAAACACTTTTACAATCAATGCTTTTTGCGCTTAGTACTTCGCGCCTTGAAATAGATTTGCAAAGCTTAGATATGTTTAGCAGCTCGCAAGTAGATCAAAGTAAAACGTGTAGTTTAACAGTTAGTGTAAAGCGTGAACGACTAGGTAGTATTTCGGGTGAGTTCGCAAACCAAAGTTATATTAAAGCCCAGCAATCACGCGCTATTAAAAATATGACTTTAACGTTTTAATTTGCACGCTAATTTACTCAGCGTTAAGCTACGCCTTTATTAAGTAATTTTACCAATTGTAATTGCCCTCCTTATTTATAGGAGAACAAATAACAGTTGATATAAAGGTTTATTATGACTAACAGCACATACCCTATTGGCACACCAGGCAAAAAATGGAATAACAACGATAAAGCCCAGTGGTTAGCACGCCAAAACATTAAACGCAGTTACCAAAACGAAGTCGTAACGCTAATTAATGACCTTAAAAGCACCTTAGATATAGAGCAATACGGCGAGCTTAATTACGCCGCTGGTACTTACCCATTATATATATTAAAAACGCCTAACTTTAATGCCAATAAACCAACTGTTTTAATCACAGGTGGTGTACATGGCTACGAAACCAGTGGCGTACATGGCGCACTTAGATTTGCTAAAACATCCGCTATGCAACACTCAGAGCAGTTTAATATTGTTGTTGCGCCCTGCATTAGCCCTTGGGGATATGAAACTATAAACCGCTGGAACCCTGATGCTATTGATCCTAACCGCTCATTTTACGAAGGCAGCCCAGCACAAGAGTCAGCAGCTATTATGGCGTTTGTAAAATCACTCAATGTAGACTTAGTTGCTCATATTGATTTACACGAAACAACCGACAGCGATAACAGTGAATTTAGACCCGCACTTGCTGCCCGTGAAGGCACAACAAACACTAATTGGAACATACCTGATGGGTTTTATTTAGTGGCCGATACCAATAAGCCTGAGCCTGAATTTCAAAAAGTAATTATCGAAGATGTAGCAAAGGTCACGCACATTGCACCGAGTGATGAAAATAACCAGTTAATAGGCGTCCCTCAAGAGCAATTTGGCGTTATTAATTACGCAGCACGCGATTTAGGTTTGTGTATGGGCTTTACAGATGCACCCTATGTAACCACAACAGAGGTATACCCTGATAGTCCAACAGCCACAGATGAAGAATGTATTTTGGCGCAAGTAGCGGTTATTAAAAGCGCCCTTAACTATATTAAAGCACTTTAATAAGTTTGCAGCCGCTTGTACCCTCTTGGCTGCTAAACTAAATTTAGATAAAAAGCTAATTTAGGAGGTATTAATGGAATACAAAAATAAAAACGGACACGTTAATTTATCGCTTGAAAATAATATAGTTATTGCACAATTTAGCGGAAACCTAGAACTTGAGCTTTTAAGTAATTTTAAAACAGCGCTTTTTGAAACCATTCAATCATTTAAAGGCGAGAAATGGGGTTATATAAGTGACTCATCAAACGTTGTAGCAGCAACCCCACAGGCCGAGCAAGAAATGGTAGCCATAAGCCACAGCATGCAGCAGAATAACTGTTTAATTAGCGCGTTTGTGCTTACATCACCTATTGCTATAAGCCAAATGCAACGAATAATGCAAAACGCCAAAAGAGACGTTTCTTTCAAAGATTGTCTTTTTGATAATCTAGAATCGGCAAAGCATTTTATTTTAAATGAATTAAACAATGACTTGAGCTAAGTAAAGCTCAAGTCGTTGTTTATATAGAGCTTATATACTGTACTAATTTTTATAAAATTGGCTGTCTTTGGTTATAGTAATGCTGGCATCTTCCTGCGCTGTTACTACAAATTGTAACTTACTCACTTTGTGCGCAATATTGTAACCATCGGCTGTTACAGTAACGGGGACTCTTTTCATTGCTCCTGGCTGTATAAGTGTAGAACTTGGACTTGAGAGTGTTGCTTCTGGCAAGCCCTCTATGGCAATACTGTAATGCAGTGCTTGCTGCGTTTTATTAATAATAGTAAGTGTATAAGGGTTTTCTACCAGGCCCTCGTAGTTCACTCTATAAAGCGCGTTCCTATCGCGTAGTACTGAGGCTTCTATTGGTGTGCGTTGCAGCATCCATGCAAACATAGAAATTATTAACAAAGCCGTTAATGCGCCGTAACCTATTAGTTTTAATCTAAATGGATTGGTTTTTTTGCCTTCCATTTGTTTTTCACTGGCGTATTTAATTAAGCCTTTTTGATAACCAAATTTCTCCATAGTATCGTCGCAAGCATCAATACATAAGCCACAGTTTATACATTCATATTGCAATCCATTTCGAATGTCTATTCCTGCAGGGCATACTTCTACACATAAGTTACAGTCTACACAGTCACCTAAGTTAAGCTCTTTTGGATCAGCTTTGCGTTTACGTGGCCCTCGGCTTTCACCGCGCGTGCTATCATAGGTTACAAGCAACGTATCTTTATCAAACATAACAGCCTGAAAACGAGAATACGGGCAAGCAATCGTGCACATTTTTTCGCGTAAAAACCCTGCATTACCGTAAGTGCAAAAAGCGAATAAAAACACCCAAAAGCTCGTAATACCTGACCATTCAAATGTAAGCATTTCCATATACAAACTTTTTGCTGGAATAAAATACGCCATAAACGAGGTGGCGGTTAAAACTGAAATAATAATCCACGCACTGTGCTTAGTTATTTTTTTGCGCCAAGTACTTAGCGTCCACTGAGATTTATCTAATTTAATTCGCTGATTTCGCGTGCCTTCTATGCGCTGCTCTACCCACGAAAACATGAGCATCCATATTGTTTGCGGGCACGTGTATCCACACCAAACCCGACCAAGCCAGTTGGTTACAAAAAATAACGCAAAAGCCCCCACCATGAATAGTAGGGCTAAAATCATAAAATCTTGAGGAAGGAGTGTTAAACCAAAAATAGTAAAGGTTTGCGTTGCCACATCAAGCAGCACAGCTTGTTGACCGTTATATTGGATCCACGGTATTGCAATAAAAGTTAGCATTAGCAGCCAACCTAAATTACGGCGTATGCGCTGAAAAAATCCTTTTTGCTCGCGGATATAAATTGGCCCTTCGGTGTTATAGGGCTTAATGATCATGTCTTCTTCTTTAATATCAAACTTCATAGTACTTGCTTCATAATGACGGGTATTACGCAAGCATTTGCAACTTTCAGACCAAGCTGATAATTTATTTACACCATTGATATTAAACGGTTTATTTCAGAGCAATAAAATAAAATTCGCGACATTAAACGCACTTCGCGATATATCACGAATCTCTAGTAATCCCTAACTTTCGCATTTTTGAGCGTAGTGTACTCTCAGGTAAGCCCAATTTAACTGCCGCTCCTTTATCACCCGATATTTGCCAGTGCGATAACACAAGAACAGAGGTTATATGCTGCTTTTGCGCTTCATCGAGCGTAAGTGAAGGATTAATAACGACTTCACCACCCGCTTGCAAAGGCTGACTTAACTGAAGTACCGCTTGATTAGATAAAATAGCTTCGCGTTCAAGTACATTTTGCAGCTCTCTAATATTGCCTGGCCAATCGTAAGCCTGCAGCTGCGTAATTGCTTTTTTACTTAGCCCTTTTAAATTTTTCCCGAGCCGTTTATTTAGCTGCGCAATCAAATTAGCGCATAAATAAGGAATATCTTCTTTTCGATCTTTAAGGGCGGGTACTTTTATAGGAAATACATTGAGCCGATAATACAAATCAATTCTAAACGTGCCTTTTTGTACCATTTCCCACAAGTCGCGATTAGTCGCTGCAATTACTCTAATGTTTACTTTTAGCGTGTTGCTGCCACCCACGCGTTCAAACTCTTGTTCTTGCAGGACTCTCAGTAATTTACTTTGCGCCTCAAGTGGAAGCTCTGCTATCTCATCTAAAAACAAGGTGCCTTTATCAGCAAGTTCAAAGCGCCCTTTACGACGCTCATTGGCACCTGTAAACGCGCCCTTTTCATGGCCAAACAATTCCGACTCTAGCAAGCTTGGGGTAAATGCAGCGCAATTTACTTTTATAAAGGCCTGTTCGCTACGTTTGCTCAGCCTATACAAGTTACGGGCTACCAACTCTTTACCCGTGCCATTTTCGCCAAGTATAAGCACTGTGCTGTCGGTTTCACTTACCAGTTTTATTTGATCTAACATGGTTTGAAATATATGGCTTTGTCCAACTAGCCCTGAGTCTTGCCAGTCTTCGTTGAGCTCTGCAATTAAGTAGTTGTTTTCATCTTTTAGCTGCTCACTTAAGTGCTTTACTTGAGTAAGTGCCTCTTGCAGTGCATTTTGTGTTTGCTGTTGCAGTGATATATCGCGAAATACCGCTACAGCACCAATTAACTTATCATTTTGATAAACCGGTGTTGAGGTGTATTCTACTGCAAATGAGCTACCGTCTTTACGCCAAAAAACTTCATTTTTAACTTCACGACGCTTTCCGTCAAACATGGTACAGTAAATTTGGCATTCATCTGCGGGATAAGGTGTGCCATCAGCATGAGTATGGTGATGATATTGGTGTATTTTTTTACCTAATAGTTCCTCAGCGCACCAACCTGTCATGCGCTCAGCGGCAGGATTAACAAATACCGCATTACCCGATAGGTCAAAACCGTATATGCCCTCACCTACTGCGTTTAGCAATAATTTAGGATCGTTTAAAAATTGTTTTATCATAAAATACACCTCGCGAAATATCGCGAGCATTATGGCAATTTTATACGCTAAGTGCACTCATTACTTAAAGTGCACTTACGCGTAAATTAAAACGCTATAAATAGTGCTTAAATAACGTTTTTACATCTATTTTTGCACCTAGCCTTGCGGCTATTAAATAAAGTCCTGCAAGTTTTCGGTGAATAAATAACGCATCAACGGGCGGTGTATGCCATTGCTGAGATTGCGCACTAAGGGCAAGCCCTGCATTTTTAGTTTTGAGCGCGAGTTCACTATTTTTAAAATCAAATTCCCCTTCTACTCTCAGTGGCTCGCACGCCATTAAGAATAAATCAATGACGTTGTTTTTATACTCATCAACTAAGTCATTTTTAAAATAACCAATGTGTGAAGCCGCTTTAAGTACACCTTCTCGGTTGTTTTCACTACCCGCTTCAAATAAGGCTAAGTACGCTAAGCTAAGCTCGGTTGATATTTCTCGCGTTGCACCAAAATCAAATAAAACAATTTTTTGTGTATCAAGCTGATAATGAAAGTTGGCAAAGTTAGGGTCGGTTTGAATCAATTTAAATTCAAACATTTCTTTAAAAAACAAATCAATAAGTTGCTCTGCAACAAAGCTTTTTTGACTATCAGGTAGCTCTGTAATGCTCTCAATAGGTTCTGCTTTTATATACTCCATAGTTAGCACTTGTTGTATGCTGTGCTCTGGATATACGTTGGGTACTTTAAAGTGGGGATTAGTTGCTAATGCATTTTTATAACGTATTAAGTACTGAGCCTCACGTTTATAATCAGCCTCAGCTAATAACTGTGCCTTAGCCTCATTAATAAGTGGTTTAATATTAAGATCTTTTGGCAATAAACGAGAAATCGTTAATAACGAAATAACGTTATCGACATCACTTACTACACTTTTTGCAATACCAGGGTATTGAATTTTAACAGCAAGCTGCTCGCCATTTTCTTTATAAGCCAAATGAACTTGCCCTATAGAAGCCGCTGCAAAAGGTCTTAGCTCAATGTGAGAAAAACGCGCTAGCCACTCATCCCCCCATTGCTCTTTTAACACTTCAACAAGCTGCTTATGAGGCATTGGGTTCGCGTCTGAGCGAAGTAAAGCAAGTAACTGAGCTAATTCAGGACTAAGTAGATCACCGGCATCCATTGAGAGCAATTGCCCGAGTTTCATTGCTGCACCACGTAAATGTGATAGCTGTGTGGCTAGTTTTTCAATGTTTTTAGGTTGTAGTAGTAAGCTTTTATTATCCCAACCTTTACCTGTTAGCGCGCTCTTAGCACCATCAACTAACATGTTGGTAGCAACACCTGTGGCAAGTGAGCCTAATTTTGCAAATCGAGAAAGCCGAGAAGTGGGGACAGTACGAGGAGCCGCCATAATATTAAAACCTAATTAGCCTGAAAGTCAGGCTAATCAATACGTATATTGTAAGTAGGTCGATCTACTTATAGACGAGGTACTAGCTTAATTGCACCTTCAACCACCTTCATATCAAGTGGAAGTTTACTAAGTAGCATCATTTTAGGGTCATCCATGTTTAGAGTATAAACTGGGTTAACCGCTAAAAAAGCATTAATAACATCCATTGCTTGGCTATCAAGCGCACCTAAATTACCTTTAAAACCACCGGCATCTACACTCGAATCAAGTAATTTAATATTACGTAAAAACACTGCTTTTTTCTCACTGTCGTAAAATGGGCTACCTTCAATTTGCAGCTTTAAACGCACAGGGTATTTAAGTGCGAATGCATTAATTTCAGCGCTCGAATCGGCACCAAGCACAACAACATCGCGGTTATCAGGTCCAATGTTGACACTTAAGTCGTTTACATCAAACTGAACGGGTAAACCCATTAAGCTTACTTTTTCACTTAACTTTGGTAATTGCTTGCCCAGTACAGATTCAACCTCTGAGTTAGTAAATGAATATACTGATATGCCTTGCGTGGTATTACAGGCAGTTAAAAATAACGCTGCAATAATAACTAAAATTCTCATGAGAACCCTTTTGTTTATGAATTAGTGATACATAAAAAAGCCGCTATTAAAGCGGCTTAGTAAAATAGTAACCAGCACATATTATGCTGGTTTTATTAAGCTGCAAGTGTCGCTTTAAGTCGCGTTAGTGTGTCAGGTTCAACTGAACCGTCACTGAGCGCTAATAACTGTTTTAAATAATAGTTTAAATCAGGATGATCGCCACGATGTTTGTCATCTAGCATGGCTACTTGTTCTGCCATTCTAAGTGACTTATCGGTTGAACTTACGTTCGCTAGTATTTCCATGCGAGTAATAAGTTGCTCTTTACTTAATGTTGTTTTAAGCGGTGCTTGATACTGACTTGGTAACGCTTCATTGTTTTCAAGTGCAGTAATTAATGCATCTAAATTAGCTTGCTCAGATTTACTTGTAAGCAATGCAAGTTTATCTTCAATAGCAGCTAGTAGCTTAGTAACCTTTGGCGCTAACGATCTAAATTGCGTGTACCCTTTCACTTTTGTTTCTAGGTCGTGCAACTGTGCTCTTTGATTAACATCACTAAGTGCTGCTTCAAGTTCAGCAAGTTCTGCAATTGCTTGTTTATCTGACTCGTTTTGCTCGAGTTTTTGCTGCTCAAACTCACTACTACGCTTAGTAAATGTTTCATCGTTATACTGACGAAACTTTTGCCATAACGCATTTTCAGCTTTTAAACCAGCAAAGCCAATGGTTTGCCATTGCTGCTGCATTTGCTTCAACTCTTGGCAGGCAGCGGCTAAATCATCGCTTTGTGATAATTGCTGCGCTTTTTCTACTAACTCATTTTTAAGTGCTGCATTACTTTTATGAAATGCGTTTAATAAAGCCAGTACTTGTTGTTGCTCATTTTTATAACGATCGTTTAGTGTACGGTATGTTTTAGGGTCAACTTTACCCACACTGCGCCACGCTTTATTTAAACGATTGTATTGGCTTTCATATTGTTTCCAATCAAAATCATCCTCAGCAGTTGGCTGTAAATGGAGCGCATGCATGTCGTTAATAATACTTTCACGCTGTGCTTTTGATGCTTCACGTTGCACTTCTTGCTCTGCGAAGTAACTACGGCAAGGCGCAAATAACAACTCGATTTGTTCATCAAACTGCACACCTTGTAGCTTTTCTTCATCTGTATCTAAACGACCTAACTCATTCCAGCGTTTACGTAGCGCTTTTACTTGCTCTGCGCGTTGTTGTGGGTCTGTACACTCTTCGCTTACTAATGCACTTACTTCTTCTAATAAAGCTTTACGCTTTGGTGCTGCAGCGTATTTTTGCCAATCTTTCGCATCTGCAAGTTGCGCTTCAAGGTCTGCTTTTATGTTCACAAGTGGCTGCTGATATTGCTCAGTAAGTGTATTAAATAACTCTTCAAAGCCTTTAAATACGCCAAAAGCAACATTAAAACGACCCTCTTCAATTAGGCGCTTAACATCACGAGCTTTGCGCTTTGCTTGGCTTTGGTTTTTTTCAAGTGGCTTAACTAGCTCATTCATTGGTGCTAAAAATTGCTTTTTATGCCCATTTAACTGTGTTTTAAAGGTACTTTGCAGTGCACCATCTAAAATATTCAAATGATTACGCGCTGCTTTAAAGCCATTATTAAATTCAGTTAGAGTTGCATCGTATTGTGCTAAATCTTCTGCTGGCTTAATTTCGCATAATGCTGCAAAAGCGAGTTTGTACTCTTTAATAGCCGTTGTTAGCTCAGGTAACTTAGCAACTTGAGTAAATAGTTTTTCTAACTTGCTTACAGCGAGTTTTGATTGTGCATTATTAGCAAGTTCTGTTTCGCTAATAGCTTGCTTAGCTTGCGCTACTTTTGCATCAAGCCAATCTTGTTGAATTTGCTCTGGAGTTTCAAGACCAAGCTGTAAGGCATTTTCAATTTCTTCACCTAAAGCTTCAAGTGTTGCAAGTGCTAATAATTGACGCTGTTGTAGCGCTAATTGCTGCTGCTCTTTGTCATGTACTGCCTTTAGCTGTTCAATGTGTGCGTCTAACTTAGTAGTAATAGAAATATATTTTTCATCAAGCAGCTTTACACGTTCATCACTTAGCCATTTGAGCTCAAGTGCTTGCCACTGGGCCATTAATTCGCCGGCTTGTGGATTTACAACACCAAAATCTGTTTTTTCACGTAAAGCATTTAACTTAGCTAAAATAACACGTGTTGCACTTTCAACCTGAAGTGGCATTTCAATTGCTAAACGCTCATTTTCAATATGCGTTTCAAATGCTGCTTTTGCATCACCTTTTGCATGTTTTACTAATGGCTTAATTAATTGATGGGTAATAACAAGTTCAACTAACTGAGTTTGAAGCTCTTCGCTACCTTCTTTAAATGCTTTTTCTACTAATTTTGGATTTGCTAAACGTTTTAATAATTTAACGCGTACTTGCAGTTCTTTTTCTGCAAATGCTAACTTTTCAAGTGTTTTAACAGGTGCAAAACGCTCTATGTATTCATTTTTGATTTGCGCTGTTAGTGTACTTTCGCTATTTAAAACAGCATTAGATATTTGCAGCTCTGCTATATCTTTTAATGCTTGATCTTGTTTATACGCTTTCCACCATAGCGGCAAATTGTTTACCTTTTGCAGCGCTTTACGGCGAATTTCAGCTGAGCTATCTTCAAGTGCTAACGTGTTTAATATGGTTGCATCACGTTCAATGTCTAATTTTTCGATAGCATCGAGACGTACTTGTTGCTTAGGGTGTTTCCACTTAGGTGTAAAAAGGTGCTTAAAGATCATGTTCACTAAACCTAGCTATTTCGTTGTCTGATTTGAATTCTTTTTGTAGTTGAGCTTTTGTCTTTTGGATCATTTCACCATTAGCACCAATCGTAAATTGCTCGTTTGATTGAGCCACCTTTGCTTGATACAACATAACCAACTGCACTGTTTGTTGCTTTTGTTCATCTGATAAAACGGTACCGTCTGGCCACTTGCCAGTAGAAGCACCGTATTGTAAGCGTTCAAATAATTCGGGAGTAATATTTTGTACAAGATTGTCGATGTTCATGTCATTTTTTCTTTTTTAGAGTCACTAAAATAATACGATTTACAAGGTACCAAATACAGCCTATGCCTATCGCGGCAGTGTAAGCATACCACTGAAGTGTTTCTTCTTGCGGTTGTAAAAAGTACAAGCAGAAAAAACCACCTAAAAATAAGATAAGCGCCAAAAAGGAGTGATTTATAAACATCTGCTTTTTTTTAATTCGCTGTTCGCGCTGAAGTTGTAAAACTTGCTCGTCGTTTAGCTCTGCAATGTTGCTTTCGCAATGCGGACATTGCTTATGTTTATCTGAAATTGATTTTGCACATTTTGGGCAACGAATAATCGCCATACTTCTCTCCATACTACGCATAAAAAAAGCGCCTTTCGGCGCCTTTATTGTACTTGTTTTATTTCTCGTTGTCTTTTTTGAATTCAAACCAACAACTGATTTAGGGGCTATAATTTTCTAAGTTGCCCACTAAGTTTAATTACTCAGCGTCTTTTGACTGTTTCTCTAGACGCTTTTCCCAAAACGAGGCGTTTTTAATCCCTAATTTAACTGGATCAAATGTGATTTTTCCGCCTTTTTTCTTCTGATCCTCATAATCGCTCAAACATAACAAAGCTGGCTTAGCTACAAAGAAAATAGCTAAAATACCCAATATGTTAATCCAAGCCATTAAGCCAACGCCAATATCTCCAATAGTCCAGATATAACCTGAATTATTAACCATACCGTATGCAACCATGAACATAATCACAAATTTCACAAGGACAAGCGGGATATTGCCTTTAAAGTAACGATTTAAGTAAGCAATATTTGTCTCTGCAATGAAGTAATAAGCAAGTATTGTGGTAAAGGCAAAGAAGAATAATGCAATACCGACAAATGCTTGTCCAAAGCTGCCAAATACACTAAATAAAGCCATTTGAGTAAAGGCTGCTGAGCCTACTTCAGTCGCAGCATCTACATTTTGTACAATAAACTGTCCTGCTGGTAAATCACCTACAACATTATATTGCTGCGTTATTAAGATCATTAATGCTGTTGCAGTACATACAAAAATGGTATCAACATAAACCGAAAAAGCTTGTACTAAACCCTGTTGAGCTGGGTGATCAACCTCTGCAGCAGCTGCAGCATGAGGCCCACTACCTTGGCCAGCTTCATTAGAATATATACCACGCTTAACACCCCAACCAATAGCAGCACCAAAACCTGCCTGCGCAGTAAATGCATCACTAATAATTAAATAGAATATATCAGCTACTTTATCTAAATTTAAAAAAACCACGATTAATGCCAGTACTATGTAACCCAGTGCCATAAATGGCACTACTACTTGCGTAAAGTTTGCAATACGCTTTATACCGCCAAAAATAATAAACGCTAAAACAATAAGGATGATTGCTAAAGCGACTAACTTAAAGCTACCTACGTCACCAAAGCTAGTAGTAACCATGTTGCCACTGCCAAACACTTGGGTAAACGCATTACCTACTGCATTTGCTTGTACGCCTGGCAGAAAAACACCACATGCAATAATTGCCGAAACAGCAAATAAAACAGCTAGCCACTTTTGCCCTAAACAACGGTCAAAATAATACGCTGGGCCACCACGGTATTGCCCGTCTTCTTCTGTTTTATAAATTTGGCCTAAAGTAGACTCTGCGTATGCAGTACTTGCACCTAAAAATGCAACAACCCACATCCAAAAAATTGCGCCTGGCCCACCAAAGCCGATAGCGGCAGCAACGCCAGCGATATTACCAACGCCTACTCGTCCAGACAACGATACTGCAAGGGCTTGAAAAGATGAGATACCTTTATCAGACGTGTTAGGACTAAATAATAACTTACACATTTCTTTAAAATGTCTAACTTGAGCAAATCGAGTTAATACTGAATAAAACAAGCCTGCGCCTAGGCATAAATAGATGAGTGCATTACTCCAAACAACATCATTAACAGCACTTACAAAAGCTTCCATGGATATCCTCTATAGTTATATTTATTATTTTTAATTACGAGACTCTGCTTTAGCTACTACGCTACATAAGCTTTACGAAATAAGGTTTTACCTCTCCCGTCCCGACTCATGATTTAATTAATCTTAACTTAAGTAACCTAACTTTGTTAACACTTAATTTTCAAAATATATAATTACACACTTGGCGAAAGGCACTACATCTGTAGTATTTAAATGAAAGTAGATTGATTTGTACCGATACGGTGATGATACGCAGCGAAGAAGCGTTGAAAACGTTTTAAGAATAAAGCTGCTATATGATTATTTTTTTTATACAAAGGGTTTTATTAAAAGCAAAAAGGGTATCAAAACTATTGATACCCTTTTAGATAAGCGTTTTATCTTAAATCATCAACAACATTAACAATAGCCGCTAATGTATCTTGACCAAATTGATACGAACGACGATCTGACCAGCCATAATCTGGATCAGGTAAATCATTGTTGTCTTTAAATGGCATTTCAATTGTGTACGTTAAGGCTTTAAATTCTTCAGCAGTAGCTGATGAACCTACCGTAAGGTTAGCTTGACCTGGCTCATCTTTTGGATAGCCATGCTCATCTTGAAATTCTGGTGTAATAGTTAAAAGCGCAGCTTTAAAGCTATCTTCTAAGCCTTTTAAGCGTTCATCGTAACTTGGAATACCTTCACTGCCTGCCACAAAGTTATATGGGATAGCTTCATCGCCGTGTATGTCTAGGTGCATATCTAAGCCAGCTTCGCGCATTTTATTAAGCACTAAGTAAACCTCAGGGCTATTTTCCATGCTTGGTGTTTGCCATTCACGGTTTAAGTTAACACCTTTAGCGTTAGTACGAAGATGTCCGCGTGCGCTGCCGTCTGGATTCATATTTGGCACAACGTAAAACACTGCTTTTGATAGAAGCGCAGCTGCATGTGGGTCTTCGTCATCAAGAAGTTTGTGCAGTAGACCTTCAACATACCACTGCGCCATTGTTTCACCTGGGTGTTGACGTGCTGTGATCCAAATGGTTTTCTTGTCTTCACTTGGCTCACCAATTTTAAGCACACTCATATCGCGGCCATCGAGTGTTTCACCAAGCGTTATTAATTGGCAAGCGCCTTGGCTTTGTGCCCAAGATAATAAATCTAAATGGCGGTCGTAACTGTATGGTGCAAAGTAAGCAAAATATACACTGCCGCACTCTGGTTCAATTTCAAAGCTTAATGTGCCATTTTCATAGCTTGATGCTACACGAAACCATGTTTGGCGGTCATATGATGCAACGGCTTGATACCCTTCCCAACCATCTGGGTAAGCTGATTTATCAAGCTCATTAATATTTAACTTATGCAATTGGTAAGGTGTTGTTTCAAGACGAAAGTGAAACCACTGATAAAATTCAGACTGGTGATCTTTATTAATTTCTAATTGAATATTTAAAGGATCGGTGGCTTCAATAACTTTGATATTACCACTGTCGAAATTGCTGCTGATTTTCATGAAAAAACCTTTAGGTTGAATAAGTTTATCTGCTTATTAATTCACAGAACTGACATTATTTTATAAATAGTAAAACGAATGTGCACTTTCTTAATTAAAGCCTATCACAAGGCATACGCTTTAAAAATAATACACGACCAAAAAAGCCAGCAACATGCTGGCTTTTAAGTCACTGCAAATAACTTAGCGAGGTAAGCTTGGGAATGACACTTCGGCCATATCGCGCATACAACGAACTACTTGGCAGCTGTAACCAAACTCATTGTCGTACCATACATATAAAACAATACGGTTATCTTCAACAATTGTTGCTTGTGAATCAACAACACCTGCGTAACGGCTACCTACTAAATCGGTAGATACAATTTCCGTTGATGCAGTGTAATCAATTTGATCACGTAAGTCTGAATGAAGTGCTGTATCGCGTAAAAATGCGTTTAGCTCTTCAACTGATGTGCTTGTTGCTAAGTTAAGATTTAAAATAGCTAGCGACACATTAGGTGTAGGTACGCGGATTGCGTTACCTGTTAACTTGCCTTCAAGCTCTGGTAATGCTTTTGAAACCGCTTTTGCAGCACCTGTTTCAGTAATTACCATATTAAGTGCTGCGGCACGGCCACGGCGCTCTGCTTTGTGGTAGTTATCAATAAGGTTTTGATCGTTCGTGTACGAGTGTACAGTTTCAACATGGCCATTATTGATACCAAACTTATCGTTTAATGCTTTAAGCGTTGGTGTAATTGCATTGGTTGTACAGCTTGCTGCACAAACAATTTTATCTTCAGGTAAAATATCTTTGTTATTAACACCATATACGATGTTTTTGATATTGCCTTTTGCAGGAGCTGTTAATAATACTTTTGCAGCGCCCTTACACTCTAGGTGCTGGCCAAGGCCCGCTTCGTCTTTCCAAATACCTGTGTTATCAACAATTAATGCATTGTCGATACCGTATTGAGTGTAATCAATTTCGCTAGGAGAGTTAGCGTAAATAACTTGAATGTAGCTACCGTTAGCTTTAATTGCATTGCGTTCTTTATCAATCGTGATTGAGCCATTAAATGGACCGTGAATTGAATCACGACGCAGTAAGCTTGCACGCTTTTCAAGATCCCCATCTTTACCACCACGCACAACAATAGCGCGCAAACGTAAATCTGAATATGGACCTGATTTTTCAATTAATAAGCGCGCTAATAAACGACCGATACGACCAAAACCATACAATACTACATCGCGTGGCTCTTTCGCTGGTGAGTCTGTTATTTCTGCAAGTTCATCTTTTACAAACTCTTCTACTGAACGACCTTTTGCGGCTTCAGTGAACAAATAACTATATGCAAGCTTACCAATATCAATACGTGCTGAGTTTAATTCCATTTTGCTGATAGCTTCTAAAAATGGGAAGCTTTCGCGCAAACGTAATTTAGTGCCTTCAAACTGAGCAACGGTTTTGTGAGATTTGATAATATCGATAGTACTGGCATTTACGAGAGGACGGCCATATACAGCGATTTCAATACCACGATTACGGTAAAGCTTACCAATGATTGGTTGCATGCTTTCTGCGTAATCTTGGCGCTCTTGCCAACTATTTGTGTATTCTAACTCGTGAGATGAGGTCATTTTATTTACCTAAGTTTATCATTTTGAACGGATAGCCTTTAAAAATGCACTATATTTTGAGAGTAATGCACTTCAGGCAGGGCTATTCTAATTTAAACTGAAGTTATTCTCTACTGTTAGGCGTTAAATGATTGCGTTAGAATAACAAAGTAAATATTCATTTGGGGTTAAGGAATGCTTAAAAAAGCAAGTGTACTATTGGGTTTGCTAACATTGGCAGGGTGTGAAGAGCCGTTAACACTCGCACAAGTGTGCAAAGAAACACCTGGCTTTTGTAGCGACTTAAACAAAGACAGTCACTGCAAGGATGAGCGTTCTGATGTAATTATCAAACGCTACATAGAATACAAAGACCCTACTGATGAAAATAAATACCAATTACTCAAGGACTTTGAATCTTATAACCAATGCATAACTTTGGCCGCTAAAATTGAACATATTAAGTTAAAAGCTAAAAAAACGTCACGTATTGATGGTCAATTAACGAGTATTAAAGAAATGACTCGGTTATATCAAGATACCCAAAATACAAACCACCCAGGTTTGCTCTACTACCAATGGTCACGAAATAACAACCAAAGTGCGTTGACTAAATTATTGGCTATAGAAAATGATAAAAGTGTAACGCAAAGTGCCGAAATGCAATTTTTTTTAGCATCGTACTATATTAAATTTGATGATGAAAAAACCATTGATTTACTTTATAAAACTCTAGAGCTCAATAAAAAAGACAACATACCGAATCCGGAAGTGTATACATCACTTATTAGTCTTTTTTATAAACATGATAAGTTTAAGCACGCATATATATTTTCTAAAGTAGCGCAAATGTCGGGGATTGAAAATATTGATGTATTTGAAATTGAGCAGAAATTAGTCGCAAATGGTAAAAGCTTAGATAGCCTAGATGTACTTGCAGAGCAAACATTTCAGCAAATAATGGCAGGTGATTTTGTATCTCCTCGAGAGTTTTAATTTATAATCGCAAAAATAACCTAATACCAATCTGCTTATGTATGGGGTCTATTTAACGTTAAGAAAATTACGCTAGAACTAGGCAAAAATTTTTGTATCTAGTTGTTCTAGATAAAAATATTTTAACGACGTTATAGTGCTATTTAATTCGTTAAATTGATCAAAGATTTATGCAGGTTGGTATAATTTAATAACTAGGTTATTCAGGCAAATAAAAAGGCAGCTTACGCTGCCTTTTTTTATTTTGCTTTGCTTGTGCCCACTTCTACGCGGGTTTTAAGCTTTTGACCTGGTCGAAAAGTCACCACGCGACGTGCCGAAATAGGAATATCTTCGCCTGTTTTCGGGTTGCGGCCTGGTCTTTCTTTTTTGTCTCGAAGATCAAAGTTACCAAATCCAGAGAGCTTAACCTGCTCGCCTTTTTCTAGCGCTGAGCGGATTTCTTCAAAAAACGCTTCAACTAAATCTTTGGCATCTTTTTTATTGATCCCGAGCTTTTCAAATAGGTGTTCAGCTATGTCGGCTTTAGTAAGCGCCATATCTAGTCCCTCAACGATGCATTAAACTGTTCGGCCAATTCGGCCACCACGTTATCAACTACTAGATTGATATCTTTCTCTTCGAGTGTTCTATCAACCGCTTGCAGTGTTAGAGCAATCGCCAAACTCTTATAATTTGGCTCAATACCTTTGCCCTTATACACATCGAATAAGTTTAGGTCAACCAATTGATTTCCGCCAACTTTTTCGATCACGCTTAAAATGTCGCCAGATTTAACGCTGTCTGCCACTAAAATCGCGATGTCGCGGCGATTTGAAGGGAATTTAGACACTCCTTCGGCTTGCGGTAAATTTCTTTTTTCTATTGCTGACATTTCAATTTCAAAAACAAAAGTTGCGTTGTTGATATCTAACGACTTTTGAGCTTGAGGATGTAAAGCACCAAAAAAACCAACCTTTTTACCATCAACATATATTACTGCTGATTGACCAGGGTGAAGTCCATCTGACTGCTCGGCTTTAATTTCAAAGCGAGTAATGTCATTGGTAATTGCAAGTAAGGCTTCAACATCACCTTTTAAATCGTAAAAATCAACATTACGTTTTTCTTCAACCCAATGCTCGCCATTTACAAGGCCAGTTATAACACCGCCAATAACCGGTACTTGGTAAACACCATTTTCTGCACTTTCGTCGCTTATAAATTTAAGACCATGTTCGAATAAACGAATACGAGGCTGTTGGCGATTTTGGTTATACGCTACAGACGCTAATAAACCCGGCATTAAACTTACACGCATTGCTGACATTTCAATTGAAATAGGATGCGGTAATACCATTGCTTTACACTCTGGGTGTAAAATAACTTGTGCTTTAGGGTCTACAAAGCTGTACGTAATTGCTTCTTGGTAACCACGAGTCACTAACGTATAGCGGAACTTGCTAAGCGCAATAGTTGCTTCGTTATGTGTCGTCATTTTAAGTTTTGCAGTTGGTGCGACATTTGGAATGCTGTTGTAACCGTAAACACGTGCTACTTCTTCAATTAAATCTTCTTCGATGCGAATATCAAAACGGTAGCTTGGTACGTCCGCACTCCAGCTTTCATTTTCTACTTTAACATCAAGACCTAAACGCGTAAGAATGTCTGTTACTTTAGCATCTTCAATATGATGACCAATCACACGGTCTAAACGTGCACGACGAAGACGTACTTCAGTCACTTTTGGTAGTTTATCAGCCGCAACAGCTTCAACGACTGGACCTGCTTGACCACCCACAATTTCAAGAAGAAGTGCTGTTGCACGTTCCATTGCATCGTGTTGTAGAGCAAAATCAACACCGCGTTCATAACGGTGTGAAGCATCAGTGTGTAAACCGTAGCTACGTGCTTGTCCTGCAATTGCTACAGGATTAAAAAATGCGCTTTCAAGTAATATATCAGATGTTTTATCTGTAACACCTGATTGCTCCCCACCAAAAATACCCGCAATTGCAAGTGCTTTATTATGATCGGCTATCACAAGTGTTGTGTCGTTTAATTTAGCGGTATTACCGTCTAATAAAACAAGTTCTTCGCCTGCGTTTGCACTACGAACTTTAATACCATCTTCAATCGCATTTAAATCAAACGCGTGCATTGGGTGACCAAGTTCAAGTAAAACATAGTTAGTAACATCAACTACTGGGTCGATTGAACGTACGCCACTACGACGTAATTTTTCAACCATCCAAAGTGGTGTTTCAGCATCAAGGTTAATGCCTTTTATCACACGGCCAAGGTAACGAGGACATGCATCTTCGTTAACTAGCTCAATTGATACTTTGTCATCAATTGTTGGCGTAACCGCTGGGATATCTAATACATTTACGTCAATGCTATTTAAAACACCTACTTCACGAGCAAGGCCTTTAATACCTAAACAATCACCACGATTTGGTGTTAAGTCAACATCTATAATATTGTCATCAAGACCTAGGTAGTCACGTAAATCAGTACCTACTGGTGCATCGCTTGGCAATTCCATAATGCCGTCGCCTTCTTCGCTAATACCTAGCTCAACAAAAGCACATAGCATTCCGTTTGAAGGTTGGCCGCGTAGTTTGGCTTTTTTAATTTTAAAGTCACCAGGAAGTACAGCGCCCACAGTTGCAACAGCAACTTTAATACCTAAACGACAATTTGGTGCACCACACACAATATCAAGTAGCTCATCGCCACCTACGTTAATTTTGGTAACACGAAGTTTATCTGCATCAGGGTGTTGACCACATTCAACAACTTCACCAACAACTACGCCATTAAATTTGGCAGCAGCAGGCTCAACACCATCAACTTCTAGACCAGCCATTGAAAGCTGTTCCGAAAGAGCTTGCGTATCAATAGCAGGATTGACCCACTCTCTTAACCACTTTTCACTAAATTTCATTTTATTGTTTCACTCTTAACGGAACTGGTTCAGGAATTTTAAGTCATTTTCGAAAAATGCACGCAAATCGTTTACGCCATAGCGCAACATAGTTAAACGCTCTACACCCATGCCAAAGGCAAAGCCGGTGTATTTTTCTGGGTCAATGCCCACAGACTTAAGTACATTTGGATGTACCATGCCGCAGCCTAGTACTTCTAACCACTTACCGTCTTTTCCCATAACATCTACTTCAGCCGAAGGTTCTGTAAACGGGAAGAATGAAGGACGGAAACGAATTTCCATATCTTCTTCAAAGAAGTTACGTAAAAAATCATGCAAAATACCTTTTAGCTCAGTAAAGCTAACATCGGTATCAACCATTAAACCTTCAACCTGGTGGAACATTGGTGTATGTGTTTGGTCGTAATCGTTACGGTATACACGTCCAGGTGAAATAATCCGCAGTGGTGGCTGCTCAGTTTCCATAGTACGAATTTGCACGCCACTAGTTTGTGTGCGTAGTACTAATTTAGGATTGAAATAAAAGGTATCATGATCAGCACGTGCTGGATGGTGCTCAGGGATATTTAGCGCATCAAAGTTATGAAAATCGTCTTCGATTTCTGGACCAGATTTAACTTCAAAACCTAACTCACCAAAAAAGCTTTCTATACGCTCAATAGTACGCGTAACAGGGTGTAAACCGCCGGTAGGCATAACACGCCCTGGTAGAGTTACATCTATAGTTTCAGCAGCTAGCTTTTCTTCAAGTGCTTTACTTGCAAGCAATTCACGCTTTTCGTTAATAGCAGCTTGTACATCCTGTTTGGCTTGGTTTATAACTTGGCCTGCTTCTTTACGTTCTTCAGGTGCTATTTTACCTAACGTTTTAAGTAAGCTAGTGATTTCGCCTTTTTTACCAAGGTAATTAACCCTGATATCTTCTAACTGCGCTATTTCACTGGCACTGGCTACCGCCTCAAGTGCTTGCGCTAATATGTTTTCTAAGTTCATTCGATACCTGATCTTTCACAGAAGGTGATTGCTTAAGAGCGTGTTGGCCTTTCAAGATTGCTTTCAACTGTGTGATTGGCAAATAAATAAGGTTAGGCATTGGGCTGTAGTTTCCTACATAAGTCATGCAATAACCCTAAATAAAGACCAAACACGTGTTGTTCGAAGTGTTTATCTGGAGGCTACTCTCTTTGTTGTTCGGGTTTTGCATATAAAAACTATGCTAATGTCCTCACGACGCGATTAAAGCCCACTTAAATTAAACAAATTCCAATCAGGAAAGGTAAACACGCTCTGATAATAGCTTATGATAACTGAAAGCAGGGTCTAGATTCTAGACCTACTACAGCTTTAACGTTGATTTTATAAAAGGAATAGTTAATTTTCGCTGTGCAGCCATAGATGCATGATCTAATTTGTCGAGTACATCTAATAAAGCTCGCATATCACGGCTTAAACGGGTTAATAAAAAGCGTGCACACTCATCACTTAATTCAAGGCCACGCATGTGAGCGCGCTTAACAAGTGCTTGTGCTTTATCGTCATCACTCATAGAACGAATTTGAAAGGTTGTTCCCCACGTTAAACGAGACTCTAAATCAGGCAGAGATATATTGAGCATGCTAGGAAGTAAATCAGCAGTTACTACTAACATTTTACCGGGTTCGTTAAACCGGTTAAAAAAGTTAAATAGTGCTTTTTCCCACGCATCATTCCCTGCAACTAAATGCACATCATCAATACATAGAACATCAAGCGCCTCTAAACCGTCTAATACCATAGGTCCAAAGTCAATTACTTCGCGCATAGACAGTAGCATATTAGATAAGCCACGCTCTTGTGCTTTTATGCAGGTTGCATATAAAAGATGAGACTTACCCGAATCACCTAAACCACATAGGTATGTATACTGAAACGTTTTTGCTAATTTGGAAAAGCTATCTTTTAGGTGATTAACCTCCAAAGAGTCTTCTCCCCCAAAATACGATGCAAATGTTTCGTCATCCGGTAAAGTAACCGGTAGTGCCATTTGCATCGGCTCAGACATTAGCATTAAGGTGTTACCCATTGATATTCTAAGCTATTTTTATCAACAACATGATAAAATGCGCGTGGATCCTCATAATCTTTAAATGAAGAGTCTAGCCCTAACCCTTTTTTAAGATCACTCAAGTTACCAGTATGATTTAGTTTAAATTCAACAAATTCCGGTGTTTTACGAACAATTTTGACTTGCGTAACAACACTCAGGCTCAATAATCTTCGTTTCGCTAATTCTATATCAACAAAACTTTGTGTACCCTTTAGCGTGAGCGTAGCAGTTGCTTGTTCATAATAAGCATTTGGATCAATTGCATACTCGCTTGCAAGGCCTCGCGCTAAGGTGTCAATCATCTGGCTCACTATTTGCTGTTTATCACCCGTTAATCGATTTGAATCAAATTGATCATCATTAGTAAAACGCCAATCTAAAATCCAATTTTCGCTATCTGCTTCTTTATACATTCTAGCTGTAATACTTCGCTCAGCGCTGTAGCGTCTAGAGGCCTCTTCTACTGGTTCTGAAAAGTTACCCCACACCTCAGGAATACCTACTAGACGTCGATCTTGTAAATCAAGTAATGGAACAACGACAGGTAAACCACGACGCCCTGCTTTGTCATAAATTAACTGCTCTAACTGCGGGTAACTTTCTTGTGTTACCAATTCTCTGCGCCAATTGTCTTCAATACCTAACCATATTGCGACTAATGGACGTTGTACTCCCCATAAAGGTAAGTTTAACTCTTTGATTAGCGCGTTGATCTTTCGAGCTTCAAATTTAACAACGAGTTTCAATTGTCCATTTGCTCTCTCGTCATATTCAAACTTAAGCATATAATCAGAAATATCTTTAGTACGTTGCTGTGCTAATTTATTTTGATCTGCAGTTTCATCACCGCTTACTTTCACTAAAACATTAAGCAAAGCTTTACGACTCGCAGCTAATCGAGTATCTCGTGTTTTGTCATCCACTTTTAAAATATCTTGATATAGATCAGTTACTTCAACTGCCGACACAGAAAAACAAAATAAAATGGATATGGCGCTAATTAATAATCTATACACAGGCTGTTAGTTCTTGGTTTTAAACTGATTTGATCCTAAATCAAAGACAGTAACAAAGCAAAATTAAATTTGTTATCTAAGAAAATGAAAGTAGTTAGCTTTTATAAAAAATAAAAAAATTAAATTAACGTCAGAAGTCGCTAAGCTCACCCGATCTACGTGATGGGTGTTGATGTGAGTGGATGTTAATTACGCGTATTTTACTTTTCTGCAGACGTAAAAAAGCCCGACTATTTCTAGTCGGGCTTTCTACAATGTGAGGTCGGTGCGCTACGCAGTAAGATGTCGTAGTGCCCACAGCGGTGGAGAGCCACAGTGAAATGCTGCACTCTCTTTGTGTCAGGGCGGCCTTCAGTGGGTCTCGCCTTCGAGCTGTTTTGTTTCACTGCTGAGTGTGGTTTGGGCTCTTGGCTATTTATTAAATCCCAGACAGCAAAAAACCCGTCACATTGCTGTAACGGGTTTCTTTAATTTGAAGCCTGGCAATGTCCTACTCTCACATAGCAAATGCTACACTATCGTTGGCCGGGGCTCGCCTTCGAGCTGTTTGGTTTCACTACTTAGTTCGGCATGGGCTCTTGGCTATTTACTAAATCCCAGACAGCAAAAAACCCGTCACATTGCTGTAACGGGTCTCTACAATTTGAAGCCTGGTAATGTCCTACTTTCACATAGCAAATGCTACACTATCATCGGCGCTGTTTCGTTTCACTACTGAGTTCGGCATGGAGTCAGGTGGGTCCAAAACGCTATTG
>NZ_JACJEX010000017.1:0-48380 GCF_014164245.1 Pseudoalteromonas sp. SG43-8 | reverse complement strand
GCTATCAGCTATCAGCTATCAGCTATCAGCTATCAGCTATCAAACACATTACTTGCACGAACCTGCTAATATTCCTTATTATCCGTATCAATACCTATATCAATCTGCCGATGCTCTGGGAAGTGCTTGTGCATTGCGCTGTATCCCTTCTTTCGTAACTTTGAAACTTTTACCGCAGTTAACTTAACGGCAGGTTTAACCCCAGTTCGCTTAATTAAGTAATCTATTTTGATGTAAGAAAAGCATGTCGATAATAATGAATAATTCGTTATTTAGTTGTTTTCGGCAAATGATCCTGCATTGCTCCATCTCCTGCATTCATGCAGTCGTATATCAGAGACTTTTAACACTGCTAGGCAGGCTCTAAGTATTATTGCTAATTGGTATAGTCATTAACTTTATAGTGTTGTACTTGTAGAGCTCTTGAGAGGGTTTAAGTTTTTACAGGAGTATAGAGATGAATTAAGGGTATTTAATCAATACAGAGCTTTTAGGGTTGGTTAGATGTCAGAGCTGCCTGTTATACCAAGCTGTATAATTATTTAAACAATCTAACGAATTAAACTACTCCATCACGTTGTTAAAATTTTTATTGTGCACAAAAAAGCCAGCACGTTATATGCTGGCTTTTGGTCTGTAAATGCTTAGCTTAGTTAAGCAGCATCAGCTTCTTTTTTAACGCTATTACGCGCGGCTTTGCCTGCAAGTAAGTCAGCAGGGTCGAAGTCATCAACGTTAATAACATCTAAACGAGATTGCTCAACAGCAGCTAGTTTATCAGCTTCTGCTTGGCTTAAAATACCTGCTTCAAGCCCCATTTGTGCTACTTTATCAAGCTGGAAGAATGGCAGTTTAAGACCTTTCTCTTTACATACTCTTTCAAATAATGGCTCAACGTCTAGGATGTCTTTAAGCGTTTGCTCTTGACGGCCCACAAGGTTAAGCGGCTCATTTTTTAAGTATACGTAGCTTGCTAAACGGTTACGCGTTTCGCTAGGTACTTGTAGTAGTTGCGCAAGTTTATGCTCAAGTTGGTCAGTTGGTTTACGAACAGGGCGACCAAACGGGAATAACAATACTTTTAACACGGCACGTAGTGGAGCGGAAGGCATGTTATTAATTAAATCAGCAAGTGCACGTTGGCAATGGTAAAGGTGATCTTGACAACTCCATTTTACTAGAGCAAAGTCTTCTTTTTTACGGCCTTCATCGTTGTAACGCTTAAGCGTTGCAGACACTAAGTATAAGTAACTAAGTAAGTCACCTAAACGTGCTGAAATACGTTCTTTACGTTTTAGTGAACCACCAAATACTGCCATGCTAATGTCAGACATAAGAGCAAGTGATGCACTAAAGCGTGACGCTATACGGTAAAATTCAGCAGTTTCGTCGTTGTACGGCACACTTGTAAAACGAGCGCCGGTAAGTGCAAGCCATTTAGTACGTACAAGATTCGACATAGTAAAACCAATGTGACCCATTAGCGCTTTATCAAATACGTTAAGCGCTTCTTCGCGGTCTTCAATTTCGCACGCACCTAGTTCGGTAAGTACAAATGGATGACAGCGAATTGCACCTTGACCATAAATAATCATATTACGGGTCAAGATGTTTGCACCTTCAACGGTAATGGCAATAGGTGCCCCTTGATAGCCACGACCTAAATAGTTATTTGGCCCAAGCATGATGCCCTTACCGCCAAGTACATCCATTGCATGAATAGTTGCATCACGCATTTGCTCTGTCAGGTGGTATTTAATAATGGCAGAAACTACCGATGGCTTTTCGCCTAAATCCACCGCACCCGTAGACATACTAACCGCAGCATCAGAGCTGTATGCGTAACCAGCAAGTTTTGCTAGTGACTCTTCAACACCTTCCATTTTACCAATAGGTAAACGGAACTGACGACGAATACGGCTATACGCACCCGTTGCAACGGCAATCATTTTAATGCCACCGGCAGAATTTGACGGCAATGTAATTGCACGACCAACCGATAAACACTCAACCAGCATGCGCCAGCCTTGACCAGCCATATCTGGACCACCAATAATATAATCAAGTGGTACGAAAATATCTTTACCGCGAGTAGGACCATTTTGAAATGGTACGTTTAGCGGGAAATGTCGACGACCAATTTCAACTCCAGGAGTGTCCGTTGGAATAAGTGCACAGGTGATGCCTGGCTCTTTATTGTCGCCAATTAGCCCATCTGGATCTTGTAACTTAAACGCAAGACCAAGTACGGTAGCCACTGGGGCAAGTGTAATGTAACGCTTATTCCACGTTAAACTAACACCCACAACCTCTTCACCATTCCATTGCCCTTTACATACCACACCGTAGTCTGGAATTGAGCTTGCATCAGAACCCGCTTCTGGCGAAGTTAATGCAAAACATGGAATTTCTTGACCGCTCGCTAGGCGCGGTAAGTAATGATCTTTTTGCTCTTTTGTACCATAGTGTTGTAATAATTCACCTGGGCCTAAAGAGTTCGGTACACCAACAATTGACGAAAGTAATGTTGATTTACTTGTTAGTTTTTGAAGTACACAAGACTGTGCAAATGCAGAAAACTCTAAACCGCCGTATTCTTTTTTGATGATCATGGCAAAAAATTTATTATCTTTTAGATACTGCCACACATCTTGAGGAAGGTCGGTTAGTTCGTGCGTTGCTTCCCAATCGTCCAACATGCTACAAACTACTTCAACAGGGCCATCAACAAAGGCTTGCTCTTCAATAGTAAGTTTAGGAACTGGGTATTGGTGAAGTTTTTTCCAATCTGGGTTACCGCAAAATAAGTCAGCTTCCCACCACGTCGTACCGGCATCAATAGCTGATTTTTCAGTATCAGACATGCTTGGCGTTACTTTTTTAAACGTAGCAAAAATAGGCTTGATGATATATTGCTGACGAAGGCCAGTAACAGAAAGAGGAACCGCGATGATCAAAAAGATCAACCAGCTAATTAAACCAAAAGCACCCGCAAAGGTACCAATTAATAAAGTTATAGCCGAAACACCAAGTGCTGTGTTCCAACTTGCTCTGTGGTAAACCGCAGTGCAAAGCAACGCGATTAGAACCAGTGTAAATATGAGTGTCATTTTTATTCCTTAATAGAGGTCAGACCACCTCACTTAGAGTAGCGCTAGTAACAGTAATTTTCAAGTACATAACGAAGTTAAATTGTAGTAGAAAGTAACTTAAATACGATATTTAATTACCCGACAGAGGAACACTCAATAACTATCGTATAGTCAAAGCATTAGCCGTAAGTAGTGTTAACGTAAAAATAAATAAATCTAATAGCAAAATGACACTTTTTAAGTAAATATAGCCGTTATAGCGGGCTGCAAATTAGTGTACGCTTAATACACAAATATAACGCTATTTATTTTAATGTATGGTTTTTAAGGGTTATTTTATTAATGTGTGAATTACTTGGCATGTCAGCCAATGTGCCTACCGATATTTGTTTTAGTTTTTCAGGCCTTTTAGAGCGTGGCGGAAACACGGGACCACATAAAGATGGTTGGGGTATTACATTTTACGAAGGTAAAGGCTGTAGAACCTTTAAAGATCCTGAGCCGAGTTATCAATCTGAAATTGCAAAGCTCGTCAAAGCATACCCCATTAAAAGTGTCTCGGTTATTAGCCATATTCGCCAAGGTAACCGCGGGCGAGTATGCCTTGAAAATACTCATCCTTTTACGCGAGAGTTATGGGGGCGTGAAATCACTTACGCTCATAACGGGCAGCTATCTAATTATCATGATTTAAAACCGCAGTACTATCGCCCAGTAGGTAACACTGATAGCGAACTCGCTTTTTGTTGGTTGCTTGATAAAATTCGCGAAAAATACCCAAAGCGTCCAAGTAATATGGCGTCGGTTTTTAGATACGCGGCTAAGCTTTCGCATACTCTGCGAGAAAAAGGGGTGTTTAATATGTTATTGACCGATGGGGTGTTTGTTTTAGCGTATTGCACTAATAACTTACATTACATAACGCGCCGTGCGCCATTTGGTAAAGCAACGTTGATTGATGCCGACATGGTGGTTGATTTTCAACAAGAGACCACACCAAACGATGTAGTAACAGTTATAGCTACAAGGCCTTTGACGAATGATGAGCGCTGGCAAAAAATGGAGCCTGGGGAATTTGCATTATTTAAAATGGGTGAGCTAATTTAGCCCACCTATTTTAAATACTAACTTAACTTAACTTTGGTTTAATTAAATTTAGTTAGCTTCTTGAGGTTGTTGTGCTGTAGCAGGCGCAACAGCTGTAGGCGCAGTAACAGTAAATGAATTCATTTGAACTTCAAACTGCTCCATACCTTTTTCGCCTTTCCACATACGTACCAGCATGTAATCCATTTCTGGCGCAAACCATGCAATTGCTTGGCGTTTATCGTTATCGTATAAACGCTTCACTTTAATGGCTTCTACATTACCGATAGGTAAGGAGATCATCTCTTTTTCAACAACTTCAAAGTTGTAGTCGCGGCGGTTACCTTTTTTATCTATAAGGGGGAATGAAAAGCTTGTTTCGCCTTTTTTCAATCCTTCGCGCACTTGCACTTGGTACGAAATAGCATCCTGAAATTCATCAGTCCATTCGCATTTGAGTGGGTATTCACTAGCGCTGCTAGTCACTACTTTGTTTGTTGTATCAAAATCAATTTTGTAATCTTTATCTGGGCCTGTCCCTGTACGAATCATGTTGTAATGATGCGGGGTAACCTTGCCATCTTTAAAGGTAAACTTTGATGTTTCTTCACGAGAGTCAGAGAAAATCATCCACTCAATATTGCTGTGGTATGTAAGTTCATAAGTATCGTCGCCCGTTTTTTTGAGCTCACGAACAGCCTCACCATGATTTTTACCTTTGCGTAAAATATCGTAATTAGCTTGATACTGGGTCAATTCGCCTGCAATTAGGCTAGTTGGAAGTAAAGCGCCCGCACATAACAACAGGGCACTTATTTTTTTATTGTGGGTAGTGCGCGCCGTGTGCAGGAAGTTGTTTTTTGTCAAGAACTGCATAATCTGCTTCCATAGTAAGTCTGTGTTCACTGAACCACTT
This sequence comes from Pseudoalteromonas sp. SG43-8, assembly GCF_014164245.1. Classification (NCBI taxonomy): domain Bacteria; kingdom Pseudomonadati; phylum Pseudomonadota; class Gammaproteobacteria; order Alteromonadales; family Pseudoalteromonadaceae; genus Pseudoalteromonas; species Pseudoalteromonas sp. SG43-8. The sequence continues at coordinate 43,286 of NZ_JACJEX010000017.1, read as the reverse complement.
GACCACCAAAGGATAAATTATATGCTCTTGCTCATGCACGCGTTTTGCTAATGTTTCTGCTGTATCATCCTTGAGTACAGGTATTTGCGCTTGAAGAATAACGGGACCGCCGTCTAATTCTTCAGTAACAAAGTGAACACTTACGCCATGAACATCGTCTTTTGCATCAATTGCTCTTTGGTGGGTATTCAGCCCCTGATACTTAGGCAACAAAGATGGATGAATGTTCAACATTTTTCCAACATATTTTTGCACTAAGCCAGGAGTAAGAATACGCATAAACCCAGCTAATACAACTAGATTTGGCATAAAAGAGTCGATAACGTTCATTAATTGCGCATCGTACGCTTCGCGCGAGTCAAAATCTTTATGACTGAGCACTTTTGTAGCAATACCTGCTTGTTTTGCACGCTCTAGGCCATAAGCGTCTGCTTTATTACTAATAACAGCCGCTATATGCCCGTTTATCTCGCCACGTTCGCAGGCATCTATGATGGCTTGTAAATTAGAGCCACTACCTGAGATTAAAACTACCAGACGAGTCGGTGCCATTACTTAGCACCACCTACAATTTCAACTTGCTCTTCGCCAGCTGCTGCATCTTGAATTTCACCAAGGTGCCATGCATTTTCGCCCAAGTCTTTTAGCATTGTTAAGCTTTGCTCAAGTTTGTCTGCAGGGACTACTAAAACCATGCCTACACCACAGTTAAATGTACGGTACATTTCGTGTGTAGTAATATTGCCGTTTTCTTGTAACCAATTAAAAATTGGTGGCCACTGCCAGCTATCACCTTTAACTACAGCTTTTGCTGAAGCAGGTAATACGCGTGGAATATTTTCCCAAAAACCGCCGCCAGTAATATGCGAAAGCGCATGTACGTCAACGTTTTTGAATAACTCAAGTAAAGGTTTTACGTAAATACGCGTAGGCTCAAGTAGAGTTTCGCCTAATGTTTTACCTTCAAAGTCAGCGCTGGTATCAGCTTTTGACACTTCAAGTACTTTACGAATTAAAGAGAAGCCATTTGAATGAGGACCGCTTGATGCAAGTGCAATAAGCTGATCGCCTGCTGCTACTTTTGTGCCATCAATAATTTTTGATTTTTCTACAACGCCTGTACAAAAGCCTGCCATGTCGTAGTCTTCACCATCATACATACCTGGCATTTCAGCTGTTTCGCCGCCAATCAGGGCACAACCTGAAATTTCACAACCTTTGCCAATACCTGTCACTACGTCAGCTGCTGTGTCTACATCTAGTTTACCAGTTGCATAGTAATCTAGAAAAAACAGGGGTTCAGCACCTTGAACAATTAAGTCGTTTACACACATTGCAACTAAATCAATACCAACCGTATCGTGTTTTTTTAAGTCGATTGCTAAACGTAGTTTAGTACCAACGCCATCTGTGCCTGCAACTAATACTGGTTGCTTGTAGCCTTCAGGAATTTCGCAAAGTGCGCCAAAACCACCAATTCCGCCCATTACTTCAGGACGACGAGTTTTTTTAACTACGCCTTTAATACGCTCAACAAGTGCATTACCAGCGTCGATATCTACGCCCGCGTCTTTATAGCTTAGAGACTGTTTTTGTTCGCTCACAGGTTTTCCTCAAAATAGTTGTTTTGGGTTGCTTAGAAACGCGCGTATTTTACAACAATTGCAAGGTCGCGGCTAGCGTAAATGTAATTTTGAAATAATTAACAAGGACACTTGTCCGCTGTCTGTTGTTTAAATAAACAAAAAAACGCCCGTAGGCGTTTTTTTAGTATTAAAGTCGTTAAATTAACAGCTATGCTTTTGCGGTTAATATGGCTCGAAGTGGAGCGGGGTAGCCTTCAATTGTTTTACTTGTATCGTTTGGATCTAAAAAGTCGATTAACGATTCGTTTTCCATCCAGTCGGTTTTACGTTGCTCTTCAAGCGTGGTAATAGCGCAATCTTTTATTTGCACATCTTTAAAGCCAACGCGTTCCATCCACAGCTTTAATGCTGCAGTACTTGGAATAAACCAAACGTTGCGCATTTTAGCGTAGCGGTCGGTAGGGACTAATACCGTGTTTTCATCGCCTTCAATTACTAGGGTTTCAAGTACGAGTTCGCCGCCTGGGCGAAGCTGTGCTTTTAACTGCGCTAAAAAGTCGATAGGTGAGCGACGATGATAAAGTACGCCCATCGAAAAAACCGTATCAAACGCTTTAAGCTCGGGTAATGCTTCAACACCTAGTGGCAATAAATGTACGTTTTCGTCTGGGTTGTAGTGTTTAATTGCCTGAAACTGACATAAAAATAAATCAGACGGATCAATACCCACTACAAACTCCGCGCCTTCACCGCGCATACGCCATAAATGATAACCAGAGCCACAACCAATATCTAAAACGGTGCGACCTTTTAATAGCTCAATATGAGGCAGCAGGCGGTCCCACTTCCAATCACTGCGCCACTCTGTGTCTATTTCAATACCGTGCACACTAAATGGGCCTTTGCGCCATGGCATCATGCGTTTTAATAAATGCATGGTTTGCTTTTGCTCGCCATCACTCATTTCGCCAGAGGCGCCTATTTCTACCTTAGTAGAAATATCAACATGAGAAGTTTCCACCTCAGGCAAGTTTTTAAGTACTTTTTGCCATTTAGGCAAATCACCATGGCTAGCCTCGTTTTGCCAATGTTTTAATTGAGCAGGGAGGGTTTCTAGCCAGTGACTAAGTGGGCTTTGTGCGATAGATGCGTAAAATTGGTTAAACCATTGAGACATGGATGACTCTCTTTATTTAATTGCTACCATTGAGCAAAAATTAAAACATTGATACCACACTTGAGTTTGGCTAAAACCAATATCTTGTAAGCGAGTAAAGTGAGCGCTTAGTGTATCTGGGCGCATAACGTTTTCGATGGCGGTACGTTTTTGGCTTATTTCAAGCTCAGAGTAGCCATTGTGACGTTTAAAGTCGTGGTGCAAATCAATTAATAGGTTATCGCATTGCTCGTTTTCGGCTTTAATTTTTTCGCTTAGCAGCAATACACCACCAGGTTTTAAATTAGCGTATATTTTCTCAAGCACGGCTTGGCGCTGCGCATGTGGAATAAATTGCAGTGTAAAGTTCATTGCCACAACCGATGCGTTTTGAATCTCAAGCTCGTTAATATCGCCCAAAGTAACAGTAACCGGCACATCTGATTTAAAACCTTGTAAATGTACCTTACAACGTTCAACCATAGCTTGAGAGTTATCTACCGCTATTATATGGCAGTTATCGGTGCGAATGTTACGACGCATGCTAAGCGTGACTGCGCCAAGCGAGCAACCTAAGTCGTACAGGTTTGAATTACTTTGTGCGTATTCGCCTGCCAACTTACCCATCGTGCTTACAATGGTGGCATAACCTGGCACAGAGCGCTGGATCATATCTGGAAAAACTTCGACTACATTTTGGTCAAAGCTAAAATCTTTTACTTGTTGCTCAGAGGCATAAATACTGTCTTTTATGGTCACGAAGGCAGTCTCTTTGTAAATAATGACGCTATTTTAACATTTTATACTGGATAGTCAGTGATAAATTCAGTAGCTTGACTAGAATTATGAATAATAAGTACAAAAGAGAAGATTAAATGAGCAAAAGTAAGGTCATCAGCACAGACGATATATTAGCAACCCTTTGTCATTCAGTGACAGGTGTACTCACATCAGCCAGCGGTAATGGTATTAGCTACTCAGCCATGGTGCAAAAAATAACACGTACATGTATGCGACCAGATATTGGTTGCTTTGTTTTATTTGACGGCGGTTTTACAGGACTCGTAATTACCAACTTTACTTCGCAAGCAGCGATGGAAATTTATGGCGATTACATGCGCAATATGGGAATGCCAGAAGATGAAATAGCGCATAGCCATTTATCAGACGACGTATCAAACGTACTAGGCGAGTTGATGAATCAAATTGTTGGCGACTTTACGTCTAAAGTGCGTGAGCAATTACATACTTCAATTACGCAAAACCAGCCAAAAATGATGGCAATAAATAAGCAAGTGCAAATATCGGTAGATACCACAATGGATCGCCCGCAAGCCCGCCGCGTAACATTCACCACAAGTAAACAAAATATTTTTTACTTGGAATTAGCGATGGATAAAACAGAGTTCATTAAATTACATGACTTTGATATTGCAGAAGCACTAGATCCAGATGACATAATTGAAAACGAAGCTAAAAAGAAAGCTGAAAAAGAAAGCGCCAAGGCTAAAGACGTTGTGCAAGACGACGCAGATGACGACTTTATGGCAGGCTTAGGGCTTTAATGTTACGTAGATACCATCTCTTCTAATCAGCCTCAAGCTTTCTTTAAATTGCTTGGGGCTGATATTCAGTTTGATTCTTCACAACACCAAAACAGATATGTGTCAGCTTTCTCATTGCAGCACCAATTGCCTGCATTTTTGTTTTACCTTGCTCCACTAATCGCTTATTTTGGGCTTTTATATCTGGATTATGTTGTACAGCTACTACAGCAGCCATATACAATTTAGCCCTTATATACCCAGGCCCTTCTTTGCTTAAGGTTGTTTTTCCAGCCCGTTTGCCTGACTCATTAAGCTTAGGTATTAAGCCTAAGTAACAAGCTAAATGCTTGGCATTTTTAAACTGTTTACATGCCATCAAGGACACCATCATACGTGATATGACCTCTCCAACACCTTTGATACTTTGAAGCAATTGGCGGTTCTTTTTTAATTGTGGGTGTCTATCAATATGCTCATCAATGTCATTTTTTAGCTTGCCCATCTCAGTTTTTAGTACAGCTATCATATCTTCAATTGACTGAGTAACTCGAGTAGATGCACCTGAGAAACCAACAGCTTCATAACGATTTTCTTCGCGACGTAAGTCTTGCTCAAGTGCTTCAAGTCTACGCGTCATTACTTTTAACTCTCTCGCTTCAACAGGCTCAGGCTGCCAACTTAAAAGTGAGTGCTGTTGGTCATGACCATAACGAGCAAGCATTGTGGCGTCTGACTTGTCTGTCTTATGGACAAGCCCTAATGAACTTGCGTACTGTTTTGCTTTACCAGGATTTACATGTAATAAAATAAATCCTTGCTCATATAGGAAATACATCAGCGGCTCGCTATAAACACCTGTGGGCTCTGTTGTAATAACAATATCTTGTGCTTCTAAATTTGTATTCTTTATCAACCAGGCAACTAACTCTTGATAGCCCTTTGGGTTATTTTTAAAAATCTTCGTTTTCTTTTTACTTTTGACTACATCGCGTAGCCAGGAAATATCTAACTTTTCTTTACCCACATCAATGCCAATAAAAGCTTTCATCTCTATCTACTCCCCTTGTACATGCAGCGTCACCCTTAGTTGGGGCGCTAGGATACCATTCAGTTTAATGGAGGTTAGGAAGTCAGGGCTCAATCTACGTCACAGCATTTTCACACTCTGGTTGGGTACGAGCTCACTGTCTTCCCGATGTGACAAGTGCTAGCTAAACACTCATCAAGAAGAGATACAAGGTTGGGTAGAGCGAAGCGAAACCCAACACGCTTTTGAGCTGTCAGTTTTAAGCTGTCAGTGGTAAGTAAGAAAAGTAACTTAATAAAAAAGCGCGATTTGAAATCGCGCTTTTTTATTAATTATTAAATACAATGCTAATAGTTACATTTGCTTTTATTCTTTATATTTCACTAAGGCTTCTTTAAATAAATTTTCACTCTCGTCTTTGAAGCGAGATTTTTGTTCGTTCAGTTCTATAAATTTAGCTTGAAGATTTTTATATATTATCTCATGCGCTTTATTTTTAACTTCGTTGTCGATAGGGCTATCTAGTTCAAAGCCATGCTGTAAACCACTTGTTATTATCTTTAAAATATCTTCTTTGGTTATTTGATCAAGTAGTGCCCAATTATTTCCGTCCACCGAAAAGTAGCCCTTACCACTTTTAATCTGCAAGCATTTCATATTCATCTCTCCTTGTTAAATAAGGTGTTTTACCCGCCTCTAAGCAATCAAGTAATACCTTATGGTTGTGAGTTTTATCACCATCCAAGTTTACAAGGTATTTGTCGTTAGGATAGCCAGTGTATATTTCATATTGAACACCGGTGGTTCCATTTTTTTTACTTGTGTAAATCAAATAATCAGGCTTAATTGACGCCCCTACAGTACTATTGTGAGTAACAATTATTACGGGCATGAACTTTGACATTTCTTTGATTAACTTATTTACCTTGTTGTATAAAAAAACATTGTCAAATGATGATTCTGGTTCATCTATCAGTAATAAGTCATATTGGCTAGCATCGCTAATTTCTTGTAGTAGCCTATATTCTGAACGTTCGCCGCCAGAAACTGTATAACCTGATGAATTTAAAATATCGTAACTAATTTTAGCGAAATGTTTGTAGTAATCAGTCTCAGATAATCCCGATATTTTTTTTAATTCGGATAAATATTCGTATCCGCTAATGTCGTAACTTTTAAATGCATTAGCAAAAGATATTTGCTTATTGAGAACAGCTCCAAGCTCTCTGGCGAAGTTAAACGTTCCCCTTTTAGCAACCTTTAAAAAGCCTTGAATGTCTTGTCTTATAAATTCTTTACTGATTTTTAAGTTTTCAACAACATCATTAAATTTACTTACTTTTTCAATATCCAAGACATGTTCATACAAATTTATTTCGGTGACAGGTGAGGCCGCAGTTCGCATTTGAAGTTCGCTTTTTATATTGTCTACAATATCGTTAACGTAAGCTTTTTGAAGCTCTGACTCCTTGGTTTTATTGTATTTTTCAATTAAATCAACAGTTAAGAAATTTAAGTTGTCGCTAGAGATGTGCTTGTTGATTATGTGTTGATATTCAGAATTGTCGGCTAAAGTAATACTTGCTTTGATAAGCTCTTTTAAGGATAACAAATTATTTATTTGGAATTTGGACTCAGTAAATAACTTTACTTTTGCGAATGAGTCTAGCTTATCCGCCTCCGAGGCATGTTTTAGTAATGAGTTAACAAAATTATCCAAGGTTCGACTTGAGTTATCCAAATCAATATCTTTAATCTTATCAACGACCTCTTGGAACTCTTTTAAATAGTTTTGAGTTATTTGCGACTGGCTAGTAGTCAGGCGATTTGAAAAGTCTTTTTCATCATCTAAATCTTTTTGTAATAAAGAAAATTGCCTTACATACTTAACACGAATATCGTCAGTGGTATTTTCTTCTTCTATTGAATTCAGTGTATGTGACTTTCCACTTGATCGTTCTCCTAATATCACATTTAATCCAGTGGACAACTTAAGCCCATTATTGAGAGCATTGAAAAACTTGTGCCCCTCTTCTTTTGATAAATGTACCTTTTGTTTGTCTGTTAAAGCTCGTTTAACTGACTTAAGACTAATTTCGCCAACGTTTATATACGTTTGTCTTGCAGGTATTTTATGAAGTCTTTCTTCTATTCTTAAGTCACTAAAACATACAGGTACTAAAGCATCAGGATCTTTAATACAATAAATAAACTTTCTAGCGCTAGATACTTCCCCCGCACTAATTAAATGCTGTAGTTTACTTAGGGTATCTGTATGTATTTCGGGAGACTTTTTATAATGTGGGATTAATAAGTAATCAGAAATTCGCGGAAAAATTTCTTTTAATTTTTCAACATTTATAGAGGTGTTTCTGTCGGGTATTTGTTCCTTCACTAGTTGACATTTTTCTGAGAAATCTAATAGCTGATCATTTTCTGCAATCAATAAAATATGAGTTCCTTCAACATCTATTTCTATACCTGGGAAAACTTTAATACTGAGTTTTTCTTGGATTTCATAGAACTGATTGAGGTCAAACATATTGTGGTTTGTAATTGCAATAGCGTCTAAATTACCTTCTTCGACGTACCATTTTAAACGTTCAATAGAAAAAGAGAAATTACGATCGCTTGGTGTTGAAACTGTATGTAAATGAAGGTCTATTTTTTTCATATGCTATCCATTGCTAATCACTGTAGTTTAGAACATTACCATGGTCCTGCTAAGTTTTTCTACAAGTATATTTAATAGCCATATGGATTCTCTCCCATTGCGACTACCACACAAAATATCCTTAAATCTAATTCCAATTGGTGGTAACTCGGTTCCATATGGCAGCAAAGTTGATAAAAGCCTTTGTTGTGATCTTTTTCTTTAAAGTGGGCGAGTTCGTGTACTACTAATGCTTTTAGTAATGGTTCGGGTGCGCGCAATAAATCACTGTTTATGGCTAAATCGTGCTTTCGGGTTTTACCTTGCATTCGATACGTATGTGTACCGAGTGCATTGGTCACCATATCGCCTTGCTTTTTAAACGCCGCGCGCCCAAACGGCGGTGCGTTTTTTAAATACTGTTTTTTAAGCTCGGTTGCGTAGCTATAAAGTAGTTTATCGCTAGTAATGGTATGTGCTTGCGGATACTTTTTAAGTAAGTAGTCACATACCTTGTTGTTATCTATAAGGCTTAATACTTGCTCAACGATGTTAGCTGGGTAGCCGGTAAAGTAACGTGCGTATTCACTCATTATTGTTTCTCTGTCGTTTTACTTTTAAAAAAGTGCTTGCTGGTGGGCTTCTTTTTCGCCAGTAAATGGGTTTAATGCTTTGTGATTATAACCAAGGTCTTTGCAAAACTGCCTTGCTAATAATGGCGCTTCTCGGTTATCTGCTGTATGAAAAAACACATAAGGGGTTTTTCCTTCATCAAGCCATTGTTTTACTTTACTCAGCCACGGTTTATAAAAGGGTTTATAGTCGTTTTGTAAGTTAGCTATCACAAAGCGCGCCATGGGTTGCATGCTTGTAGCAATGGCATGCACGGGTAAATGCGGCTTTTTTTGCTGTGCATCTATTAGCGCTTCTGTTGTTGGTTTTACCGCAAATAGGGCGCGAGTATCCATCGATATGCGATTTATTTTGTTTGCCATTAATAACTGATTAAGCGCTATTTCGGCTTCGCCCTTTTGAAAAAACGCAGTATGACGTACCTCTACACCGTAATTAACCTCTTTTGGTAATAGGCTAATAAATTGTGCTAGCTTGGGTAAGTCACTAGGGCCAAATGCTTTAGGTAATTGCAGCATGATTTGCCCGGTTTTTTCTAAAATAGGGGAGAACAAGTTAAGCCAATCAGTAAGCTCGGTTTGAACATTAGTTAGATGCAGCTCGTGGCTAAAGCGACGATTAAACTTAAACGTAAATTTAAAATCGTCGGGTACGCTGTTTGCCCAGCGCAATATGGTGCTTGGCGATGGGTCAGCGTAAAAGCTGGTATTGCCTTCAACTGAGTTAAAATGTTGGGCGTATTGGCTAAGCATATCGGCGTTTTTACATTGGCTTGAAAATAAATTGCCTTTCCATGCGTTGCTCGACCACTGAGGGCATCCAATATATAACATACAAACTAGCGCCTTATTATAAAGTGGCGATAGTGTAGCAAATAACAAAACGAGCTGCTGTAAATTCAGGGGCAAAAGCGGCACACGCCCTAGCATCTTGATACTACTTGGGTATAATGCAGGGCTTAATTTGATTATTTTTAGATTGCTAGCGGCTTTATTTGTATTGTGGTGACCTGTTTTTTAAATCACACGCCTTAAAACAAATAAATATAACCGTTTAAGCCTTTTATCTGACAGGAAAACTATGCGCTCTATATATTGCGGACAGCTAAATAAAACTCACGTAGATCAAGAAGTTGAACTATGTGGCTGGATCAACAAACGACGTGACCTTGGTGGACTTATCTTTGTCGATTTACGCGATAGAGAAGGTTTAGTACAAGTTGTATTCGACTCTGACATTGAAGAGTTAATGAGTTCAGCTAACACACTTCGCCAAGAATTTTGTGTTCAGCTAAAAGGTACAGTACGTGCACGCCCTGATAGCCAAGTAAATAAAGATATGGCAACAGGTGAAATTGAAGTTTTAGGTACTGAGCTTACAATTATTAACCGCTCTGAACCGCTTCCACTTGATTTTAACCAAGTAAACTCTGAAGAGCGTCGTTTAAAATACCGCTACCTAGATTTACGTCGTTTAGAAATGAGTGACCGTATTAAATTACGTGCTAAAGCAAGCAGCTTTGTACGTCGCTTTTTAGATGAAAACGGCTTTTTAGACATCGAAACACCTGTACTTACTAAAGCAACGCCAGAAGGCGCACGCGATTACTTAGTGCCAAGCCGCGTTCATAAAGGTAGTTTTTACGCTTTACCACAGTCTCCGCAGTTGTTTAAACAATTGTTGATGATGTCTGGTTTTGACCGTTACTACCAAATTGTTAAATGTTTCCGTGATGAAGATTTACGTGCCGATCGTCAACCAGAATTTACCCAAATAGATATAGAGACCTCGTTCATGAGTTCTGATCAAGTACGTGGTATGACTGAAAAGATGATCCGCGAAATGTGGCAAACATTGTTAAACGTTGATTTAGGCGATTTCCCAATCATGCCTTACAGCGAGGCAATGAGCCTTTACGGTTCTGATAAGCCAGATTTACGTAACCCAATGAAACTAGTTGATGTTGCAGATTTAGTTAAAGACGTAGAGTTTAATGTTTTCTCAGGTCCAGCTAACGACGAAAAAGGTCGTGTTGCTGTATTAACTGTACCGGGTGGCGCTAAGCTTTCTCGTAAACAACTTGACGATTACACTAAGTTTATTGGTATTTACGGCGCTAAAGGTATGGCGTGGATGAAAGTAAATGACCACACTGCAGGCGCTGAAGGTGTTCAATCGCCAGTGGCTAAGTTTTTAAGCGAAGACGTAATTACTAAATTACTTGAGCGTACTAATGCTCAGTCTGGCGATATCATTTTATTTGGTGCCGATAAGCGCAACACAGTAAATGAAGCAATGGGCGCACTGCGCGTTAAGATTGGTGTTGACTTAGAAATCACTAACCTTAACAGTTGGGCACCACTTTGGGTTGTAGACTTCCCAATGTTTGAAGAAGATGACGAAGGCACATTACATGCTGTGCATCATCCATTCACTGCACCAAAAGATATTACTGCAAGTGAGCTTGAAGCAAACCCTGCTGCGGCTATTTCAGATGCCTACGACATGGTATTAAACGGCTACGAAGTGGGTGGCGGTTCGGTACGTATTCATAATGCAGATATGCAAGAAACTGCATTTAGAATTTTAGGTATTAACGAGCAAGAGCAACAAGACAAGTTTGGCTTTTTACTTGATGCACTTAAATACGGTACACCACCACATGCTGGTTTAGCATTTGGTCTTGACCGTTTAGCAATGCTTTTATGTGGTACCGATAACATTCGTGACGTTATTGCTTTCCCTAAAACAACACAAGCATCGTGTTTATTAACTAACGCGCCTAGTAAGCCTAATATGGATTCGTTAGCTGAGCTTGCAATTAGTGTTGTAGAAAAAGAAGTCTCAAGCGAAGAGTAATTCTGCTTATATTTTAAGCTAAATTTAAAAACCCTTAAGTTATATGCTTAAGGGTTTTTTTGTGGTTAAATTTACAGCAACATGTATTTTAATCGAATAGACGAAAAAGGAATTATTATGTCGATCAATGCTACCTTACTTGGTGAATTTTTAGTTTTTTTTATTGTGCTGAGTATTCCTATTTTTGCTGTAATTAGCTACAAAATAGGTAAGCGTAAAAGTACTATGCCTGGAGTTTTAGCTTTTGTGGGTGGTTGTTTAGCGCTATTTCCACTATTTGCTTTGATTTTTATTGCAGTGCTTGCGCTTAAAAAAGATTTACCTAAAAATAACGTCTACGCCCAATAAAAACTAGGTGAATAGTGTCAATTTCAAATAATAATCACTACTTCGACGAGCAATTTAATGCTTTGCAGCACGAAGAGCAACTAACTGAAAATTCTGAGTTTGAAGAGTGCACATTTATCGATTGCGACTTTTCAGACGGGCAGTTTAAAAATTGCCGATTTATACAGTGCAACTTTAAAAACTGTAATTTATCGTCACTTAAATGGAACTACAGCTCGCTTGAAGATGTAAGTTTTAGCCACTGTAAATTAAATAGTCTGCAATGGACTGACGTGGATTGGCCAGCGCTTAGTATTAACGCACCGGTGAGCTTTAATTATTGCGAGCTCAGTAATAGTTCTTTTTTTGAATTAACCCTCAAAGCCCTCAAATTAACACACTGCTTTGCCAAAAATGTTGATTTTAGACATGCTGATTTAAGCGGTAGTGAATTTACAGGGACAGATTTTCGCGATAGTGAGTTTTTTCAAACTAACTTAACAAAATGTGATTTTGTAGGTGCGACAGCGTTTAATATAGATTTGAATAATAATATTTTAGCGAATGCTAAGTTTGATCGCTTCGAAGCACTAAACTTGCTTACCAGCCTTAATATAGAACTATGTGATTAATTTAGTTTAATATGATTACATATCTAGAAGCGACAGCTTGGCTGGGCTTCTAGATACTGCGTAACTGCGTAATTAACGGCTAGGGCCATTTTTATTACGTGCACTGGCAAGCTGTCTTGCGATTGCTAATAACGCTGGTGAAATATCTTCAGCGCCATCTTTAATTAGTTTTGTAACGTCACCTGATGAAAACAAACCGTCACGTGGTGATTTAATACCTAACTCACGAACAAAATCCTTCGTTTTACCTGTGCTGCCTGTTTCAATAAACTTAAAAATAATACGTTCATTGTTGTTTTTAGCAGGGGTTTTTAGTGTTTCGATTTCGTCATGTATTGCCGTTAGTTTGTCTTCTAAAATTTCTATACGTTCTTGAATGCTATTGTATGATTTCATTTATTGGATCTTTTACTAAATATATTTAAACAATGGCGACTATTATCGCATAGTTTGACAATAGAGAATGCAAACCTATAAAGTAAAAATTATTTTTAATTAAAAACAATAATTTATATAAGTTTAAATATGCAAAAAACACTTAAAAAGCTTTTTATGTTAAGCGCACTAGCTCTAAGTGCATCAGTTATAAGCACATCAGCAATAAGCGCGACAAGCTATGCAAACGATGGCGTTATGACTGATGAAAGCCGCAAGCGCACTATTCCTATCAATATCACACTACCAAGTAACAATGCTAAGTGCACTGAACAAGTAAAATGCCCTGTAGCGTTTATTAACGCAGGTTACGGGATTAGCCATAATGGGTATACGTTTGCCAATAATGCGTTTAATCAGCACGGATATTTAACAATAGCCGTTGCACATGAACTAAAAAGCGACCCTGATCTTAATCGTGAGCAGCCTTACTTAACCACTCGCATGGAAAACTGGCACCGTGGCGTAGTAACGCTTAAGTTTTTAGTTAATGAGCTATCGAGTAAATACCCAGCGTACGATTTTACAAAACTCACCTTATTTGGGCACTCAAACGGCGGGGATATTTCGTCACTATACGGCTCTATTTACCCCAATGAAGTAAGCCAAATTATTACGCTCGATCATCGCCGCATGTTGATCCCACGCAATAAAAATATACGCGTACTTACTCTACGCGGTAGTGATTACCCAGCAGATGCGAATGTGCTGTTAAACGATTCAGAGCTGGATAAGTTTCCTGTTACACAAACACTAATAGAAAAATCGCGCCATAACGATATGTACGATGGCGGGCCAAAATGGCTGGTGGGTAGAATGAGTAAAGAAGTAGAGGGATTTTTAGATAGTAAAAGTTAGGTATATAAAAGTTAAATCATAGCGCAGTGTTACCTGCGCTATATTTATTTTACGGCAGTTATTCTACCAGTTCACTAACAATAACAGGGTTATTATGTAGTGTTTTATGCACTGGGCATTTGTCGGCTATTTCGAGTAAACGCTGACGCTCTGGCTCAGTTAAGTCGCCACGTAAGGTGATTTTACGGGTAATGGCTTCAAGGTTACCTGTTTGCTCACAATCGTCGCAATCTTTGTTGTAATCGCGAGTGTGATCAAGCTCTACTTTTACATGCTCCAGTGGTAAGTTTTTACGTGTAGCGTACATACGCAGTGTCATGGCCGTACAGGCACCAAGCCCCGCTAATAAGTGATGATACGGATCGGGACCTAAGTTTTTACCGCCTACTTTTATTGGCTCATCTGCAAGCCAAGTATGATCTTTTGTACTTACGTGCTGAGTAAATACATGGTCTTTTTCTTCAACAAGTACATTACCACCCGTTAAACTTGCCGTGTATTTAGTTTTGTCGTACTTAACATAACGGTTTGCCCACGTTGCAATTATTTGTGCTGCGTAGTCGGCATCGTTTTTATTTGTTAAAAGGTGATCGGCGTTATCTAGGCTAATAAAGCTTTTAGGATGCTTAGCTGATGCATAAATTTTTTCAGCTTCACTAATATTTACAGTCGCATCAATAGGGGAGTGCATTACTAATAATGCGCGCTTAAGTTTACTTATGTGGCGTTTATCGTACTTGGCTATATCGTCAATAAATTGCTTTTTAATGGTAAATTCACGACCAGCTAAGTTAACTTTAGCTTCACCTGCTGCGTTAATTTCATCAAGGTGTGCTTCAAAGTTATGCGCTACGTGCTGCGCATCTGACGGTGCGCCAATAGTTGTAATAGCCGATACTTCAGGAATATGCTCCGCAGCAGCAAGAACCGCAGCCCCGCCTAAACTGTGGCCAATAAGTAGTTGCGGCGGAGCAAAATGCTCACGTAAATGATTTGCCGCTGATACTAAATCTTGAATGTTTGATGAAAAGTTACTGTTAGCAAAATCGCCATCACTATTACCTAAACCGGTAAAGTCGAAACGCAGTACGGCGATACCTTGTTGTGTGAGTGCACGGCTAATCCGTGTAGCTGCTGCAATGTCTTTACCGCAGGTAAAGCAGTGTGCAAATAGCGCGTAAAACTTAACGTCACCAGAGGGAAGTTCAAGTTGGCCGGCAAGTTCTAAATCGCCGCTTTTAAAAGATACTTTTTGTCGCATGGGGGCCTTATTTACACAAATAAAATATACTCTAATAATAGACCAGAGATAGTTACTAAACCTTGCAAATTCAACGTTTTTTTATTAGTTGATCTTAATCAAGCCAAGTGGCGGTGACTATGCTTTGCGGACATATGTCCTTATGTTTTTGAGGTCATTTGTCTATCCTCGCATAGCGCTATAATGAAGGCTTTGCTACTTTATATAAGTAATTTAGCACTATTAAAAGCAACTCACTTCACACAACCTATTCACTGGAACGTACAATGCAATTACCTACTGTTGATTATAAAGCTCCCGATGCGGCTGCACAATTTGTTGAATCGTTAAGAAATACTGGATTTGGCGTTTTAAAAAACCACCCAATCCCACAGTCTTTAGTTGAGTCTATTTACAAAAATTGGCAAGACTTTTTTAACTCAGAGCAAAAGCACGACTTTTTATTCTCTAAAGACACTCAAGACGGTTACTTTCCGCCTTCAGTATCAGAAGTAGCGAAAGGCTTTACAGTAAAAGACATTAAAGAGTACTTCCATGTGTACCCTAAAGGTCGCGTTCCTGCAGAGCTTGAAGCTGACGTACGTGAATACTACCGTTTAGCAAGTGAATTTGCTGGCACATTATTAAGCTGGGTTCAGGCTGAAGCACCAGCTGATGTGCGTGCTAAGTTTTCAATTGATTTAAAAGACATGATTGCCGATTCTGAGCAAACATTGTTACGTATCCTACATTACCCACCAATGACGGGTGATGAAGAGCCAGGTGCTATTCGCGCAGCAGCCCATGGCGATATTAATTTATTGACTGTATTACCAGCTTCTAATGAGCCTGGTTTACAAGTTCAAAAAACAGATGGCGGTTGGTTAGACGTGCCATGTGATTTTGGCAGCTTAATTATTAATATCGGCGACATGTTACAAGAAGCGTCGGGCGGGTATTTCCCATCGACAATTCACCGTGTAATTAACCCAACGGGTAAAGCATCTACTAAATCGCGTATTTCACTACCGTTATTTTTACACCCGCATCCAGATGTTGTGCTTTCAGAGCGCTACACGGCAGATAGCTACTTGCAAGAACGCCTGCGTGAGTTAGGTGTTAAGTAACTCTTATACTTAGAGTAATTAAGTATAAACAAAAAACGGCTTATGGCCGTTTTTTGCATTTTTGAGCAACTTGAGCACAGGTTTAATTTTATTAAACTATGATCAATTGCCTGCAACGTAAATAATGGCATGCATTCTTAGCTACTACAGGTATAATGCGCGCAACTGGCTAACGTAGCCTAATTTAAAAGAGAGTTTATATGAGTTTTGAAGGTTTAGGTTTATCACAGTCTTTGGTTAATGCGGTTTTAGAAAAGGGCTATGAAACGCCAACGCCGATTCAGGCTCAAGCAATTCCTGCAATTATTGAACGCCGTGACGTTATGGCAGCAGCACAAACAGGTACAGGTAAAACAGCGGGTTTTACATTACCACTTATTGAGCGTTTGTCGTCGGGCCCTAAAGCTAAAAGTAACCACGTACGTGCACTTATTTTAACGCCTACACGTGAGCTTGCTTTGCAAGTAAGCGAAAACGTTGAAGAGTACGCTAAGCATTCGGATGTGAGCTCATTTGTAGTTTACGGTGGCGTTAAAATTAACCCACAAATGCAGCGTCTTCGTAAAGGTGTTGATATTTTAGTAGCAACGCCGGGTCGTTTAATCGACTTACATAATCAAAATGCAGTTAAATTTGATAGCGTTGAAGTGCTTGTACTCGATGAAGCTGACCGCATGTTAGACATGGGCTTTATTCATGACATTAAACGCTTAATTGCTAAAATGCCTGCTAAACGTCAAAACTTGATGTTTTCGGCTACATTTTCTGACGAAATTCGTGCATTAGCAAAAGGGTTAATTAATGACCCTGTTGAAATTTCAGTTGCTGCAAAAAATACTACTGCAAAAAGTGTTACTCAGTGCGTTTACGCGGTAGATAAAACACGTAAAACAGCATTGCTAAGCCACTTAATTCGCACTAACGATTGGCAACAAGTATTAGTGTTTAGCCGTACAAAGCACGGTGCTAACCGCTTAGTTAAACAACTTGAACGCGATGACATTGTAGGCGCGGCTATCCATGGTAATAAATCACAAGGCGCACGTGTTAAAGCACTTGATGGTTTTAAAAGTGGTGAAGTACGCGTATTAGTAGCAACAGACATTGTTGCACGTGGCTTAGACATTGTTGAATTACCGCATGTTGTTAACTACGATTTGCCAAATGTATATGAAGATTACGTTCACCGTATTGGCCGTACAGGCCGTGCTGGTGCGTCGGGTCATGCGATTTCGTTTGTAACGGTTGATGATGCTGTTGATTTATATGGTATTGAACGCTTTATTGGTGAGCTTATTCCACGTGCTGAAGAAGACGGTTTTGAGCCTATTAATCCAGTAGCTGAACGCGCATTAGATGCTCGCCCACTGCCGGCTAAAAAGCCTAAGAAAAAGCAGCCTTTTAATAAGCCTAAATCTGATAGCAGCAAGCCCAACAGCAAAAAGCCGAACAATGGTGGTAATGGTACCGGCCCACGCCGTGGTGGTTCTAAAAAGCCAGCAGCTAAAACAGATGACAGCGCGCAAAACCCATGGGCAAAGCGTGAATCTGTTGGCGGTAATGGCCAACGCCGTCGTCGCACCAATAACGATTAATCATTATTAGTGATTGCACTAGCGTTTAATTAATTTAGAATTTAGTTAAAGGCAGATACAAAAAACGCGCTCCCTTCTTTAATTAAATAGAAGCAGCGCGTTTTTTATTGTCTGTAATTTGTACTTACTGTATTGCCTGCCTGATAAAATAGTTAATACCCAAGCCGACAAATAAAGTAACACTTACGCTAAGTAATGTGCCGAGCATAACGTACTCGGTAAGTTTTTTATCTTTGCTTGCACTTAAATCACCAAACCTAAATACTGACTTTGCCGCAAGTAAAAAGCCAAGCCCTGCAAATTGGTCAAGCAATATAAAGCTCAGCATAAGTACGCGTTCCAACATACCTATGCTTTGCCCTGCAAGTGGTAAGCTACCAGTACTTGAAAAGTTACTTGTTAAACGCTCTAACATCATTCTTATAAATACGGCGCTGGGACTTAAAATAATTAAATAACCGCATACCACCCACAGTATTTTGGGATCAGTGAGCATATTTTTAATTGCAGCCATAAAGCTACTGTTATCAGTTAACCAAATACTGAGCGCAATAATAACGAGTATGTGCGCTATTTGATCTAGTAAAAAAGGCACCACGCCTTTATCAGAATACGATTTAGCTATATCAATAAAGTAATGGCTCAGCATAATGCTCGCCGTGGCAATTAAAACACTGCTTAGTTGCTGCCACCCGAATGTGTATTCCCACAGGGTAATAATGAGTGCACTTGTTACACCATGCACTAGTACATGAAAATAAAGCTTACTGGCTTTAAAGTGACGGGTATTTCTGTCGTTTACCCAACTCATAGGTTGCCAGTAAAAATCAGCGAGTAAGTGGCCAATAATAAGCGCGACCAGTAAAAGTGAAAACGCCATTATTCACCTCCTTTAATTATATTTTTTATAACGTGTTGTGTGTGCTTAATAAAGCGCTCTATAAGTTGGTAGTGCGCTAAATTTAGTAGTTTGGTTACGTTTTCGCGACTTGTTTTAAGCTCTTTAGCCAGTGCCGCGTGGCTGTTGTCTGGTGATGTTAAATAGACATACAGGGCATTTGCTTGTTTTTGTGTGATTTTAGTGAGCAATACGTCGGCAAAAGCTAAATTAAGATTTAAGCTTTCATCGAGCTGCTGCTCGTTAATATTAAAAACAAAGCGTTGATTGCCTATTTTATCAAGGCCTTGCCCCGAAAGAGTAAAAGCAGAACCGGTTGCTGTTTTTATATCGCTGCGTGGATTATCTATTTGCCCAAGTGCCAAGCTTTGTCGTAGTTCATAACCTGACGATTTAAGGTGTAAATATACAAGTATGGCATTTTTAAAAAGGAGCTCAGGATTATTAACTTGTAACTGAAAGGCATCGCCTCGGTATATATTCCAAAGTGTTTGCTCACCCGAAATGTTTCGCAAACTTTGCTCTAGTTCGTAAAGCATGGCATCGTATTGCTGCTTAGGGATTGTTTGCGATTTAATAATATCGCCGCTGATCACACCAATCATAAAAATCTCAAAATGGTTACTTTTTAATATGTAACCAATATTGGTTACATAAGGGTATGTAACTAATTTAGGTTACTTAAATATAAATTGCAAGGTACACTTATTTTATAACGTTACTTTTATTGCTATTAATCCTCACTAGGACACTAAATGACTTTACAAAACGAGCAGCAAAGCACGAAACCACGGGTCGGTATTTTTGTTGATGTGCAAAATATTTATTACACGTGCCGTGAGAGTTACGGGAAAAATTTTGACTACAATGCGTTTTGGCGAATGATGGAGGCGCAATACAATATTGAGTGTGCTTTTGCGTATGCAATTTATCGAGGAGATGAAAAGCAAAATCAGTTTCAAAATATTTTGCGTGCGATTGGTTTTGAGGTAAAGCTAAAGCCATTTATTCAACGCCGTGATGGAAGTGCTAAAGGCGATTGGGATGTAGGCATAACAATAGACATGTTAGAGCAGGGTAAAAATCTTGATAAAGTTATTTTGCTCTCTGGCGATGGTGACTTTGCTTTGTTACTTGGGCATTTAAAAAATCAATATAATGTACCGTGCGATGTATACGGTGCTGACAGGTTAACTGCTGAGGTATTAAAACAAAGCGCAGAGCAATTTCATTTAATTGATAATACTTTGCTACTTTAACAGTAAAAAATAGTTAAAAAAGTGCAAGCTAAGTGCCTGCAACATGAGAGATTTTAATACAAAGCCGTAATAGATGAATTAAGCCTTATATAGGCTTTTTTTATTACTGTAATCAATTGGGTTTGCTAAATGATTATGGTAATTTTAAAGCATAACGAGTTACCAAGGACTTACATGCTTCATTACAGCAACATGCCACTAGATAGAGGCTCAAATTTTCGCAAAGACCCATCGTGGCTTAAAGCGCAAATGTCGGCGCAAAGTAAATGGGTTTTAGTTAAAAATAATCAAACCCTATTTATTAAAGATACTCCTAAGGTAAGCTATTTAACGTATCAACAAGTGGCACATTTAGATTTAACGAGTGCTATTTTTGTTGGTTTAAACAATGCTAAACATGGTGTGTTTGCATTGGATGTTTCTGATCTGGATGAAAGCGTACTTTCGCCTTTAATCGAGGGCGCTCAGTTTTTTGATATTCGCCAATATGGGCCTCAAGTAACCATTAAATATGCCTCAATAGCCGCCCTTGCGAGAGGGTTATGTTATTGGCATGCTACGCACCGTTTTTGTGGGCGCTGCGGTAGTAAAAACCGTTCAGTGGAAGCCGGGCATTCTCGTGTATGTGAAAACGAAAACTGTAAGCATCCTACATTCCCGCGCACCGATCCTGCGGTAATTATGGTCGTTACTAAAGTCTTTGCTGACGGAGTAGAACGCTGTTTATTAGGTCGCCAAGCTGCGTGGCCCACAGGTATGTATTCTTCGCTTGCTGGATTTGTAGACCCAGGGGAGACACTGGAACAAGCTGTTGCGCGTGAAGTTAAAGAAGAGGCAGGCATAGAAGTTGATAACGTACGTTATGTTGCATCTCAGCCATGGCCGTTCCCATCGTCAATTATGCTTGGCTTTTTTGCACAGGCGACATCTGAGCAAATTAACGTAGATAAAGAAGAGCTAGACGATGCAAAATGGTTTAGTCGTGAAGACTTAGAGCAATTTGGTAATTGGCACGAAGAAGGCGAGCATTTAAAGCTGCCTAGAACCGATTCTATCTCTCGTTATTTAATTGAGCATTGGCGCACAAACCCCTAAGGATTAATAATGTCGAGTAAAAGTAATAAAAACACTCAGCTGGTATCATCAGGGCGAAAAAAAGCCTATACACATGGCGTAGTCAATCCCGTTGTACAGCGTGCATCTACCATTGTATTTGATACTGTAGCCGATTTAAAAGAAGCAGCTAAAACCCGTGGCGATAAAACGTTATTTTATGGGCGCCGAGGAACAACAACACACTTTGCGCTACAAGAAGCGATTACAGAACTTGAAGGCGGCGAAGGGTGTGCATTGTACCCTTGTGGCGCTGCGGCGATCAGCCAAGTATTTTTATCGTTTTTAAAAACCGGTGATCATATTTTAATGGTTGATAACGTGTACGAACCAACTCGTGATTTTTGCGATAAAATTTTAGTGGGGCTGGGTATTACAACAACCTATTACCCGCCAACCATTGGCGCAGGTATTAAAGATTACATTCAGCCAAATACTAAAGTGTTGTTTTTAGAATCTCCAGGTTCTATTACGATGGAAGTGCAAGATGTGCCCGCTATGGTAAAAGAAGCCAATGAGCACAACGTAATGACCATGCTTGATAATACCTACGGTAACGGTCTGCATTATCGCCCGTTAGAGCACGGTGTTGATATTAGTATTCAAGCTGCAACAAAGTATATTGTTGGCCATTCAGACGTGATGATGGGGGTGGCTGTTGCTAATAAAAAGTATTGGCCAACCTTGCGCGAAAACTCATACTTACTAGGGCAATGTACCAGTGCCGATGATGCGTATTTAGCACTTAGAGGCCTGCGTACAATGGGTGTGCGTTTAAATCAACATGAAAAAGCAGCAATAGAAGTAGCTAAATGGCTCG
This sequence comes from Pseudoalteromonas sp. SG43-8, assembly GCF_014164245.1. Classification (NCBI taxonomy): domain Bacteria; kingdom Pseudomonadati; phylum Pseudomonadota; class Gammaproteobacteria; order Alteromonadales; family Pseudoalteromonadaceae; genus Pseudoalteromonas; species Pseudoalteromonas sp. SG43-8. The sequence continues at coordinate 21,521 of NZ_JACJEX010000017.1, read as the reverse complement.
AGCAACATGAGCTTGTTGATCATATTCGACACCCTGCATTTGAAAGCTGCCCAGGGCATGAGTTTTTTAAACGTGACTTTGATGGCAGTAATGGGTTGTTTTCATTTGTGATGAAAACCGGCAATCAAAAAGCGATTGATGCCTTTTTAGATAGTCTTGAGCATATTAAAATGGGCTTTTCGTGGGGCGGTTTTGAAAGTTTGGTAACGGCTAATTTAACCATGAAAGGGTTGCGCTCAAATACAGGTTGGGATTTAGGGCCGGTTATTCGCTTGCACATAGGTCTTGAAGATGTAGAAGATTTAATTAGCGATTTAAGCCAAGCACTTGAGGTTTATAAGCGGCATTTATAATTTATATCGCAATTTATACTGTTACATTTAAATGTATTGTTACAAAGCTCACCACAGGTGGGCTTTTTTTTGCTGGTAATTCAAGGTGTTTACACTTAGTGTGGATAAATACACAGAAAATAAAAAGTCATTAAGGATAGTCAATGGCAACATCATTACCGATAAACGTAGGACGATTAACGCAAATAGCGGGATTTGAGCTTGTACGTATGTTTTTAACTAAACGTGGACTTATTGCATTAGCTGCCTTTGCATTGGTGTGGCTAATAATACTGCGCTACCCAATAGGGCAGGCAGTAGGCATTGTAAGTGCCCCCGATTTTGAGCAAATAGCCCGTGATATATCAGGTTCTATTGGTTTAAGTAAATTATTGGATTGGCCTGAGGCCGAATTTGCTATGTACTGGTTAATAGCCCTTTATAGCTTTCCCGTTTTTGGTTTATTTATTTGTAGCGACCAAACGGTAGGCGATAGAGAGCGCGGCACACTAAGGTTTTTATCACTGCGCTCCACTCGCTTTGAAATACTGTTTGGCCGTTTTTTAGGGCAGCTAGGAGTATTAGCATGTTTGGTGGGTATAACGCTTGTGGCTACACTCGCGGTATTGGGTTTTAGAGATCCAAGTTTACTGGCTGGTGGTTTTGCTCGTGCGCTTTCTATATTTTTAATATTAGTGATTACTCTGTGCCCATTTGTAGCACTAATGACGTTAATTAATACCTTTGCTCGCTCATCGCGTTTATCTATTGTATTGGCAATTTTATATTTTGCAGCAGGAGGTATTGTTGTGGGAATACTACAATGGCAAATACCCGCATTAGGCTTGCTTGATTATTTATTTCCGGGTGTGCAAATAGAGCTATTAGCGGGGCAAAATTTACCATTATTGAGCGCTGTGGCTATTCCCCTTGTGCAAACAGCGGTATTACTAAGCGTTGCTCAACGTATTTTTGCAAGGAGCTCACTATGAGACCATTAATTACAGCTAGCGGTTTGAGTAAATCGTATGGTGCAAAACTTGCGCTTAATAATGTGAACTTTGAAATTAACAAAGGCGCGCCAGTGGCACTTGTTGGACCAAATGGTGCGGGTAAAACTACCTTATTTAGTTTGTTGTGCGGCTATATAGCGCCAAGTAAAGGCAGCCTTGAAATATTAGGACATAAGCCAGGTAGCGCTGCTTTATTTAATAAAGTAAGTGCATTACCGCAAGACGCGCAACTTGACCCTCGCTTTAATATAGATAAGCAACTCGCCTTTTATGCAAAGCTGCAAGGTATGGGTGCTAAGCAAAGCCAAACTGAGGCGCTACGTGTACTTGATTTAGTTGGCTTAAAAGAAATTGCAAAGCAGCGTGCGGGGGATTTATCGCACGGTATGCGCAAGCGCGTTACGATAGCGCAAGCACTTATTGGCGCACCACAAATTGTAATGCTTGATGAAGCAACCGCAGGGCTTGATCCGATTCATGCCAGAGAAGTACGTGAGCTGGTATCAGAATTAAGTGAACAGGCTACATTTATTTTAAGCTCTCACGATTTAACTGAGCTTGAGCGACTATGCTCACAGGTACTTCATTTAGATAAAGGCGTACTAAGCGAGCATCAAACAAAAACTAATAATACCGATAAACACTTTTATACATTAATGCTAAGCGAGGCTTATCAAAATGTTGAGCAACAGCTTCAAGCAATTGCAGGTGTGAGTCGTGTGTATATGAGCCAACATAAAGAGTATGTAGTTGAGTATCAGCCAACGAGCGATCCACTTGATATTGCACTACTGAATTTTTGTCATCAACAACACTGGCAGTACCGACAGTTAGTTAATGGTCATACATTAGAGAATCAAATATTTAAACAGGAGAAAGTATAATGGGTTTACTTAGCGGACTTATGGGTAATGCAAGCGAAGTTGACGATTCTGATTTAGAAAAAATCCTCGCCAATACATTAATTGACGGCGAGCAAGTAGAAAAAGCATATAAAGTAGTACGTGATATGTTTATTTTTACTAATAAGCGCTTAATCTTAATTGATAAGCAAGGTATGACCGGTTCTAAAATGGAAATGGTGAGTATTGCTTACTCTAAAATTACCAAGTTTAGTAAAGAAAGTGCAGGCCATTTTGACTTAGATGCTGAGCTAAAAATATGGGTTGGCTCAGATCCTACTCCTATTAGTAAAGAGTTTAAGTCGGGCGATAATATTAACGATGTTTACCGAATTATTAGCCAACACGCGCTTTAATACGGTACATGTTTTAAGTAGTTGTTGACTAGATGTTGCAACTACTTTAATTTTACAGTTTACAACACTTCCTTACAATTAACTTAATAAATACAACTGGTTAGTTAAGTTTTCATTCAGTTTCCTAACGTTAGCATGTGCCTCGACTTTAGCAATACAGCTAGAGCATAAAAAGCAATGTACATAGGGAAGTCTTACAATGAAAAAATTAGCAGTTATTATTTCGAGCATTTTATTATCTAGCACTGCGGCTGCTGCAGACAGCTATAATTCAATTAGTAACCTAAGCTACAAAAATAGCGATAACAACGACACCGTTGCTGTAGATTCTATTTACTACTTATCTCCTAAAAAAACTTTAGGTCCGTACGATCAGTTTGAATACATCAATAAACAAACTAACGTATATGGTGGCTACGCTGATGACGACTTTGGCGATTTAACATCGGTTGGTGGTGAATACTTTATTAATGAATTTGTTGTTGGCGCATCTTACGAAAACCTAGACCCAGATTCAGGTTCTAACAGTGAGCTTTATAAACTGACGGGTGGTTACTTTTTCAACCCTGATTTACTTGCAAAAGTAACATTAGTTGAAAACAAAGACGGCGACGATTACGCATTATTTGATTTAGCTTACAACTACATGCTAAACAGCACAGATTACGTAGGTGTTACACTTACATCAGACGACGATTTTGATTACCGTGCAGTTGCTGCTAAATACTTTATTGATTTACAGCAAGGTAACTACCTAACTTTTGAAGGTAAATACGAAAGCATTGATGACGCAGAAAACCAATGGGTAGCAGAAACTAACTACTACTTCTCAAAAGCAACATCTGTATTTGCTAACTACAACAAGCAAGACACTTACAGCTTTGGTGCTCAGCACTTCATCAATAAAAATATTGGCGTAAAGGTGGGTTACGAAAACAACGCTGATGATTCTGACAACGATGCGTACTTTGCTAACATGCGTTTTCAGTTTTAATTAAGTCCCGTACTTAGTTAATACAAAAGTAATATCAAAAGCCCGCTAAATTTAGCGGGCTTTGTCGTTTTAAATGTTTGATCTTTTACTAACCATAATTACGGCTTTTATTATGCTCATCTAAATAACCCCTTTAAGTTATAAATAGAGTTGCCATAAATGGCTAGATTGTTATTAAAGCCATTAAGTAGAGTCGATGATAATAGCCATAAAATAATGAGTATTGGAGTTTTTTTTGCTGGTAAATAATGGTTACTGGAAAAAACAGATAAAAATATGCACTTATACAAACCTATTTTTTATTATAAATTCAGAAATAATGAATTAAATATAGTCATTATTTTGAGAAATTAGAAAAATTTAGTTAGGGGAGGTTATATTGATGAGGTTTATCGAATAATTGAGTTGTGTTTAATTTAGCGACAATTTGTACCTTATTTGTTACTTTTTGAGTTTAAATGATGACAGGCTATTGTTACGTAGATTTTGATGATACCTATTGTTTACATTTGCTTGTAATTATTTACATTTTTAGTGGTTTTAATTTGACCTCTCATTCAGTTTTTGTTCATTTTTTTGGCGTTAGGATGCGCCCCGACTTTGGCTAGACAGCTGAGGCATAAAAGTAATATTTATAGGGAATTTAAAATGAAAAAATTAGCCGTTATCATTTCGAGCATTTTATTATCAAGCGCTGCAACCACTGCAATAGCTGCAGATACTTACCAATCAATCAGCCATGTAGGATACGTGGATGTAGATGGTGATGACACAGTAACTGTTGACTCAACTTATTATTTTTCTCCAAAAGCGACTTTAGGTCCTTACGATCAATTTGAATACATCAATAAGCAAACAAATGTTTATGGTGCATACAGTGATAATGATTTTGGAGATGTTACTAGCATTGGCGGTGAGTATTTTGTAGAAGATTTTGTATTAGGTGCACAGTACAATAATTTCGATAGTGATTTTGGCTCAAGCACGGATGTAATTGAACTTTCAGCTGGTTACTTCTTTAACCCAAACCTTGTATTAAAAGCAACGTTTGTAGATGTTGAAGATGCTGACAATCAGTTTGTGTTTGACCTAGCATATAACCACCAGTTAAACAGCACTGATTATATCGGCTTTACAGTAACAGCAGATGATGAGTTTGACTACCGTGCAGTAGCAGCTAAGTACTTTGTTGATTTACAGCAAGGTAACTACTTAACTGTTGAAGGTAAGTTTGAAGATGTTGATGGCGGTTCAAGTAACTGGGAATTAGCATCTAACTACTATTTCAGCAAAGCAACATCGGTTTTTGTTACAGTTAATAAAAATGATGATTACACTCTTGGTGCTCAACACTTTTTCAACAACAATGTTGGTTTAGAAGCAGGTTACGGCAATAACTGGGATGATTCTGATTATGATGCTTACTTTGCAAATGTAAGCTTACAGTTCTAATATAACTAAAATTAGAATATGAATAAAAAGCCCGCTCATTTGAGCGGGCTTTTTGTTCAGCGCTATTTACCAGCCGCAGTTGCGGCCTCCGTTTTGTTTATCTAAATATGTTTGTAATGGTGCAAAGTAATCGAGCATTGCTGTTGCATCCATTTGCGGCTTACCTGTTACAGTTTCAAGCGCTTCTTGCCAAGGGCGAGATGAACCCATTTCAAGCATAGCGTTTAGCCTATCCCCTGCTTCTTTTGAATTATAAATAGAGCAGCGATGAATGGCTTTATCGTTACCGGCAATTTCACATAAGCTGCGATGAAACTCAAATTGTAAAATATGCGCTAAAAAGTAACGTGTATAAGGCGTGTTGCCCGGAACGTGGTACTTAGCACCCGGATCAAAGTCGTTTTCGCTACGTGCGATAGGAGCTTGCACTCCTTGGTATTTTTCACGTAGTTCCCACCATGCTTTATTGTAGTTCTCTGGGGTTACTTCACCTGAAAATACCTGCCAACGCCATTGATCAACCATTAAGCTAAATGGCACAAAAGCCACTTTATCAAGTGCCATTTTCATCAATAGACCAATGTCTTTTGATTCATCAGGTACTTGCTCTAGTAAGCCAATTTCTTTTAAGTAGCCTGGTGTAACCGAAAGGGCAATGGTGTCGCCAATGGCTTCATGAAAACCATCGTTTGCACTTTCTTGATAAAATAAAGGTTGTTTATTATAAGCGCGTTGATAAAAGTTATGACCTAATTCATGGTGAATAACTGAAAACTCTTCGCCTGTGCGCTGAATACACATTTTAATGCGTAAATCGTCTTTACTATCGATATTCCATGCTGATGCATGACACTGCACATCTCTGTCTTTTGGTTTTACAAACAATGAACGCTCGTAAAATGTCTCTGGTAGTGCGTCAAAACCCATTGAGGTAAAAAAGTTTTCTGCCCCTTTGACCATTTTAAGTTCGTCGTAATTATTTTGAGCTAATAACTCGGTTACATCGTAACCCGGATCGGCGTTATCTGGTGCAACTACATCGTAAATATTACCCCATGCTTGCGCCCACATATTACCAAGTAAGTGCGCTGGTATTGGCTGATCTTGAGGTACGTTGTCGGTGCCGTACTTTTCACCTAGCTTTGCGCGAACATGGCAATGTAGCGAGTTATACAGTGGTTTAACTTGGCCCCAAATACGATCAAGCTCGGTGGTAAAGTCATCAGCAGGCATATCGTATTTACTGCGCCACATAGCACCCGTATCGGCATAACCAAGCTCTTTTGCACCTTCGTTGGTAAGTGCTACTTGTTGCTCGTAAAGTGGGCGCATGGGTTTTGATATTTCACGCCAACCTTGCCATAAATCAAGTAGTTCGTTGTAATCTCGGCTGGTGGCCATTTTTGAGGTCATGTCGCCAAGGCTTAAACAGCTGCCATCTTCTTTACAGTATTTACCTTTACCATATAGCCCGCCAAGCTCTGCGACAATTTGTGAAAGTTGCGCTGTTTTATCAGCGTCTTGTGGGGCAGGAAGTGTAAGTGCTAGTTTTAGTTTCTCAAGCTTACGGCGAGCATCGTAATCAAGCTCTAGTTCGTCGTATTTTGCAGCTTCATTTGCTAAACGCACGACTGTTTCGGTCATTTTACGGTTAACTTCAGCGGATAGAGCCGACGTATCATGAGTAATAAAGTTTGCGTAAATCCACTCTGCACGGCTCGATTCTAAATAAAGTGCACTCAGTTCTTTTTCTGTGTTTGTTATAAATGTATTTGCATCTTTAGCTGTTACAGCTTTTTTAGTGTGTTTTGAATCGGTAGTGTCGATAGATACTTGCGCATCGCAGGCCGTTAAAGCAAGAGTACTTGCTACCATTAAGGCGCTCATACTTAGTTTAAATCGAAAGGGGGTCATGTTATTCCTTTAATTTATTGTTATTAAAACGTTGATAATAGCAGTGATGTTTAAAACAATAAAATGAATGCGTTAAGGCTCACGACTCGTCGTGCAATGATTGTATTTAAATTAAGATGGGTCATAATTAAGTTACTATTTTCATTCAATGTGTAAGGAATGTGCGCATGTTAATATTTATAATATTGCTGGTCGTGGTGGTGATTATTTTTGCGGTTAAAGATATTCGCCTAAACTTGATTAGTCGTCCTACGTTTAAAATGTTCAAAAAGGTGCTTCCGCCATTATCGCAAACAGAGCGAGAGGCGATGGAAGCAGGTGATGTTTGGTGGGATGGTGAGTTATTTAGTGGTAACCCAGACTGGCAAAAACTGCACCGCTTTCCTAAACCAGAGCTTAGCGATAAAGAAAACGCATTTATGGCTAACCAAGTAGAAACCTTATTGGCGATGCTTGATGATTATCAAATTGTACAAAAAGACAAAGACTTACCAAAAGAAGTGTGGGATTACCTAAAAACAGAAGGTTTTTTTGCGCTGATCATTCCTGAAAAATTTGGCGGTCGTGAGTTCTCCGCAATTGCTAATTCAACGATAGTGTCAAAAATTTCGACTAAAAGCTTAACAGCCGCAGTCACTGTTATGGTGCCTAATAGCTTAGGTCCGGGCGAGTTACTTCTTCACTATGGTACTAAAGAGCAGCAAGATCGTTGGCTGCCAAGTTTAGCTAATGGTACAGATGTTCCTTGTTTTGCATTAACGGGGCCAGAGGCGGGCTCTGATGCTGGCAGCATTCCTGATTCAGGCGTGGTGTGTATGGGTGAGCACAATGGCGAGCAAGTAATGGGCCTGCGTTTAAATTGGTCAAAGCGTTACATTACACTTGCACCAGTGGCTACTGTACTCGGCTTAGCATTTAAAATGTATGACCCTGATGCTTTATTAGGTGATAAAAAAGAGCTAGGTATAACGTGTGCGCTTATACCAACCGATCATCCGGGTGTTGAAACAGGTGAGCGTCATTATCCGCTTAACATGGCCTTCATGAATGGTACCACTTACGGTAAAGATGTATTTATACCACTGGACTGGATCATTGGTGGTCAAGAGTGCGCAGGGCGTGGCTGGAGAATGCTTGTTGAGTGTTTAAGTGCAGGGCGCGGTATATCACTACCAGCGTTAAGTGCAGCAACTGGGCATTTAGCTTCAAAAATGACATCGGCATATGCCATGGTACGCCAGCAGTTTGGTGTATCAATTGGGCAATTTGAAGGCGTGCAAGAGGCACTTGCGCGTATTGGTGGTTTAACTTACACACTTGAGTCGTGCAGATTAATGACCGCAGGTGCGATTGATTTAAAATTAAGCCCATCGGTTGTAACAGCGATTGCTAAATACCATATGACAGAAATGGGTCGTACGGTAATGAATGATGCAATGGATATTCATTCAGGTAAAGGAATTCAAGTAGGGCCTAATAACTATTTGGCGCATGGCTACATGGGGATTCCAGTATCAATTACGGTAGAAGGGGCGAATATTCTAACGCGTAATTTAATGATATTTGGCCAAGGCGCAACGCGCTGCCACCCATTTGTTTTAAAAGAAATGGAAGCCGCTGCAATGGAAGATGACGACGCAGCACTTGAACAATTTGATGGTTTATTAATGAACCATATATTATTTGCAGCAAGTAATGCAGGCATGGCATTTGTGCATGGCTTAACACGTAGCTACTTTGCTAAAGCGCCTGTAGGTGGTGAAACGGCTATTTATTATAAGCAACTGAGCAGAATGAGCCGAGGCTTAGCTATTTGTACAGACGTGGCTATGTTAATGCTTGGCGGTGAGCTTAAACGTAAAGAAATGATATCAGCGCGTTTGGGTGATGTATTAAGTCATTTATACTTGGCATCAACTGTTTTAAAACGTTATGAAGATGAAGGGCGCCAACAAGCTGATTTACCATTTGTAAAATATGCAATTGAGAACTCATTATTTGAAATTGGCCAAGCGTTTAATGGCTTCTTTAAAAACTTTTCAAATCCGGTTGTTAATTTTATCCTTAAACGTATCGTGTTCCCGCTGGGAAACCATTACCACAGACCAAGTGATGAAATAGCACAAAGTATTTGCGAGCGTATGACTCAACCTGGTGTATTTAGAAACCGCTTAACGCATTTATGTTATGTAGATGAAAATGCAGGTACAGGGGTCATGGAAAGCGCATTTTTAGCTATGCATGATATGCAAGCGCAGTTTAAAGACTTAAAACAATGGCAGCGTAAGGGCAGTGTGCCTGCAACGCTTGATATTGAAGGTGCTATAAATTATGCGCTTGAAAATAAGTTGTTAGAGCAAACTGATGCAGATGCAATGCATCATGCTAATAAGCTACGTAAGAAAGCCATTGCAGTTGATAACTTTCAACCTGGTGAGCTGTAGCGCAGTACTTTAAATACTAGGGCGTGTTGAACCTTCGTGGTTGAATTTGCAGCAGGCTGTTTGGTTTTTAGGCAAGGCAGAGCCTATGTAGAGTGGTTATTCCCCATAAATAGGCGGTAACGCAGCATAAATGCCAAACATGCGCTGCCCTTTGGGTTCTTTCTAGGGACGATTAACTCTTTGTTGCCTACATGGATGTAGGTCAAGGGCGAGAGCAGGACGCGGAAGCTTTGCTCGGTTTTTACTTATTCTTACATGGATGTAAGCCAGTAGGGTAACGCAGAAGCAGTTACCGAGCTCACTAGGTTACAAACCTCGCGCCGCGATTAAATCGCCCCTAGATTGAACAAACTTCAATCCACAAAGATCAACACGCCCTAACTAAAGCGAAAAAGGCCTTACAAATGTAAGGCCTTTTTATGTTTAATTCAGTTGTTTTTAACGAGCGTAAGGGTCGGCAACAATTTTATCTATGTACCATTTGCCCTTTTTACGAAGCATTTTTACACTGCGCATTTCGTCAATTTTGTCACCATTTAAATAACCGGTAAAAATAAGGTTTATTTTAGCGTTATCGCCGTATTGTTCACGGACGCTCATATTGGTCATATCAACTTCAATGGTTACTTCATCGTATTGCATGTTTACTAAGTTACGGGAAAACTGTTTAGCGGTGCCGTAGGATTTCATTATACGTGTAAGGTTGGGGGTTGCCATGGTGCTGGCTTTTTGAAGGTCTTGCTGGTTATAAAGCGCATCAAAATAAGCGGTTGCTGTATCGCCAGGAGTGTCGCCGAGTGTTTTGTTATCGTCACCACAGGCTGATAAAAATAAACAGATGACCAAACTTAATAAACTCGTGATTTTTTTCATATTAATTATTATTAATTAGTTTTTTTAAAGTGTGTGGTTTATCTATGCAGATGTAAAGGTATGGCGGGTAATAAATAGAAAATTGGATAATAAATAATAAAAAAGGATGCCTAAAGCATCCTTCTAAAAATCTTAAAATTACTTATTGTACTAGCTCTTGTTCACTAAACTCTTCATCAAACATTGGGCTTGATAAGTAACGCTCAGTTGCACTAGGTAGGATAACAACAATATTTTTATCTGCGTTTTCAGGCTTTTCAGCAATTCGCTTAGCTGCAACAACCGCTGCACCTGACGAAATACCGACTAAAATACCTTCTTTTTTCATTAACTGATGTGCCATTGCAATGGCGTCTTCGTTAGATACAAGCTCTGCTCCATCAATTAAGTCCATATCTAGGTTGCCAGGAATGAAGCCAGCACCAATACCTTGGATTTTATGAGGACCAGGTTTAATTTCTTCACCGGCAAGCGTTTGGCTAATAACTGGAGAGTTAGTTGGCTCAACAGCAATAGATTTAACGTTTAGACCTTTTTCTGTTTTGAGGTAGCGGCTAACACCTGTAATAGTACCACCAGTACCAACACCGGCTACAAAAAAGTCTACTTTGCCATCAAGCGCATCATAAATTTCAGGGCCTGTTGTTTCAAAGTGAATTTTTGGGTTTGCAGGGTTTTCGAATTGTTGTAATAAAATATACTTATCAGGTGCTGTTGCTTGAATTTCTTTTGCTTTTTCAATTGCGCCATTCATACCTTTTGCACCGTCGGTAAGTACTAGATTTGCACCTAATGCTTTTAATAGCTTGCGACGTTCTAGGCTCATGGTGTTTGGCATAGTAAGCGTTAACTTGTAACCACGTGCTGCTGCAACAAATGCAAGTGCAATACCGGTGTTCCCAGATGTTGGTTCAATAAGTTCTTTACCTTCAACAAGCTGACCTGACTTTTCAGCTTCCCAAATCATCGATGCACCAATGCGGCATTTGATACTAAAGCTTGGATTACGAGATTCAACTTTAGCGTATACATTCCCACCTGTAACACGGTTAAGTTTTACCAGCGGTGTATTACCGATGCTTAGTGAGTTATCTTCAAAAATAGTAGACATAATGTTCCTTTGGATGCAATCTGATCAACGTGTTAATAGCCTTTGCTACTAAGTATATAAACACACTTTACTGTGAGTTTAAAAAAACTAAAGTAAAGTTTGGCTATAACATATATCTATTGGGCTTATAACCAGTCGAAATAAAAATCAATTATTAGCGGTGCTTTAGTTATTATAGGTGCGGGCTTAATTTAAAATTTAAAGAGTAAAACCTCGTTTAGTCAAAAAATGTTCAAAAGAGTATTGAATTAAGCTGTGTTTGTTCAATATTTGTGCATATGAATGTAACTTGAATAGTTTTATCACACAATGCGTCTAAAACATGATAAAAACACGTATCTAAATTCAATTAAGCAATCACAATGAAATTAATCTTAAAATTAATTGCCGGTATTGTGGCCGGTATCCTAGTTGGACTATATGTACCTATAACTGGTGTTGAACTTTTATTCACAGTAAAAGAGCTGATTGGTCAAATTATCTCCTTTACCATTCCACTTATTATATTATTTTTTATTGCATCAGGTATTGCAGGCCTACCAAAAGGGTCTGGTCACTTACTTGGTAAAACAGTCGGGTTTGCTTATAGCTCTACAATTATTGCCGGTACGCTTGCATTTTTATTAGTAAGTGCTGTTATCCCTTTTTTAAGCGGTGGTATTACATTCGAGGCAGAAGTTGCTACAGAAATTGGCAGCTTTATTGATTTAGAAATTCCACCTCTGATGGGGGTAATGACCGCATTAGTAACTGCTTTTGTATTTGGTATAGGCATGAGCCAATTAGAGCTGGATACGCTTAAAAAGGTGTCTGATCAGGGCCGTGATGTGATTGACGGATTATTATCAAAAGTAATTATTCCTGCTTTACCATTTTACATTGCAGGTGTATTTGCCGAAATGACGGTAGCGGGTACTGTGGTAGATACACTGCAAACATTTGGCGTAGTACTAATTGCAGCGCTTGTTATGCACTGGTTATGGTTAAGCGTTTTATATATAGCGACAGGTGTACTATTAAAACGTAATCCAATCGAATTAGTTAAAAATATGCTACCAGCTTACTTTACAGCGTTAGGTACTATGTCAAGTGCAGCAACGATTCCAGTATCGCTTCAATCAAGTAAAGCAAATAACGTTAAAGAAGATGTAGCTAACTTTACCGTACCACTTTGCGCGACTATTCACTTATCTGGCTCAACTATCACTATAGTAACCTGTGCAATGGCTGTTATGTTTTTATCGCCAAGCATGGAAGTCCCTTCATTAATGGGTATGCTACCGTTTATTATGATGTTAGGTGTAGTAATGATTGCAGCACCAGGTGCTCCAGGTGGCGCAGTTATGTCGGCGCTTGGTCTATTAACAAGCATGCTTGGGTTTAATGAAGGCGCGGTTGCATTAATGATTGCACTTTATTTGGCACAAGATAGCTTTGGTACTGCGTGTAATGTAACGGGTGATGGTATCATTGCGTTATGGGTTGACAGATTTAGCGAAAAATCGTCATCTTAAACTATTAGGGCGAGGCAATAATATTAGTTATTGTTTCGCTTTATGTATGTTACTGTGGCAAATTAATTTAATTAAATTGCATGTTGTTAGGTAAGTGAGGATGTTCCATTGATTAATGTACTTTTAGTTGATGACCATGAACTTGTACGAACAGGAATAAAGCGTATTCTTGATGATGTACGGGGGTTTAAAGTAATTGGTGAAGCTAAAACTGGCGAAGAGGCTGTACAGTTTTGTCGTCAGCATGCGCCAAACATAGTATTAATGGATATGAATATGCCAGGCATGGGCGGATTAGAAGCGACTAAAAAGATTTGTCGTTACTGCCCTGATGTAAAAATTATTGTGCTTACCGTTAACTGTGAAGACCCGTTTCCGAGTAAAGTAATGCAAATTGGTGCTCATGGCTTTTTAACTAAAGGTGCTGGCTCTGACGAAATGGTGCGTGCCATCCGTTGTGTTCATGCCGGTCAGCGTTATATTGCCCCTGAAATTGCACAGCAAATAGCACTTGCGCAAGTGACAGGTCGCACAGACGAAAATCCTTTTCAGAGCTTATCTGAACGCGAACTGCAAATTATGCTTATGATCACTAAAGGTGAAAAAGCACAAAATATAGCTGAGCGTTTAAACCTAAGTTCAAAAACAGTAAATAGCTATCGCTATCGTATGTTTGAAAAGCTAAATGTAGGTGGTGATGTTGAGCTTACCCATTTAGCAATTCGTCATAAAATGATTGATATAGACGTTTCGTACTAACTATAATTTATGTCTGAATTTGATCACGTACATTTTCTCAAAACGCTATCAAGTGAGCCGGGTGTATACCGCATGCTTGATAGTGACAACCAAGTTATTTATGTTGGTAAAGCTAAGCATTTAAAAAAGCGTGTGAGCAGTTACTTTAGAAGTAACATTACCGATAGCAAAACACGCGTTTTAGTGAGTAATATTTGTGACATCGAAGTCACACTCACTAATACTGAAACAGAAGCGCTGCTGCTTGAAAATAATCTAATAAAAAAATACCAGCCTCGCTACAACATATTATTACGCGACGATAAGTCGTATCCCTATATTTTATTAACTAGCCATAAACACCCTCGTTTAGCGTTTCATCGTGGCAGTCGTAAAATTAAAGGTGAGTACTTTGGGCCTTTTCCGAGCGCGGGAGCGGTATCTGAAAGCTTGCGGTTAATGCAAAAAATATTTCCTGTTCGTCAATGTGAAGATGCTTATTACCGCGCAAGAAGTCGCCCGTGTCTGCAATATCAGCTTAAGCGTTGTTCAGCTCCGTGTGTGAATAAAGTTACGGATGATGATTACAGCGAGCAAGTTGACTATGTCCGTAAGTTTTTAACGGGTAAATCTCACGAAGTTATTGCTGATTTAATAAAGAAAATGGAAGCAGCCAGCCTACAATTAAACTTTGAACTGGCGGCAAAAGTTCGCGACCAAATAATGCTACTTCGTAAAATGCAGGAGCAACAGTCTATATCAGGTAATTTTGCTGAAATGGACGTAGTTGGTTTTGCTCATTTAAATGGTTTAAATGGTATTCATTTATTAATGATCCGCGATCACAAAGTATTGGGTAGTAAAACGTATTTTCCAAAAGTACCTAAAGATTCAAGTGAGCAAGAAATATTGACTTCATTTTTAGGACAGTACTATTTAGCGCCAGGAGCAACAGGGCGTATTGCAAAAGAAATCATATTAGCGTTTGAAATAGAAGAGAGCGGGGCACTCGGTGAAGCACTCACACAAATAAGTGAGCGCAAAGTAACACTTAAAGTAGTTACCCGTGGTGAGCGTGCTCAATACTTACAACTGGCCAATAAAAATGCATTAAACAGTATCGCAGTTAAGCAAAGTACCCAAGACTCTATTAATAAACGTTATGCACAATTAAAAGCAACATTGCGACTTGATGATATTACACGAATGGAGTGTTTTGATATAAGCCACACTATGGGTGAGAACACTGTTGCAAGTTGTGTTGTATTTGACTCACAAGGCCCAAATACAAAAGAGTATAGGCGCTATAATGTAACGGGTATAACCGGTGGTGATGATTATGCTGCAATGGAGTTTGCACTTAATAAGCGTTACAACAAATTAGTAGATGAAGACAAAATTCCAGACGTTATCTTTATTGATGGTGGTAAGGGGCAACTGGGGCGCGCGGAGCAGTACTTTTCTAACTGGCCACATACAAAAATGCCTTTGTTAGTAGGTGTTGCTAAAGGTACTAGCCGTAAGCCTGGCCTTGAAACACTATTAATTGACGGTGGTCGAAAAACCATTCCTATGGATTCAGATGCACCTGCGCTACATTTAATACAGCATATACGTGATGAATCTCATCGTTTTGCAATTGCAGGGCATCGTAATAAACGCCAAAAACAACGTACGCAATCACTACTAGAAGAAATAAATGGAGTCGGTTCTAAGCGTCGGCAAACATTATTAAAATATTTAGGGGGCATGCAGGGAGTAAAAGCTGCTAATATAGAACAGTTAAAGAAAGTTCCTGGGATCAGCCCTGACATGGCTGAGAAGATATTTAACCATTTGCATGACAAGGGCTAGCCCTACATGCGAATATAGCAAAAAAGACATATCCAAGTAGTTATGTGGAATATTCCAAACACACTCACAACATTTAGACTTTTTCTTATCCCCGTTTTTTTGGTGATATTTTATTTGCCTTATAGCTGGGCTTTTTTTGTTGCCGCCTTTATTTTTTGGCTTGCATCAATCACCGATATACTAGACGGTTATTTAGCAAGAAAGCTTGAGCAATCAACCCCTTTTGGTGCTTTTTTAGATCCTGTTGCTGATAAAGTAATGGTATGTGCCGCACTTGTAGCGTTATCTGATCAGTACCAGTCAATGTACATGACAATACCTGCTCTTATTATAATAAGCCGTGAAATTATCATATCTGCACTTCGTGAATGGATGGCAGAGCAGGGTAAGCGTGGTAATGTCGCTGTATCAAACATGGGTAAAATTAAGACGGCTGCACAAATGTTAGCCATTATCGGTTTGATTTGGCAATATGATACATGGATGAACTATTTAAGTTTTGGACTACTGTACATTGCGACCTTTTTAACCTTGAGTTCTATGATGCAATATTTACGTGCAGCATGGGGTGAATTGACTAAAAATTAACTCTAAATGTATAATAACGCACCGTTTTAGATAAAAAACAAGCAAACAGTTCAAAACTAGCATTTTTTGTATTGACGCGTTTAATAATCTCTGTAGAATGCGTCCGTGTTGAGAGGGCATAGCCCCCGAGATAAACAAAACGGTAATTAATCAGTTACCTGAATGTTCACATAAATCATCATGTGCTAATTCAAATAACTGATAAATAAAATGCGGTACTAGCTCAGTTGGTAGAGCGCGACCTTGCCAAGGTCGAGGTCACGAGTTCGAGCCTCGTGTACCGCTCCAAGTTTATCTTAAGGTTAATACCCCGTACTGGGGCGGAATGGCAGAGTGGCCATGCACCGGATTGCAAATCCGTCTACCTCGGTTCGACTCCGGGTTCCGCCTCCATTTCAACACTCCACACGCTTTAATTAGCAAACTCGATGCCCGAGTGGTGGAATTGGTAGACACAAGGGATTTAAAATCCCTCGACTAACAAGTCGTGCCGGTTCAAGTCCGGCCTCGGGCACCACTTTGTGGTTTAATTGCATTACCAAGTGTAATTTATAAAATGGTTAATTTAGAATTAATATGATGCGGTACTAGCTCAGTTGGTAGAGCGCGACCTTGCCAAGGTCGAGGTCACGAGTTCGAGCCTCGTGTACCGCTCCATATTAGTTTTATCCACTTGCTTTAAATAGCAAACTCGATGCCCGAGTGGTGGAATTGGTAGACACAAGGGATTTAAAATCCCTCGACTAACAAGTCGTGCCGGTTCAAGTCCGGCCTCGGGCACCACTTTAAATTGTTTAACCAAGATAATTTAAAGTTGATAAAATAGTATTTTGCGGTACTAGCTCAGTTGGTAGAGCGCGACCTTGCCAAGGTCGAGGTCACGAGTTCGAGCCTCGTGTACCGCTCCAAATTATTTGGAAACATTTAGGCGGAATGGCAGAGTGGCCATGCACCGGATTGCAAATCCGTTTACCCCGGTTCGACTCCGGGTTCCGCCTCCATATAATTTACTCCACACGCTTTAATTAGCAAACTCGATGCCCGAGTGGTGGAATTGGTAGACACAAGGGATTTAAAATCCCTCGACTAACAAGTCGTGCCGGTTCAAGTCCGGCCTCGGGCACCATCTTTACTAAAATCCTCAGATAGAATTCACTTAAATTCTAAATTGCTTCTAATTTTAAAACATTCAAAAATTATTCTTACTTAAATTCTCTAATCTTATTTTTAATACTTACTTACCTTTAAAATCTATTTCTTTTTAATATCTTAGAGTTTCACCATCATACATTTATAAAGCTGCCTGTTTGTATTTAACCGTTACTACTTTTATCCCAGCTGGTTAATTAACTGAATTGGTATAAGAGCACCTGTTTATAACAGAGCAAAAAATCAGAACGCTGGTTATTTAATTTTCTTGGCAATTACTCCTGTACCTAAGTTTTAACGAGGGGTGGCATTAATGAATGTAATAGAAGTGCGGTGTCTAAAATAAATTTAAGGTAGGATTATAAGGAATGCGTTAAGCACTTAGTTATACCAATTGCGAAGATTTGATAAGCGACCCTTGAGGATCGCTTATAAAGGATAAATTGTTATTGCAGTTTACTCTGAGCTTTGTAAATTGGATACTCGCTCAACAAGCCTTGAATAAGCGCAACACACATTAAAATAAGTACTATTGAAAACGGCAAAGCTGTAGTAACTACGCCCGACTGAAGCGCTTGCAATGCTTGCGAGCCACCAACCCAGAGCAATACTGCTGCAATCACGCCTTCGACTGTAGCCCAAAATATACGTTGTGGCACTGGTGCATCTATTTTACCGCCCGCAGTTATACCATCTATTACAAGCGATCCTGAATCAGACGACGTTATAAAAAACACCAAAACGAGTGCTATAGAAATAATAGAAATAAAACTAGAAAGAGGTAACTGCTCGTATACTTGAAATAAAGTCACTGAGATATCAGTTAAACCATTTTGTCCAAGTGGGCCAACTTTATCTATAACTTGTGTAATTGCCATATTTCCGAATACGCCCATCCAAACCAAACTAATAAGCGTTGGTAGGCCAATGACGACGAGTAAAAACTCGCGTACAGTGCGCCCCTTTGAAACTCGGGCAATAAACATCCCAACAAACGGCGACCATGATATCCACCATGCCCAATAAAACACAGTCCAAGAGTGCATCCAATCTTCATCGGGTCTATTGAATGGATTGCTCAAAGGTACAAAGTGCTCTACGTACGCCCCAAGGGTAAACCAAACAGCAGTAATTGCATCAGAGAAAGTAAGGGCAATAACGGCTAATAATAAAATAAATGCACAAATTAAATTAACATTGCTCAGTACTTTAACACCCCCCTCAATACCTCTAATAACTGAGAAAATTGCAATGCACGTTACTAAACCAATAACAGATATTTGAAAAGCAGTCCCGTAATCAGTGCCTAACAGATAATTTATCCCGCTGGTAGCTTGTTGAGCGCCAAGGCCTAGCGATGTAGCTAAACCAAATAAAGTAGACAGTACAGCGAGTATATCTATGATATGACCGAGCCATCCCCAGGCGCGATCACCAAATAATGGATAAAAAACCGAACGTATAGATAAAGGAAGGCCTTTATTAAATGCAAAAAAAGCCAAGCTTAACCCAACAACTGCGTAAATCGCCCATCCATGTAAACCCCAGTGGTACATGGTTGCACCCAAAGCTAATGAGTGTGCTTGCGGTGAATTTGGCTCAACGCCCATAGGCATATGATACCAACCAGTATAATATGCAGTTGGCTCAGCAACTCCCCAAAACAGTAAGCCAATCCCCATTCCTGCCGCAAAGAGCATTGAAAGCCATGACATGTAACCATGTTCTGGACGAGCTTTTACGCCACCCAACCGAATTTTACCTAAAGGAGAAAATGCTAAAATAACGCAAAAGATCACAAAGGCATTGGCTAGTAACATAAAGTAACTATCAAATTGATTAATTATTGCGTCTTTAGTCGAGGTTAGTGCATCACGGGTAACGGTAGGGTCAAAAACTAGGGTAAGTATTACAAATAAAACAACTAAGAAGGCGCTTATACCAAATACTGGATTATGGATATCAAATCCCCACTTTTGTACATTATCTTGCCCAACTTGGTAATCAGTAGTGTCTATACTGTATTTTTTTGTCATGTCATCCATCGGATCTCCTTTTTATAGATAACTTAATTCATACATCCTACGTAATTAAATATAAAATAGTTTTAAAATTAATATAACTTTTATTTATAAGAAATGAGATGATTAAGCGTAGTATTTGTTATTTTTAGAACTAAAAAAGCGAGCCGTAGCTCGCTGATTATTTTCTATTCCCAGGCCTCTGGGTCAACCTCTTTAGCAAGTTTAGGATGATTACTTTTGTCAAAGGTGGGTATTAAGCCCTTTTTGCGTTGTTCGTTATAGTCTTTTGAAAGCCATACAACAACACCTGAAAGCATAAATAGCGCTATAACGTTTACAATGGCCATTAAACCCATTGATATATCTGCCAGCGTCCAAATTAAACCAAGCTCACCAACAGCACCAAACATCACCATACCTAAAACAACAAGTCTAAAGATAAACATACCTTTATTAGAGTTGTGCTCTAAAAACATTAAATTTGTTTCAGCGTAAGAGTAATTAGCCACAATAGAAGTAAAAGCAAAAAACAATATAGCAATGGCAATAAAGTAAGTACCCCAGTCGCCGACATGTTCTTGCAATGCTGCTTGTGTAAGTTCAATCCCCATAACACCAGATTCAGGTACTAATTGCTGCGATAGTAAAATAAGAGAAGCAGTCGCTGTACAAATAACAATAGTATCAATAAATACACCTAGCATTTGCACATAACCTTGTGATGCTGGATGAGGAGGGTAAGGTGTCGCAGTGGCTGCAGCATTAGCTGCACTACCCATACCAGCTTCGTTTGAGAATAAGCCACGCTTTATACCTTGGATCATAGCTTGTGTAACACCATAACCAATTGCACCTGCACCAGCTTGTTCAATACCAAAAGCACTTTTTATAATAAGCACTAGCACATCAGGTAGTGTAGTAAAGTTAATGGCGCATACATAAAGTGCAACCAGCAGGTAAGCTAATGCCATAAATGGCACAACCATTTCAGCAAAGCGAGAAATTGTTTTTAGGCCACCAAAAATAATGATGCCAGAGCCAATAACCAAGCAAATGCCTACTATATACTTAGGTACATCAAACGCTACTTCAAATGCTGCAGCAATAGAGTTTGACTGTACTGCGTTAAATACTAAACCAAAGGCTAAAATTAAACATAACGAGAATAAAGTCCCCATCCAGCGTTGACCTAAACCGTTTTGCATATAATAAGCAGGGCCACCTCTAAAATTACCATCTGCATCTTTTGTTTTATAAGCCTGAGCTAAAGTACTCTCGGCAAAACTTGTAGCCATACCTATTAATGCAATAAGCCACATCCAGAAAATAGCACCTGGGCCACCTAGGTATAAGGCGACAGCAACACCTGCCATATTACCAGTACCGACACGAGCTGCTAATGAAGTACAAAAAGCCTGAAAGGATGAAATTTCGTCATCGGCACATTTACGAGAACCAAACATAACTTTGAACATATGTGGGAATTGCACAAATTGAATAAAGCCTAGTCGAAAAGTAAAGAAGAGGCCCGCTGCTATTAATAAGTAGACGAGAACTTGCCCCCATAGAAGGGCACTTATACTATTTATTATGTCTGTCATGGATACTGCCTAAATACATGAGTTAAAAAAAGTGACCGCAACTTATCACATCAGGATAAAAGTGTTTAGTTTTAAAGTTCAAAAACAGAGTTATCAACAGGGGTTTGTGGGTAACTTGTGTCTATCGTGTGCGCTTGCTTGGGGCTTAATTTTAATTACTGTTTTATGCAAATAACGCTTGCGTAAAATCCGCCGCTCCCTATAATGCGACCACACTGAGACGGGAAACGCCAACGCATAGCGAGGCACGAACTACTCAGAGAGTTAAATAAAACTTCGGTTTTAAATCTTCCAAAAGAAAGTTTAAAACAAAGTGTTGACTCGAAAAATAAAGGGTGTATTATTCGCATCCCTTGAGTCGCTAAAGCGACTCAAACGTTCTTTAACAATATAAAGCAATCATCTGTGTGGGCACTCGTACAGATTGAGTTCTAACAGCCAAACTACTTAGGTAGCGAGGCAAACAAATTAGAGTCTCAATTGAAACTGAGTGACCATATGTTATTAAAAGATTCAGCCTTGAGCTGTTTTGATTTTACTTTTTTAAAAGTGAAAATAATAACGCACAGTCAATTCGTTTTTGGCAACAAAAACAAAAATTCAGAATTCATTGAGCTGTCGAAAGACATAAAACTTTTTAATTGAAGAGTTTGATCATGGCT